>JBKICP010000029.1:0-22465 GCA_046567085.1 Acidobacteriota bacterium
GGGCGTGCTCACCGAACAGGGCGAGCTCGCGGAGCCGTACCGCTAGCCCTGCCTCCTGGGTCCCCTTGCACACTCTTGCCTCTTCCTTTGTTCTCGCTTACCACGGCTGCGACAGATCCGTGGGCGAGGCATTACTGTCCGGGGAAGATTTCAAACCCAGCGAGAACGACTATGACTGGCTTGGTTCGGGAATCTACTTCTGGGAAACCAATCCGCGCCGCGGCCTCGACTGGGCCATGGAGCTGCAAAAGCGAAAGGCGAAGGTCACCGACCCTTTTGTCGTTGGCGCCGTTGTAGACCTGGGTTTCTGCCTCGATCTGATCTCTTCCAACGGGACTGAAGCCGTCAAACTCGCCTGGCAGAGCCTCCACGCCAACATGGAGCGCTCGGCGAGACCGCTTCCGTCGAATGCGGGCGGTGTCGATCTCCTGCTGCGGCGCCTGGATTGCGCCGTCATCAATCACCTCCACAAAGTCAGGGAGGTCCGGCAATTGCAGCCCTTCGACTCTGTCCGTGGTGTTTTCATCGAAGGCCCGGCCATCTACGACGGCGCTGGCTTCCGCGAGAAGACGCATATTCAGATTTGCGTACGTTCCCCCGAAAGGATCAAAGGAGTTTTTCGGGTGAGAAGCCAGGACTTGTAGCGTCTGCCGTGCCGGCAGCCGCCTCACCGCCGCGGAATCACCACATTGTCGATCAGGCGCGCCGGGCCTACCGCCGCCGCCACCGCGACCAGCGCGCCCGCCGTCACATCGGAGACATCCTCCAGAGTCTCCGGATCGACGATGCGGAAGTAGTCCACGCGAATCTCCGGCTCGTCCGCCAGCACCGCCAGTCCCGAATCGATGAGCGGAGACGAATCGACCGTGCCGGCTGCGACCTCTGCCTCCACGCGCCGCAGCGCGCGGTGCAGCACCAGTGCCTGCTGGTGCTGCTCGGGAGACAGGTAGCGATTCCGCGAGCTCATCGCCAGGCCGTCGGCCTCGCGCACAATCGGGCAGACGATCAGTTCCAGATCGAAGTGCAGATCCCGGACCATCCGTCGCAGCACCGCGACCTGCGCGGCATCCTTTTGCCCAAAGAAAGCATGATGCGGCTGCACGATGTTGAACAGCTTCGTGACGACCGTAGCGACCCCCACGAAATGCCCGGGCCGGGACTGCCCGTCCAGACGACCGGAGATCCCCGCGACCTCCACCCGCGTGCTCTCGCCCTGCGGATAAATCTCCCCCGCCTCGGGCGCGAAGAGCACATCGACGCCCTCCTTCTCCAGAAGCGCGCAGTCCGCGTCGAAGGTCCGCGGATACTTCGCGAAGTCCTCATTGGGACCGAACTGCGTCGGGTTGACGAAGATCGTCGCGACCACCGCGCCGCAATGCGCCTTTGCCGCGCGCACCAGCGAGAGATGCCCCTCGTGCAGCGCTCCCATGGTCGGGACCAGCCCGATGCATTTCTTCTCCCCGCGCAGCTTCGCAAGCGCTGCGCGCACCTCGGCGATGGTTTTGGCGATCAGCATTTTCGGTCCTGTCAGGCTTTTTCGCGAAGCGCGCCGCGATCCAGCGCAGCCGCCACTTCTCTGGGCAGATGATAGCTCTCGCTGTCGGCGGGAAACGAGCGATTCTCCACATCGTGGCGGTAACCGTCGATGGCCTTGCGAAAGAGCGCGGCCGCGTTGCCATACTGGCGAACGAATTTCGCCGGCTGGGAGAAGCTGAGGTTCACCAGATCGTGAATGACCAGGATCTGCCCATCGCAGTCCGGGCCGGCACCGATGCCGATGGTCGGGATGCCGACCTCGCCCGTGATACGTGCCGCTACTTCCCGCGGGACGCCTTCCAGAACCAGCAGAACGATGCCCGCGGACTCCAGCGCGTGCGCGTCGTGCAGCAGCTCGTTGATGGCGGCGACGGTTTTGCCCTGCACCTTGTAGCCGCCCATCCGGTGCACGGACTGCGGCGTGAGGCCGAGATGACCGACGACCGGAATCTCGGCCGCAGTCAGTCGCTCCACCAATTCCGCACGATTCGCGCCGCCTTCGATCTTCACCGCCTGCGCCCCGGCTTCCTTCACAAAGCGCACCGCATTCTTCAGGCCTTCCTCCACGCCGAGGTGATACGAGCCCCACGGCATGTCGGCCACGACGATCGCGCTCCGGACCGCGCGACGTACCGCGCGCGTGTGGTGCAGCATCTCTTCCACCGTCACCGGCAGCGTGTTGTCGTATCCGAGAACGACCTGGGCCAGCGAATCGCCGACCAGGATCAGATCGATCCCCGCCTCGTCCACCAGACGCGCCGTGGCGTAGTCGTAGGCGGTCAGGGCGGCGATCGGCTGTCCCGTCTGCTTCTTTGCCTGCAATGTCTGGAAAGTCACCGGGACCGGCGCGGATGCCGATCCGTCCTGCGTGCGGAATTGCGTAACGCTCATGTTGTCTCCAGTGCGGCTCCTCCCGGTTTCGAGGATGCCACCCGAACAACTACCGACGATACGCCCGTCCCGACCGGGAAGACAAATCATTCCCGAGGACAAGGTGAATACAGGATGAAAGAGAAGAGGCCGGGGTCAGCAGCAGAGCGAAACGCAGAGCTTATATCAACATTCCCGGCCCTGTTGTAGATGACGCTTCTGCCCCCGCGAAAGTTGCGAGAACAGTTCGATTCTTCCTCCAATAGGCCTATAGCTTTACCGTCTTTAGATAGTTCCGGAATGCCGGTCCCAGATCCTCGCGCTTCAGCGCAAACTCGACGGTCGCCTTCAGCATGCCGAACTTGTCGCCGGCATCGTGACGCGTGCCCTCGAAGCTGTATCCGTAGACCTTTTCCGTCTCCAGCAGCCCCTTGATGCCATCGGTCAGCTGCAACTCGCCGCCGGCGCCCAGCGGGGTGTGCTCCAGCAGATCGAAAATCTTCGGCGTGAGGATGTAACGGCCGATGATGGCGTTCTTTGACGGTGCCTCGGCCGGTTTCGGCTTTTCCACCAGCCCGGAAATCTCAAAGAGCCGCGGATCGCCGTTGACCGGCTTCCCGTCGAGCACGCCGTAAGCGGAGATGGCGGGTCCGTCGACGACCTGGGTGGCAAGGATCGAAGACTGCGTCTTCTCGAAGACATCCATCATCTGCTGCAGGCAGGGGACTTTGGCATCGATGACGTCGTCCGGCAGGATGACCGCGAAGGGCTCGTCGCCGACCAGATCGCGCGCCATCAGCACCGCGTGTCCCAGGCCCATGGCTTCCTTCTGGCGAACGTAGGAGACCCGCACCATGTGCGAGACCTGCCGGCTCACCGCCAGCAGATCGGTCTTGCCGCGCTTCTCCAGCGTGCACTCCAGTTCATAGCTGACGTCGAAGTGGTCTTCGATCGCCGACTTGCCGCGTCCGGTCACGATCACGATCTGATCGCAGCCGGCGGCCAGCGCTTCCTCGACGCCGTACTGGATGATGGGCTTATCCACCAGCGCCAGCATCTCTTTGGGGATGGATTTGGTGGCCGGCAAAAAGCGCGTGCCGAAGCCCGCAGCCGGAAAGATCGCCTTACGTACTTTCGTTTGCTTAGGCATTTCTTTAATTTAGATTTCCTCCTCGGGGTAGCCTCTAACACGAACCGGGCATTCTATCGCGAGAAAGGAGTAGGATGCGACGGCTCCTCACAACGTTGGCGAGTCGTCGCCCAGCAGCGCCTCGCGAACAATTTTGATGGGCGCTGGCCCCTGACGCATGAAGTCGTCATGAAATTTCTCCAGAGAGAAGCTCGCTCCTTCCTTTTTCCGGAGGTCCGACCGCAGCTTCAGAATCTGCAGCTTGCCGAGCGTGTAGTAGAGGTAGGTCGGATCCGAAGTGCCTCGCTTCGTCTCCACTTCCGCAATCGGCCGCGACTGGTAGCCTTCGTTGACGAAAAAGTCCTCGGCCTGGTGCAGCGTCATGTCCTGGGTGTGCATCCGGATCCCGACGATGAAGCGCGCGTCGCGCAGCAGCGCATCCTGCAGCTGGCCCAGCCGGATCAGATGCGCGTCGCGCTCGTCTTTCGCGCCCACGCCGGGCTGGTTGTAGCCCTCGTCCAGCATCATTTGTTCGCAGTAGTGCGCCCAGCCCTCGACGTTGGTGTTCGCGCCCGTCAGCTTGCGTACCGTGCTCAGGTTGCCGTGATTCACCCACAGGAACTGCACGTAGTGGCCCGGATAGGCCTCGTGTACCGAGGTGCTGATGACGGTTCCCTCGTTGAATGCTGCCATGTACTCGTTCACACGCGCCGCCGGCCAGCCTTTTTCCGGCAGGGTGACGTTGAAATACGCCGTGGCCGAGTGCTTCTCGAACGGCCCGGGAGTATCCATCGATGCCTGGGTGGTTGCCCGCATGAAGGGCGGCGTCTCTTCCAGCGTCGGTTGTACGGTCGAGGGGATGGTGATGATCTTTTTCGCGTTGATGAACGCGATCAGGCTGTTGAAGGTGTTGCGAAAGCTCTGCAGAAGATTGTCCGGCGCAGGATGGATCGCCGCCAGCTCCGCCAGAACTTCTTTCGGCGTCTTGTTCGGATCCACTTCTTTCGCCACGCGCTGGAACTCCGCCTGGTTCCGGTGCAGATCGTCATAGCCGATCTGGAGCAGGCGGTTCAGCGGAGTGTCGACCATTTCGTCGTAGGCGAGCTTCTTGTGGAAGGTATCCGCACCGATGCGAAAATCGCCCTTCGACCTCGGCAGCAGGTCGGTCTTCAGCCAGCCTTCATACTTTTCCAGCGCCGCAATTACCTGGGCGTTGGTGTTCCGGAACTCCGCCACCGTGGCCGGATCCTTCGCGCCTTTGAAGGCCTCCGGCACATCGTGCTGGAAAAAATCGATGATGCCCGGCAGCTGCTCGAGGGCGATCTCTGTGTAGATGCGGGGTGGATTGGTGAGATTCTGCTGCGCGTCGGCGAAGACGCCGGGCATCAGCTTTTCGCGGGCAATCAGCGAACGCAGCCGGTCGTCCACCGGAGCAAAGTCGCGCTCCATCAGGACGAAGGCGCTGGTGGCGATCCCGCTGGAGTAGGTGTCGGGATTCTTCTGCCACGGCCGAATCGTCTCCAGTTCCAGCAGGTTGCTGCGCACCTCCGTGCGCATGATTTCAAGATCGGCGCGCGTGCTCGCGTCCAGGCCGTTCTCGGAAAAGTCATCGAATTTCCACTCGAATTCCTTCAGCGCTGCGATCTGCGCATCCACCGCTGCGTGGCTGTAGTCCTCGAGCTTCGTGTCGTACTGGTGAAATCCCAGGAAAGTCGC
Source organism: Acidobacteriota bacterium (assembly GCA_046567085.1). Classification (GTDB taxonomy): domain Bacteria; phylum Acidobacteriota; class Terriglobia; order Terriglobales; family Acidobacteriaceae; genus Palsa-343. Next base: position 5,252 of record JBKICP010000029.1, read on the forward strand.
GTTCGTCGGCCCGTAGTGAAACATCACATCGGAAAAATACTGATCGGCAAGAGCGCGGAAGCGCGCGCCGGCGTCGGCAGCCTCGGGGCTTGCAGTCGTCGTTGTCATGATCAGGCCAGCACAGGTGAGGGCAAGGACGGCACGTTTCATCATTGTCGTGTCTTAGTATCCGCGATTCGCCTGAATCGAGTCACCTGGGAGATCCACCGGGCCCTCCTATACTGGAAATATGCCCGTCACCCTGACCCGTTCCATCGCGCTGCGGCAGCGCGCTGAAGAGCTCTTCCCCGGTGGTGTCAACTCGCCCGTACGCGCTTTTCGCGCCGTCGGCAGCGAGCCTCCCTTCGTGGCGCGCGGCGAGGGCGCGTATTTGTGGGATGCGGACGGCAACCGCTATATCGACTACTTCGGCTCCTGGGGGCCGATGATCCTCGGCCACGCCTTCCCCCCGGTGGTCGAGGCCATCCAGCGTGCGGCGGCGAACAGCGCCAGCTTCGGTGCATCGACGGCCGCCGAAGCCGATCTGGCCGAAAAGATCATCGCCTGCTGCCCGGCCATCGAAAAGCTGCGCTTCGTGAGTTCAGGTACCGAGGCGACCATGTCGGCCATCCGCCTCGCACGCGCCGTCACCGGCCGCAAAATCATCGTCAAGTTTGAGGGCTGCTACCACGGCCACGCCGACGGTCTCCTGGTGAAGGCCGGCTCCGGTGTCGCCACCTTCGGCATCCCCGGCTCGGCCGGCGTTCCCGAAGAGATTGCCCATCTCACCCTGGCTCTCCCTTACAACGACCTCTCCGCCGTGGAGACCGCCTTCGCCGCGCATCCGGGCGAGGTCGCCGCCATCATCGTCGAGCCGGTCGTCGGCAACGCCGGATGCATCGCGCCCGCGCAGGGCTATCTGCAGGGGCTCCGCGCGCTCACCGCAAAACACGGAGCGCTCCTGATCGTCGACGAGGTCATGACCGGCTTCCGTGTCGCTCTCGGCGGAGCCTGCGAACTCTACCGCCTCGATCCGGACCTCGTGACCCTGGGCAAGATCGTCGGCGGCGGGCTTCCGGTTGGAGTCTTTGGCGGGAAGCGCTCCTTCATGGATCAGCTCGCGCCGCTCGGCCCGGTCTATCAGGCTGGAACCCTGAGCGGCAATCCACTGGCCATGGCCGCCGGCCTGGCGACGGTCGGGTATCTCCAGCAACATCGTGCCGAGGTCTACCCCAAACTCGAAAAGCTGAGCGCCATGCTGGCCGACGGAGTTGCGGCGGCCGCAGCCTCGGCTGGCGTTCCTCTCACGACGAACCGCGTGGGGTCGATGGTGACCTGGTTCTTTACCTCCGGCCCCGTCACCAGCTACGAGCAGGCCGCCCAATCCGACACAAAGCGCTTCGCCGCCTTCCACCGCGCCATGCTGGAAGCGGGCATCTGGCTCCCGCCTTCGCAGTTCGAGGCCGCCTTTATCGGCACGGCTCACACCGAGGCGGACGTCCGGCAGACCATCGGCGCAGCACAACAGGCCTTCACCGCCATCGCCGCAGTCTGATAAGGCGCCGCGCCTTTTACCAGAGGCGCACGGTCAGTCCCGTGCTGGCCATGACCGGCGACACATTCGACCCCGTGTAGATGCGGGAGTACCCAACCTCCAGCATCCGCCACTCCAGCCGCGAGGAAAGACGGTGCGCAACGCCCAGATCGGCCTGCCACGCGGCGCCCCAGTCCCGGGCGATGGCATTGCCCGTTGCGCCGTAATAGCCGCCGCTGTAGCCGACTCCGCCTCCCGCCTCCAGCCACAGCCGAACAAAGGGAAGCGTGGCCGCGAGCCGCGGACCGACCACCGCATCGTAAACGTGAATATCGCCGTTGCCCGGCAGAACCGTGGCTCGCGCCACAAAGCCCAGCACGCGGCCCTGGAGATAACCGCCCGCGCTTCCACCCCACACGACTCCGGCCCCCTGCCCGGTGCGGGCAGCGGAAACCTCGGCGAAGATGCTCCCGCTGCGGGGACCACTGCCGAGGCCGACATCCTGAGCGAAGGCTGGAGTTGCGAGAGAGGCAAAGAACAGAGCGGACACCAGAGCCGAACAGAGCCATACGGAAGGGGTCTTCATTGGAGGTCTCCCATCCCAGCTACAAAAAGGGCGCGCTTGTGCGTGTTAAGACGCCGCGCAAAAGGGAAAAGTTACCTCCGATTGTGCGTGTCATCAAAAAAGGCCTTCACAAATCGGTGGGACGCGCAGAATAGTCGCGGGGAAGCGTGATATGGGCCCAACTCCCAGCACGATTTTTGTGGTCCTGATTATGCCGCTTGTCTTTGCCTTCTGCATTCTGTGGGCGACCCATGGTCACACCTCGAATGCCGATAACGAAGACCTGTCGGTGGTAGCTAAGGATCACTGAGCCTTTTCGGCGAATGCGGCGCCGGACTCCTGACTGAGGTGGGGAGTTCTTTGTCTCAGCGGACAACGAAAGCCAGCCAGGGAGACTCTTTTCTTACTGGAGTCACATCATGGCCGGAACCCCCAACACCGTCGGTCTCATCCTCTTGTTCGTCGCCGTCTTCTTCGCCTGCATCCTCTGGGCTACCCGCGGCAATACAGCCACCGCGGATCCGGAAGCCGAAGACGCTCCGGCCCCGGGCCACACTTCCTGACCGCTGCCCCGCGCTACTCCGCGGTCGCTGCCGTCTTCGGAAGAAACGCCCGCATGACCAGCGAAAGCCCGAAGCTCACCAGCACGCACTGGATGAGCACGTGGGGCTCATAACGCCATGCCAGCACAGCCAGGCATCCGGCGTACCCGATGGGAAACAACTCCGCCGCGATGCTGACCAGCCATTCCGGATGTGCTGGGGCAGCTGCAATCTTCGGCCACCGCCACGGCACGAGCCGCGGCACCTGGCGCTTGTACTCCAGATAAGCCTCCCCGGACCGGCTCGTGAGAAAAGCCTCCTCACCCAGCATCAGCCGGACATAGAACACCGCCAGTAGAACTACAAATACGGCCGCGCCCGACGGCGGCATCAGGATCGCGATGCTCAGCCCCACCAGGTACGAGCCCAGATATAGAGGATTTCGTACGAAACGGTACGGCCCCGACGCCATCAACCGCTCGCCGTGCATCGCACCCGAGTGCACCACGGACGCGCTCAGATACGCCGTCCCCCACACGCGCAACGCCGCGCCCAGGAAGGCAAAGGCGATCGCCACCCAGGTAACGGCCAGCGATGCCTGGTCCAGACGGATCCAGCCCCAGCGGTCGACCAGCGTGGGGATGGCCAGCCATGCCGTGGTCGCCGGCGCCGCGCTCGGCCCGGCCAGCAAATTCCACGGCGCCCAGAATCCCACGACGTAAAGCGCCACCCCGATCAACAGGCGGAAGCGAAATTCAAACTGCGTAGCTTTCATGAGGTCTTCGTTCTCAGGGTATCTTTCAGCCGTCCGTGATGCGCCGCCAGCAGCGCCTCGGCGTCCGCGCGGTTCAGCTCCAGCTTCTGCATCACCACGGCTGTCTTCACCGTCTCGGCCCGCGCCAGCAGCTGCGCCGCCGCTTCGGAATCGAGCCCGGTGATGCTCGCGATGATGCGCGCCGCCCGGTCGGCCAGCTTGATGTTGGTGGGCTGCACGTTCACCATCAGGTTGCCGTACACGTAGCCCAGCCGCACCAGCGCGCCTGTGGACAGCATGTTGAGCACCAGCTTCGTCGCCGTGCCTGCCTTCATCCGCGTCGATCCGGTCACGACTTCGGGGCCGGTCTCCGGCACAAGCGCAATCTGCGCCGCCTGCGCGACCGGAGAAGCCGCTACGCAGGTCAGCCCGATCGTCAGCGCGCCGATTCGCCGAGCGTGCTCCATCCCTCCCAGCACGTAAGGCGTCCGGCCGCTGGCGGCGATGCCCACCAGCGCGTCTCCCGGAGCGAAGCCATGCGTCTCCAGATCGCTCGCGCCCAGTTCGGGACTGTCCTCGGCCCGTTCGGTCGACCGCCGCAGCGCCACATCTCCGCCGGCGATGATCCCCTGCACCAGTTCGGGGGGCGTGTTGTAGGTCGGCGGGCACTCCGAGGCATCGAGCACCCCGAGCCGCCCCGAGGTTCCTGCGCCCAGGTAAAAAAGCCGGCCGCCCGCTTCGATGCGCGCGGCAACCGCATCGACCGCCGTGGCGATCTGCGGCAGCACGCGCCCGACTGCCTCGACTGCTTCCTGATCGGCCGTGTGCATCATGCGCAGCATCTCGACCGTCGAGACTTCGTCGATGCGCTCCGACGCCGGATTACGCGCTTCGGTGGGGAGATTGCCCAGTTCAGTCATCCGAATCGATGCTATCTCAGCCGCCAATGCGCAGCCTCTGCACCCTGGCCTGCGCCGCTTCGTCGGTCCGCACCTCGCACTCCCACAGCACAACCACGCGCCACCCCAGACGCCGCAGTTCCGCGGCATTGCGGCGATCGCGCGCGACGTTGCCGCCGCGTTTCGCAGCCCAGAACTCCGCCCGCGTTGCCGGTATCACCGATCCGTATTTGCAGCGGTGGCAGTGCCAGAAGCAGCCGTGCACGAAAATTGCCGTGCGGAACTTCGGCAGCACGATATCCGGCCGCCCCGGCAGATCCCTGCGATGCAGCCGGAAGCGCAGCCCCATCGCGTGGAGCACGCGCCGCACCCGCACCTCCGGCTGAGTATCGCGCGAGCGGATCGCCGCCATATTGCGGCTTCGCTGCTCGCGCGTGTGAACGTCGGTCATGACGAAACCAGAACCGGCTCCGGCGGGAAGGGAAGTCTCACCGCCGCCGCCCGAGGACGCCGCTCGGCGACTTCAGCCGAACCGAGAATGAACGGCTGCATCGCGTTGGCGACGGCCGCGATCACCGGCACCGCTACGCTGTTCCCGAACTGCTTGTAAGCCTGCGTGTCCGAGACCGGAATGCGAAAGCTGTCCGGAAAACCCATCAGCCGTGCGCACTCGCGCGGCGTCAGCCGGCGCGGATTTTCCCCCTCGCCGCGGCTCACCAGGATCTCCGATCCATCCTTGTAATACCGCGCCGACAGCGTCCGCGCGATCGAGTCGCCATCGACGAGTCCGAACCCGAACCCATTGCCCGCGGCGCGATGCTACGCAGCATAGGCCTGCAAATACGCCCAAAGCTTGTCGGTCAGCGTGTATTTCGGATTCACCTGCGCGCTCGGCGCCAGCGTGTACGGCTCCTCGGCTTTTTCGCTCCCGTCTTCCGGATGCAGGATCGCCCGCAGCGTCGATTCCTTCCCGGGCAGCGTCAGATCCCCAAGGTCGAACCCACAAGCCTCGCGAAAGCCGGCGATCAGGATCCGCTCGCGATGCTGCGGCACAAAGTGCGCCGCGTCGATCACGCGCCAGGAAATCTGATACCCCAGCTCCTCTTCCAGCGTCTGCCGGATCACGCGAAACGTGCGCCCGCGGTCGTGGCTGACCAGGTTCTTCACATTCTCCAGCAGGAAGGCTCGCGGCCGCTTTGCCGCCAGAATGCGCGCCACATCGAAGAACAGCGTGCCCTGCGTGGCGCACGCGAATCCATGCGGCCGCCCCAGGGCATTCTTCTTGCTCACGCCGGCGATCGAAAATGGCTGGCAGGGAAATCCCCCTACCAGCACATCGTGATCGGGGACCGCGTCCTCATTCTGTTCGCGGATGTCTCCGGCGAATGCCTCGCTCGTGCCAAAATTGGCCTCGTAGGTCCTGCGCGCAAACGGATTCCACTCGCTCGTGAAAACGCAGCGCCCACCCGCAGCCTCAAACCCCATCCGCATCCCGCCGATGCCGGCGAACAGATCGATGAAGGTGAACGATGCCTTCGGCACGAACCTATTTCCCGCGCTTCGTTGAGGATTTCGCCGTCTTTTTCGCGCTTTTCTTCGCAGCCTTTTTGGCCGGAGCCTTCTTCGCCGCGGCTTTCTTCGCCACGCGCTTCACCGGAGCCTTCTTCCGCGCCTCCAGCGTCTTCTCGGTCAGCGCCGCCGTCAGCTCCGCCACGTCGATGGTCCGCGCCGACTTCCTCAGCCGCTCGATGTCATAGAACGCCCGCCGGTCGCGCAGGAAGATATGGACCACGAAGTCCACGTAGTCCATCAGGATCCACTCGCCTGTGCGCCGCCCCTCCACCGAGTTCGGATACGTCGCAAAATTCCGTTTCAGCCGCAGCTCGATCTCGTCGGCAATGGCCTGCGACTGCCGGTCGTTGGCCGTGCTGGTGATCAGGAAAAAATCGGTAAAGGCGGAATCCGACGGGTCCAGTTGCAGAACCCGGGTGTCTTCCCCTTTTTTCTCATCGCAGGCCGCGACGGCGGCCAGCACCATTTTGCGAGTTTCGGTCAGTGTCATGCGTGGGTGGTCGAGCGGTTCTCGGTTCGCCTGCTCGTTCGATGGTACGGCAAGTGGCTGCGGATTTGCAGGCGCAGCCTTCAGGAGGCTCGCGTGTCGCGGTAGAGCCCGTGCTCCGCGATATACGCGGCGACCGCCGGATCCAGGTCCCACTGCGGCTCTTCGCCATGGCGCAGCGACCGGCGAATCCCCGTCGCCGAGGCCGGTTCCTGCAGATGCGGCAGCAGATAGAGCCGCGCCTCCCGATGCGCCGCCCCAATCAGGCACAGCACCAGATTGTCGCCGCTCGCCTCGTCGCACGCCGCCACCGAGATGCTGGCCGGCAGCGCCGAAGTGATCCTCCCCAGATCGAAGCCCGGCCGTGCCGCCACCACGAAATCGCACGCCACCAGCAGGTCGGCGGCCCGATACCACTTGCTGATGCTCAGAAACGAATCGGCGCCCATCAGGCAGAACAGCTGGTCGTCGCCCGGAAGCGTCTCGCGCAGCGCGCGCACCGTCTCGACCGTGTAGTTCGGCCGCCCGTCGGCGCGCGGCGCGTCGATCTGCGACAGCTCCATGCCCGTCTCGCCCGCAATCGCCAGCGCCGTCATCTCCACGCGATCCGCAAAGCTGGCCTGGGGCCGGTCCCGTTTGAGCGGCTGCACGCCCACCGGCGCGAAAATAACCCGCTCCAGCGCCACATTCTCCATCGCCAGCCGTGCCAGCGCGATGTGCCCGCGGTGCGGCGGGTCGAAGCTGCCTCCAAAGAAGCCTATCCTCATCGCTTTTGAGCATAACGCGAACGTCGCATCGGTTCGGCTGCGCGCCTCGTGTACTGTGGCCTTGTGACCCGCCTGGCTGCCATTTCGCTCGGAGCCAATCTCCCCTCGCCCGCCGGCACGCCCGAGCAAACCATCGTCGCCGCGATGGACGATCTCGCTCGCGCCGGCACAATCGCTGCGCGATCCTCGCTCTACCGCACCGAACCCGTCGGCTTTGCAGACCAGCCCGCCTTTGTGAACGCAGCCGTCACCCTGACCACCGCGCTCGATCCGGAAGCGCTGCTCGACTTCCTCCTCGCCACGGAACGCCACTACGGTCGCAACCGCGCCGGTGACCTGCCCAACCGCCCGCGCTCGCTCGATCTCGACCTGCTCCTGCTCGGCGACCTCGTCGTCCGCTCGCCCCGGCTCACCCTGCCGCATCCCGGCCTCGCCGAGCGCCGCTTCGTTCTCGCGCCGCTGGCCGAGATTGCCCCCGAACTTCGTCATCCCCTGCTCGGCACAACCATCGCCGCCCTGCTCGCCGATCTGCACGACGAGGGCCCCAACCGCATCGAAGCAGTGCGGAAGATATACTCGGCTCAAGGCCGGTCCTGATCCTCGATTCCCCATGCGCCAACTCAGCCGCGTCCTGTTTTTTCTCATCCTTGTCTCCGCGTCTGCCGTCTCCGCCCAGACCGGCGTGGCAATCCATGGCACGGTGCGAACCGCGCATGGCGACCCGATCCCCTCGGCCACCATCACCGATGTCGACGGCCATCGCCTCGCCGTCTCCGCCGCCGATGGCAGCTTCACGCTCTCCCATCCGCCGGCCCAGATCGAAATCTCCGCCGCCCATTATGTAGCCGACGTTGTTACGATTACCGGCCGGGAACCGCTCAGCGTCATCCTCCGCCAGCCGCTCGAAACCGTCACCGTCACCGCCTATCGCTCGCCGCTCGGATCCTCCGACAGCCCGGCCAGCACGCGGGTCATGGACACCCAGCAGCTGCAGGAATCCGCGACGCCTTCGCTCTCCGGAAAACTGCGCGAAGTGCCCGGCTTCGAGCTCTTCCGCCGCTCCAGTTCGCTCGTCGCCAATCCCACCACTGAAGGCGTCTCGCTGCGCGGGCTGGGCTCCACCGCGGCCAGCCGCTCGCTCGTCGTCCTCGATGACATTCCCCTCAACGATCCCTTTGGCGGCTGGATTCACTGGGGCGAACTCCCCGAGCTTGCCATCCAATCCGTCGAAGTCGTGCGCGGCGGAGCCTCCGACCTCTACGGATCGAGCGCCATCGGCGGTGTCATCAGCATCATCCCCGTGCGCCCCCGGACCAGCGGCCTCGAGATCGCCACCAGCGGCGGCTCCGAAAGCACTCTCGACGACGGTGTGCTCGCGACCCTGAAGCGCGGCCCCTGGTCCGGCCTCGCCAGTGCCGGACTCATCGCCACCGACGGCTACACGCTCATCGCGCCCGACCTCCGCGGCCCCATCGATCAGCCCTCCAACGTCCACTCCCAAAGCGGCCTCGCGGAATTCGAGCGCTCGCTCCCCGGCGGTGGACGCATCTTCGCGCGCGGCAACATCCTCAATGAGATTCGCCACAACGGCACGCCCTTCACCTGGAACTCCACACGGCTCTGGCGCGAGGCGGCCGGCGTGGACTGGCACAGCTTCGCGCTGCGCCTCTTCGGCGACAGCGAGCACTACCGCCAGACCTTCTCCGCTGTGCGGCCTCCCCGCGTCACGGAGACGCCCACGCGCGCCGCCTTCGATCCCGCCGATGAATTAGGAGCGGCTCTCCGCTGGCGTCACAGTATGGGCACGCGTGCCTTCGTGCTTGCCGGAGCCGACACCCACGACGTACGCGCTCAGGACAGCGAACTCGCCCTGATCCCGAACACCACGCTCGACACCAGCGCGCGCCAGCGCCAGACCGGCGTATGGGGCGAACTGATGTTCACCCCCGCGCAATGGACGATCATCGGCTCGGCCCGCGTCGATCACTTTTCCAACTTCAACGCGCGCCAGTTCTCCAGCACCGCCGCGCCGGTTCAGCTGCCGTCGTTTTCTGAGACTGTCTTTGATCCGCGCCTCGGAATCGTGCGGCGCATCACGCCATCGCTCTCGGTGAGTGCCTCGGGCTTTCGCGCCTACCGCGCCCCGACCGAGAACGAGCTCTACCGCACCGGCCAGGTCGCGCAGCAGGTCACCGAGCCCAATCCCAACCTGCGCTCGGAGCGTGCCACCGGATGGGAGACCGGATTTCAAGACGACATCCGCCGCTTCGGCTCCAGCCTGCGCGTCAGCTATTTCTGGACGCAGGTCAACCGGCCCATCACCGCGCTGACGCTCAGCACCACGCCAACCTCGGAACTTCTGAAGCGCGAAAACCTCGGCCAGATCGAGAGCCGCGGCATCTCGCTCGACTACGCGATGCAGCCGGCGTCGTGGATCAACATCGAGGGCGGCTACCAGTTGGCCGATGCGACCGTGACCCAGTTCGCGCCCGAACCGCAGCTCATCGGCAACTGGATTCCCCAGGTGGCGCGCAACATGGCGACCGCTCAGGTGCGCCTCTCTCGTCCCCGCATCGGCATTCTCAGCCTGCAGGGCCGCCTCAGCGGCCGCCAGTTCGACGACGACCGCAACCGCTACCTGCTGCACAGCTATTTCCGCTTCGACGCCTACGGCGAGCACAACTTCGGCCGCCATCTGGTGGCCTTCGCCGCAGGCGAGAACCTGTTCGACCGCTCGATCGAAGTCGGCAAGACGCCGCTCACCACCCTGGGAACACCGCGCCTCGCGCGCGTGGGCCTGCGCCTGAACTTCGGAGAATAATCAGCAAACGCTGTTACAAAATCTGCGCGCTTCCAGCGTTCGGCTCAGGCGACCCGCTACGGGCCACAGGCTACCGGCTACAGCGACCCGCTACGCGCTACAGGCTACCGGCTGATCTTCAGCCCTTACCCTCAATCCGCGCCGCCACGCCCGCCCCGATCACCGCCAGCGCAGGATCCTCCGGCAGCACCTCGACGGTGTAGTTCTGCAGCGGGCTCATCTTCACCATCTCCCACAGATGTTCCTTCAGCCGCGGCAGCTCCAGCCTCTGAATATCCCGGCCGGTGAAGTAGAAGCGCCCCGGGCCCTCCATGTGGATCTGCGTTGCGGTCGCCGCCGCCAGCGCGCAGTGCCATCGCTCCACAAACTCTGCGCAGCGCTTGTCGCCCTTTTTCGCCGCCGCAAAAATCTCGTCCGGCTCCATGTCCAGAAAGCGCAGCCGCATCGCGCGATAGCCCATGATGCCTTCCAGATGCCCGCGTCCGCCGCAGCCGCAGAATTTCTCCTTGGGATCAAGCGTCACCACCGAGTGCCCGCCCTCCCACGGCCCGCCGGTATTCGGATAGCGCCCGAAGCCGATCCCGTTGCCGATCGTCCAGACGCGCACCTGGCGTTCCATCTGCCCGCGCGTCGCGGCAATGCCGGCCGCTACGGCATCCGCATCGTTGAAGACGCTCACCCGTGTGTCGATCCCGCGCTTCTTCAGCCCTGCGTCGATGCTGTTACCGATCGGCGCGCCCTTCAGCTGCGGCAGGTTCGGCGCATCCAGCACGACACCCTGATCCACGTATCCCGGCAGCGCCACCCCCGCCGCCTCGATCGAGGAGCCCGCCGGCACCTGGGACGCAATCGCGTCGCAGAGAATGTCGCAAAGGCTCTCCGCCGGGATCTCGATCAGCCCGTTCGTGTCGTCGAGATGTTCGGGAAATTCGTTCAGGCCGCCCTGGAGTTTGTGATCCTCAATCAGCCCCGCCACCACCCGCGTGGTCATCACCGCGCCTACCGACTTCGACATAACTCCTCCGGCTAACCCCAACAACTCACCCCTCGAAGCGCGCCAGCCGGTTGATGCCATTGAACGCGGCGGCCTTATAGCACTCGGCGAGGGTCGGATAGTTGAAAACCGTATCGATGAAATAGTCCACCGTGCCGTTCAGCGCCATCACGGCCTGGCCGATGTGCACCAGCTCGGCCGCGCCCTCGCCGATGATGTGCACCCCCAGCACCTGGCGCGTCTCCCGATGGAAGACCAGCTTCAGCCGCCCTGTGGTGTCGCCGCGAATCTGCCCGCGCGCGATCTCCCGGTAGTACGCAACCCCCACCTCATACGGCACGTCTTCTTCCGTCAGCTGCTCTTCCGTCTTGCCGATAAACGAAATCTCCGGAATGGTGTAAATCCCGTAGGGATAAAAGCTCGGGTTGGAGAGGATGTGGTCTTCGCCAAAAGCCCGCGCCGCTGCGATCCGTCCCTGCTCCATCGAAACCGAAGCCAGGGCGGGGAAGCCGATCACATCGCCCACCGCGTAGATATGCGGCACCTTGGTCCGAAAATCCTTGTCCACCGGAATGCGTCCGCGATTGTCGGCATCGATGCCCGCCGCCTGCAGATTCAGCTCGTCGATATTCCCCTGGCGTCCCACCGCGTAGAGCAGCGCGTCGCCCGACATCTTCTTCTTGCTCTCCAGATTCGCCACCACCGTGCCATCGGCGAGCTCTTCCACGCTCTCCACTTCCTCGCCCAGGCGCATCGTCACGCGGGTGTCGCGCAGGTGATAGCTCAGCGCCTCGATGATCTCCTGATCGGCGAACTCCAGCAGCCTCGGCCGCTTTTCGATCAGCGTCACCCGCACACCCAGAGCCGCAAACATGCACGTGTACTCCACGCCGATCACGCCGCCGCCCACCACGATCAGGCTCTTCGGCAGTTCCCCCAGATCCAGCACCTGGTCGCTGTTGATGATCGTCCTGCCGTTCACCGGCACTTTCGGCGACGAGGCCGGCCGCGTCCCCACCGCAACGATAATGTTGTCCGCCTCGTACGTATTGGTTCCGCGCGGCCCGTCCACGCGAACGTGATGCGGATCCTCGAAGCGCGCGACGCCGTTGAACACCTCGACGCCGTTGCGCGAAAGCTGCGCCTCCGTCACATCGATTTCAGTCTTGATCACATGCTGGACGCGAAAGGCAAGATCGGCCATCGTGATCTTTTCCTTCACGCGATAGTTCATTCCATAGATGGAGCGGTAGTTGTATCCGGAAAGGTGCAGCACCGCCTCGCGCATCGTCTTGCTGGGGATGGTGCCCGTGTTGATGCACACCCCGCCGACCACGCTCCGCATCTCCACCAGCGCCACGCTCTTGCCCTTCTTCACGGCCGACACGGCCGCGCGCTGACCGGAGGGGCCGGAACCGATAACAAGCAGATCGTATTTCGCCATGTGTCAGAAGATGGCCGGAACGGACCGGAGTCCGATGGCGGCACAGAGCCCATCTTACATTCCTGTGATGACGGCCCGTATGAACCGGCCCTTACACTAACGATCAGATGCTGCTTTACGCCATTACGAGCCGCCGCCTTCTGCCCGGCGACGAAAGCGCGCAGCGCGACGCTCTGGTGGCGCTCGCCCGCGAGTGGGCCAGCGGCGGCGTCCACACCATCCAGGTGCGCGAGAAGGATCTCCCTCTCTCCGAACTCCAGCCGCTCGCGGCGCGCATCGTCGCCGCCGTTCGCGAAACAAAGAGCCGCACCCGGGTCCTCGTCAACGGCCCCGCCCAGGTCGCGCTCGATGCCGGCGCCGATGGCGTGCACCTCCACAGCAACGCCGGACCCGCTGCCGTCCGCGCCGCCCTGGCTGCCTATTCCCGCAACGGACACGAGCCCGTCATCAGCGCCGCCTGTCACTCGCCCGAGGAGATCCGCGCCGCCGCCGGCGCCACCATGCTGCTGTTTTCCCCCATCTTCGAAAAAGTCACCGACCAGGGAGCTAACCGAGGCCAGGGTCTCGCCGCGCTCCGTCAGGCCGTCGACCTCGCCAAACCGGTCCCGGTACTCGGCCTCGGCGGCGTTACGGAAAAGAACGCCCCCGCCTGCGCGCAGAATGGCGCCGTCGGCATCGCCGCCATCCGGCTCTTCCTCACCGATGCCTGGCGCTCGCTCCTCGGCGTTCCCGCACCTTCGCCGGCGTAGACGCGCCGTCGAACTTCCCGCGCGACTACAATAAAGCCAATGCTCCATTTCAGAGCCAGGATCGCGTGCCGGATCGCGGCTCTCCTGCCCCTCTTCTTCCTGCTGGCGCCGGCCCTCCCGCAGGCCGTCAAAGACCTGCCCAAACCCACCGACTACGTCAGCGACACCGCCCACGTCATGTCGGCCCAGGCCATCGACCGCATCAACCACCTCTGCGGCGAACTCGACCACGAGGCCCACGCCCAGATTGCCGTCGTGACCGTCAACACCACCAACGGCGAGCCCATCCAGCAGTACGCCGTCGACCTCGAAGATGCCTGGAAGGTCGGCCCCAAAGGTTCCGACCGCGGCCTCATCATCCTCTACGCCGTCAACGACCGCCGATACTGGATTGAAACCGGCTACGGCCTCGAAGGCATTCTGCCCGACGGTAAAGTCGGAGAAATCGGCCGCCAGATGAGGCCGATGCTCCGCAACAACGACTTCGACGGAGCCGCCACTCTCGCCGTCGACGAAACCTCGCAGATCATCGCTCAGGATGCCGGAGTCAAACTGCAGCCGCTCTCCCGCTGGGGCGCGCAGCAGCCGCAACCGCAGGCAACCGCCGGCCAGATCGTCGGCGGCATCGTCTTCCTTGTCCTCGTCGTGATCTTCCTCATCTGGGCCGGCGGCTCCGGAATCCTCGGCTTCCTCCTCGGCATGTTCTTCGGCGGCGGCCGCTGGGGCGGCGGGGGCTGGGGTGGCGGAGGCTTCGGCGGAGGTGGTTTCGGTGGTGGAGGCGGCGACAGTGGCAGCGGATTTGGCGGCTTCGGCGGCGGCAGCACCGGCGGCGGCGGAGCCGGAGGCAGCTGGTAACATCGAATCGATTTCGCAAGGGAGAGCAACGCCATGATGCGTCGTGGTCTGTGGATCGCCGTAACCGTCGTGATCCTGTTTGTCTTCGTCGGCCTTCTCATCGTCGGCAGCTACGTCACCGCTCAGAAGCAGATGGTCGCCAAACAGGAAGCCGTCAATGCCCAGTGGTCCAACGTGCAGACCCAGCTGCAGCGCCGTGCCGACCTCATTCCCAACCTCGTCGCGACCGTCAAAGGCTACGCGGCCCACGAGGAAACCGTCTTCGCAGACGTCGATAAGGCGCGCGAATCGCTGCTCGCCGCTCACGACCCGCAGGGGCAGATCGCCGCCAACCAGCAGCTCGACGGCGCTCTCGGCCACCTGCTCGCCATCGCCGAGAATTACCCCAACCTCAAAGCCAACGAAAACTTCCTCCAGCTCCAGGACCAGCTCGAAGGTACCGAGAACCGCATCTCCGTCGAACGCATCCGCTACAACCGCACCGTCCAGGACTACAACACCTTCATCGAACAGATCCCCAACAACATCTGGGCGCGCATCGGCGGCTTCCAGCGCAACAACAACTACTTCAACGCCAGCCCCGCCTCGCAGCAGGCGCCGCAGGTGCATTTCTAAGCTGCACGCGAGATACGGAGCTAAAATTCCTCTGAGCGAGCGATGGCAGCCAGCCCACAATTCGCGACGCGGCTTGAGTATTACCTTCAGACCGACTTCCGCCCCGACTGCGACTATGTGGACGGAGAAATCCTGGAGCGCAACGTGGGCGAACGAGAACACTCATTTCTTCAACTGAAGATCGCGATGCTCATCAGCCAGCATGAGCGGGAGTGGGGCGTGGCTGTCTATCCGGAGCATCGCGTCCAGGTCGCGCGGGACAGCTTCCGCATTCCGGACGTCGCAGTGATTGCGGCCCAGCATCCCTTCGAGAAAATCATCACGCGGCCGCCTCTTCTGTGCATCGAAATCATGTCCTCGGAAGATCGCTGGGCCCGCATCACCGAACGTTTTGAGGACTACCGCCGCATGGGCGTTCCCAATCTCTGGGCCGTTGATCCGATCGAAGCCAAAGCCTGGGCGTGGTCCAAAGACAAGCCGGAATGGACGGAATCCACCGTGCTCGAAGCGGCCGGCACTCCCATTCGCGTCGATCTCGCGCCCGTCTTTGCCGAACTCGCGCAGCGCAAGGCCCAGCAGTAGCTAGCCGGCGATCAAAATCCGCAGATCGCGCAGATTGTTCCCCGTCGGCCCCGTCACCACCGAGTCGCCCAGCGCCGTAAACAGTGTGCACGTGTCGAACCGCGTCAGCGTCGCCTCGGGATCGAAGTTGTACTGCCGCGCCCGCGCAATCGTCGTCGTGTCTGCAATCGCACCCGCCGCCGGACTGTTCCCGTCGATCCCATCCGACCCCGCGCTCAGCACCGCCAGCGGCTCGCCCTCATACCGCGCCAGATCCAGCGCGCATTGCAGCGCAAACTGCTGGTTGCGGCCGCCGCACCCCGGATTCCTGCCCAGGCTCACCGTCACTTCGCCGCTCGAAAGCAGACACACCCGCGCGTACTCGGCGCGCAATTCATGGAACCGCGCCAGCAGATACTTCGCCGCCTCGGCATAATCCCAGTCGTCGCACGTGTTGTCAATCACGACCTTATATCCCAGCGACTGCGCGTGATCGCGCGCCGCATTCACGAAGTCGTGGTTTGAAAGCAGCGTGTCGAACTGCGCGCGCTGAAAGGCAACGGCCGCCTTCTTCTGCTCTTCCTCGGAAAGCGCCCTCGCGCCCTCATCTTTTATCAGCTTTTCGAAATACTCCCGCACGGCCGGAGGAAACTTCTCCAGCAAATGAAACCGGTCGAGAATCTCCTCGCATTCGGCCATCGTCGAATAGTCCGGCAGCGTCGGCGACGACGCCACCGCAGCCAGATCTTTCAGCGGCACATCGGCCAGCAGCAGCGACAGCTTCTCCGCATCCGGTGCGGCCAGCGCCAGCCGTCCGCCCTTCACCGCCGAGAAGAACTTGCGAACCGTATTGATCTCCGTGATCGTCGCCCCGCTCGCCACCAGCGTTTCGTGGAACGCAATCGTGTCGTCCAGCGTGATCTTCTTGTCCCGCGGCAGTTCGTGCATCGCCGATCCGCCGCCGCTGATCAGGAAAAAGATGAACGTCGTTTTCTTCGCATGCTTCAGCAGGTCGAGCGTCGCCCGAGCCGCCGCCAGCGAATCCTCGTTCGGCAGCGGATGCCCGCCGGCAAAGTAGCGGATGTGACGATTCTTCTTCTTCGGCACCTCCGGCGCGGAACACACGCCGTGCACCGGCATCTTTGCCGGCAGCCGCTCCAGCAGCGCGTCGAGCATCGTCAGCCCCGCTTTGCCGAACGCGACAACGTAAATCTCCCTAAAGCCTTCCAGAGATTGCGTCACCGACGGCAGCCGCGGCGAAGGATGACGCACCAGCGTCTTCCCTTCGAAATGCAGGTGTCGGTCGAAGGCTTTGGGAATATCGCAGGCCCGCAGCGCCCGGTCGAAGATGTCTGTGCAGACTGCGTGAATTTCTTCGAGCGGGATCATGGTTGAACGACAGCCGGGAAAAATCGCAGAGCCCAGGAACGAATGGCTTGCCTCACGTCTTCCAGCTTACCCGCAAAAAAGTGATCCGCATCGGAAATCCATACCAGTTCCTTCGGTTCCTGCGCATGCGCCACCGCTGCCTCCACGCGCTCCACTGGCCCATACACGTCCCGTGTGCCGCTCACGAAGAGCTTCGGCTGCGTGCATGCGTCCAAAAAGTCGTACTGGTAATCGCGGCCTTCCGCGTGCGCCGGAATCCCCAGCGCCACCAGCCCGACAACCCGCGGGTCGCCGCAACAGGCGCGCAGACCGACATACGATCCAAACGAAAACCCTGCGAACAGCACCGGCCGATGAAACTCCCTCTCCAGCCAGTCCAGCGCGGCCCGCACATCGTCCTGCTCTCCCTGGCCGGCATCGTGCTCGCCCTCGCTCAGCTCCGTCCCGCGAAAATTAAAGCGCAGCACCGGCAGTCCAAAACTCTGGAACGCCTTCATCGCGTGATACACCACCTTGTTGTGCATCGTGCCGCCGCCCAGCGGATGCGGGTGGCAGACCAGCGCCGCGTAGGGCGCATCCGGGCTTCCGTCATTCAGCAGCGCTTCCAGACGCCCCGCCGGTCCGCGAAGATCCTCGACCGTGCGCAGAAATGCAGATCCAACGTGTGACTGCGTCATCTCGATTCAT
>JBKICP010000029.1:22475-30905 GCA_046567085.1 Acidobacteriota bacterium
CGAAGTGCGCCTCGCGTATTCTGGTGCTTCATGAGCCTCGATCCCATCCAGCTCACACGCCGCCTCATCGACATCGAATCCATCACCTACAACGAAGGCGCCGTGGGATCCTTTCTGGCTAAGTTCCTCGCCGAGCGCGGCTTCGCCGTCGAGAAGATGCCCGTCGAGCAGCCTCGCGAAAGCCGCTCCACCAGCGAACGCGCGAACGTCTACGCCTGCGCGCCCGGTCAGACGCCCGACGTCGTCTTCTCCACGCACATGGATACCGTCCCACCCTTCATCCCATCGAGCGAGGATGCCGACTTCATCTACGGCCGCGGCGCCTGCGACGCCAAAGGCATCATCGCCGCGCAAATCGCCGCCGCGGAAAAACTCCGCGAGCAGGGAATTCGCGTGGGCCTCCTCTTCGTCGCCGGTGAAGAGCGCGACTCGGCTGGTGCCAAGGCCGCCAACCTCCAGCCCCGCGGCAGCCGCTTCCTGTTCAACGGCGAGCCCACCGACAACCGCCTCGCTCTCGCCTCCAAAGGCACGCTGCGCGCCGTCCTCCACGCCACCGGCAAAATGGCGCACTCCGCCTATCCGGAACTCGGCGACAGCGCCACACACAAGCTCATCGAAGCGCTCCACCGCGTCCTCGCCATCCAGTTGCCTGTGCTCGACGACATCGGCCCCAGCACGCTGAACATCGGCCTGGTCTCCGGCGGTTACGCCCCCAATGTCATCGCCGATCAAGCCGAAGCCCAGGTCATGGTCCGCCTCGTCGGTCCTTCCACCGAAATCCGCCGCGCCATCGAAAACGCCGCTGCCGGCCTTGCCGCCGTCGACTTCGCTCTGGAGATCCCCTTCAAGCGCTTTCGCGCGGTCGAAGGCCTGCCCACCATGGTGGCCGCTTTCACCACCGATATTCCCTGGCTCGACCAGTGGGGCGAGCCGCTTCTCCTCGGCCCGGGTTCTATCCACGTCGCGCACACGCCGCACGAAAAGCTCCCGAAGAAAGAGCTCTTCGAGGCCATCGACCTCTATGTCGAAGTCGCTCGCCGCCTTGCGAACACGCCTCGCGCATGAGGGTGAGCCGCGCCGCGCACACCGACTCCACAACGCGTTAGGCTGAAGGTATGGCCGAACCCCAAACCGCCGCCCCTCAGCAGATCGATACTGCGCGCAACACCCTCGACCAGGCTGCCTCTTCCTACCTCCGCTCGGCCATGTATCAGCCCGTCTACTGGCAGGAGTGGGGCGAAGCCGCCTTCGCGCTCGCCCAGCAATCCGGCAAGCCCGTCCTCCTCGACGTCGGCGCTGTCTGGTGCCACTGGTGCCATGTCATGGACCGCGAATCCTACGAGGATCCCGCTCTCGCCGCCACCATCAACGCGCATTTCATCGCCATCAAGGTCGACCGCGACGAGCGCCCCGACGTCGACGCGCGCTACCAGGCCGCGGTGCAGGCCATCTCCGGCCAGGGCGGCTGGCCGCTCACCGCCATCCTCACCCCTGACGGCCGCCCCTTCTTTGCCGGCACCTATTTTCCCCGTGAAGAGCGCTACGGCCGCCCCGGCTTCGAGCGCGTCCTGCTCACCCTCGCCCACGCCTGGCAGAATCGTCGCGACGAAGTCCTCGAATCCGCCGCCAGCGTCATCGCTGCCATCGAACACGGCGAAACCTTCTCCGCACGCGGTGAAGGCCTCTCGCTTGCGATCGTCGACAAGCTCGTCCAGAGCGCCGTCACCCAGTTCGATCCGCGTAACGGGGGCTTCGGCTCGCAGCCCAAATTCCCCCATCCCTCCACACTCGATCTGCTCATCGATGTCGCCGC
This sequence comes from Acidobacteriota bacterium, assembly GCA_046567085.1. Classification (GTDB taxonomy): domain Bacteria; phylum Acidobacteriota; class Terriglobia; order Terriglobales; family Acidobacteriaceae; genus Palsa-343. The sequence goes on from JBKICP010000029.1 coordinate 24,289, forward strand.
CCGCACCGGCAACGAAGCTGCCCGAGAAGCCGCCACCGTCACCCTGCGCAAGATGGCCCGCGGCGGCGTCTACGATCAGCTCGCCGGCGGATTCCACCGCTACTCCGTCGACGAGCGCTGGGTCGTCCCGCATTTCGAAAAGATGCTCTACGACAACGCCGGCCTGCTCGCGAACTACGTCCACGCCTTCCAGACCTTCGTCGAGCCCGAGTTTGCCGCCGTCGCCCACGACATCATGCGCTGGATGAGCGAAGTTCTCAGCGACCAGCAGCGCGGCGGCTTCTACGCCTCCCAGGATGCCGACATCTCGCTTGAAGACGACGGCGACTACTTCACCTGGACGCGCGATGAGGCCGCCGCCTTCCTCACGCCTGAAGAACTCGCCGCCGCCGAGCTGTACTACGACATCGGCCCCCTCGGCGACATGCACCACAACCCGAAGAAGAACGTCCTGCACCGCAACTTCTCCATCGAAGAGGTCGCAGCGCGCCTCCAGCGGCCCCAGCCCGACGTCGAGCGCGACCTGGCCTCAGCCAAACAGAAGCTCAGCGCCGCCCGCCTCCAGCGCCCCACGCCCTTCATCGACAAGACCCTCTACACCGGCTGGAACGCGATGGCCATCTCGGCGTACCTGGACGCCGCCCGCGTCCTCGACGCCGAAGCGCCGCGCCTGTTCGCTCTCCGCACTCTTGACCGCATCCTGCACGAAGCCTGGAATCCGTCCACCGGCCTCGCCCATGTCATCGCCTATCCCGACTCCGACAGCGCGCCGCGCCGCATCCCCGCCGTCCTTGACGACTACGCCTTCCTCATCCATGCCTGCATCGATGCCTGGGAGTCCACCGGCGAACTGCGTTACTACGACTCCGCCATCCAGCTCGCCGACACCATGAACGATCGCTTCTATGACTCGCAAGACGGCGACACTGAACACGGCGGCTTCTTTGACACCGAAAAGAACGGCGCCGACAAGCTCGGCGCTCTCGCCGCGCGCCGCAAGCCCATGCAGGATTCACCCACCCCGGCCGGCAACTCCACCGCATCCGCCGCGCTCCTCCGTCTCGAAGCCCTGAGCGGTCGCGCCGACTTCCGCACCAAAGCCGAAGCCACGCTCGCCGCCTTCGCCGGTGTCATCGAACACTATGGCCTCTACGCCGGCAGCTACGCGCTCGCGCTCGAACGCCTGCTTCTGCCCCCCATCCAGGTGGCCATCATCGGCGCCGGTCGTCCCGCGCGCCAGCTCGCCGCCATCGCCAACGCCCGCTACGCCGTCAACAAAGCCGTCCTCATGCTCAGCCCCGAGCCGGTCCGCTCCGGCCAGCTCCCGCCGCTGCTTCAGGAGACTCTGCCGCACCTCCCTCACCTTGAGACGCTCACCTCCGGCGCCATCGCAGCGGTCTGCCGCGGAACCTCATGCCTCCCGCCAGCTGCCACCACCGAGGAACTCATCACCCAGATCAACGAGGCGCTCTGAATCGGGCTCGTCCGCACCCGGGTCCCATGCCTTGCGTAATGTCGAAATCGGCGTCGCTGCCTGCCGCGTCCCCGGCCTTCCTGCTATCCTTCATCAGATCAATCGATCCGCGGAGAAGCTGTCATGGCCAGGAGCGTTAATAAAGTCATTCTCGTCGGGAACGTCGGCAAGGATCCCGAAATTAAGGTTGCCTCCACCGGCAACGCCATCGCCACTTTTTCTCTGGCCACGACGGACCGCACCAAAGACCAGACCGGCAACTGGGTCGATCGCACCGAGTGGCACAACCTCGTCGCCTTCGCCCGCACCGCCGAAGTGGTCCGTGATTACGTTAAGAAGGGCTCCAAACTCTACGTCGAAGGCCGCATCCAGACCCGCTCCTGGGACGACAAGGACGGCCAGAAAAAGTACCGCACCGAAATCATCGTCAACGACCTCGTCCTCCTCTCCGGCCGCGGCGAAGGCGAGTCCTCCGGCGGCAACTACACCCGCTCCACCTCCTCCTACGATCAGCGCCAGCCCGCGCCCGCGGACGACGTCGTCCAGAGCACCGAAATTACTGACGACGATATTCCCTTCTAGACACTCGTCCGTCCGGATAACCCTTTCGCAGCCAGCGCCCCTCCTACTGAACAGGAGAGTTCGCTATGGTTGCCATTACCGGTGTCATCCTCATCGCTCTGCTGGCGGGCTTGTTTTTTCTTTTCCGCGCGATGGGCAGATTGGGACAACAGCCCACCCCGCGCGAGCGCATGCGCCACAACGCAAGCGACCAGCACACCCCAGGCCCCCGCGCTACCGGTCTGAATTAGGTTCGTGGCCGAGATGAGCCGCGGGCGTGTTTCCTCACCTGCGGCCTCATCGCCCGGGCTCATACCCTCACGCATCGCCATCCGCGTCCCCGGCGAGCGCCTGAGCCATGCGCGGCTCCTCCTTTGACTTGTTACACTTCCGCCAGAGAGCCCCATGTCGCGCGGCTCTTCCGCTGCGCCCTTCATGCCACTCACTCTCTCGGTCGCCCTCATCACGAAGAACGAAGAAGCCAATCTGCCCCGCACCCTCGCTTCCATCCGCTGGGCCGATGAGATCGTCATCGTCGATAACGGCTCCACCGACCGCACCGCCGAGATTGCCCGCGACTTTCATGCGAAATTTTTCTCGGAGGAATGGAAGGGCTTCGGCGCGCAAAAGAACTCCGCCATCGCCCACTGCACCTCGGATTGGGTCCTCGCCCTCGACGCCGACGAGGAAGTCAGCCCCGAACTCGCCCAGGAGATCCGCACCCTCCTCAACGGACTCCCCCAACACCTCGCGTATTTCCTGCCCCGCCGCAATTTCTTCCTGAACCGCTGGCTCCGCCATGGCGGCTACTCCCCCGATCCCAAGCTGCGCCTCTTCCGCCGCGGCTCCGCCCAATTCGAAGAGCGCGCCGTCCACGAAACCATCCGCCCCGCCGGCCCCGCCGGCCGCCTCCGCGGAGCCCTGATCCACCACGCCTACCCGACCCTCGATACCTACATTGAGCACATGAACCGCTACAGCGCGCTGGGCGCCGCGCAGGCCGTCGCCCGCGGCAAAACCAGCCGCTCGTTTCCGGCATTTCTCTGGAACGTCCTCATCGTCCCCATCGCCACCTTCAAGTACAACTACTTCCTCCGCCTCGGTTTCCTCGACGGCCGCGCAGGGCTCCTCCAGCACCTCTACCACTCCGCCTACGTCAGCTGGAAATACGCCAAAGCCTGGGAGCAATCGCGGACGTTGCGCGATCGCATGTGATCCACAGTCTCCTTGCTCCATCCGCCCCTGCTCTCCTATCCTGATCCGTGCCCGACAAGGCAGCCCACCTCCGCGACTCCCTCCACGCCGACCTCACCGCGGACCGCCATCCTTCGCCCGATGAACTCCGCTGGGCCGAACAAGCCCTCGAGCCCGCCCTCGCGAAGAATCCCGAACACCCCATCGGCAAGCCCACCGGCGTCAATCGCGACGAATCCGACGCCGCCCGCTTCACCACCATCTCCGGCGCGCCCGTGCGCCGCCTCTACACCGAAGCCGATCTCCCCGCAGACTGGCGCCAGAACCAGGAAGCGTATCTCGGCGTACCCGGTCAGCCTCCCTACACGCGCGGCCTGCATCCCACCGGCTATCGCGGTCGCCTCTGGACCATGCGCCAGTTCTCCGGATTCGCCTCTCCGGAAGAGACCAACCTCCGTTACAAATATCTCCTCCAGGGCGGAGCCGGCGGCCTCTCCGTCGCCTTCGATCTGCCCACCCTCATGGGCTGCGACTCCGACGACCCGAAAAGCGAAGGCGAAGTAGGGAAGTGCGGCGTCGCCATCGACTCCCTCGAAGACATGGAGACCCTCTTCGCCGGGATCCCTCTCGCGACCACCACCGTCTCGATGACCATCAACTCGCCCGCTGCCGTCCTCTGGGCCATGTACCTGGTCGTTGCCGAGCGTCAGGGTGCCGGCTGGCAACAAGTCTCCGGCACCCTGCAAAACGACATCCTCAAGGAATACATCGCGCAGAAGGAATACCTCTACCCGCCCGCGCCTTCCATGCGCCTCGTCGTCGACACCCTGGAGTTCGGCGCGCGCCACACCCCGCGCTTCAACCCCATCTCTATCTCCGGCTACCACATTCGTGAGGCCGGCTCCACCGCGCTCCAGGAGCTCGCCTTCACCCTCTACGACGGTGTCGAGTACGTCGAATGGGCGCTCCGCCGCGGCCTCGCCGTCGATGACTTCGCGCCTCGCCTCAGCTTCTTCTTTAACGCCCACAACGACTTCTTCGAAGAGATCGCCAAATACCGCGCCGCCCGCAAAATCTGGTATCGCGTCATGACCGAGCGCTTCGGCGCAACGACTCCGCGTTCCACGTGGATGCGCTTCCACACCCAAACCGCCGGCGTCTCCCTCACCGCGCAGCAGCCGAAAAACAACATCGCCCGCGTCGCACTTCAGGCTCTCGCCGCCGTCCTCGGTGGCACGCAGTCTCTCCACACCGACGGCTTCGACGAAGCCCTCGCCCTGCCCACCGAAGACGCCGCCCGCATCGCCCTCCGCACCCAGCAGATCATCGCCCACGAGTCCGGCGTCGCCGAGATCATCGACGCCTTCGGCGGCTCGTACTTCCTCGAAAAGCTCACCCTCGACATGGAGCGCGACGCCTTCCGCGCCTTTGAAAAGCTCGACGCCATGGGTGGTATGGTCCGTGCCATCGAAGCCGGCTACCCCCAGAAAGAAATCGCCGACGCCAGCTACACGTACCAGCGGGCCGTCGAAGCCGGCGAAAAGATCATCGTCGGCGTCAATCAGTACGCCACCCACGACGATCCACCCCGCACCCTCTACATCGACGAAAGCATCCGCGACGCGCAGTCCGCAAAGCTCAAAGCCCTGCGCGCCCGACGCTCCAGCGAATCGCTCCAGCGTTCCCTCGACGCTCTCCGCCGCGCTGCCGAGAATGAGCCGCAGCCGAATTTCACCGGCCTCTCCGAAGCCAACACCATGCCCTTCATCCTCGACTGTGTCCGCAGCTACGCCACCCTCGGCGAAATCTGCAACGCGCTCCACCAGGTCTACGGCGGCTGGGAAGAAGCCTGATCCCTCGCAGCCACCCCGCCGCCCGCACTCCGGGCCCCTCGCATCACGAGTCACCCCGCCGCAAAACAGATAGAATGCAACTGGCGTGAACACCGTCAAAGCGATCTACCCCGGCAGCTTCGATCCGGTGACCAACGGCCACCTCGACCTCATCGCCCGTGCCGCGAAAATCTTCGACCACCTGGTCGTCGCCATCCTCCGCAATTCCTCCAAGAACCCGCTCTTCACGGTCGAGGAGCGCGTCGCCATGCTCACCGAAGGCACCGCAGAGTTTGGCAACGTCTCCGTCTCCACCTTCGACGGCCTCCTCGTCGACTTCACCCGCGAGCAGCGCGCCCACGCCGTTGTCCGCGGCATCCGCGCCATCAGCGACTACGAATACGAGCTGCAGATGGCCCTTATGAATCGCCGCCTCGCGCCCGACGTCGAGACCATCTTCCTCATGCCCGACGCCAAGTACTCCTTCGTCAGCTCGCGCCTCGTCAAGGAAGTCTTCCGCCTCGGCGGCTCTGTCGACGGCCTCGTCCCGAGATTCGTCATCGACCGCCTGAAGGACAAGAGCCGCACCCGCATCGCCGAATCCCTCCGCTAACCGCTATCCGCTATCCCCCACTCCCTGCTTTTCTCCTGTACCCTGCTGACCATGCCCCGCAAGCCCACCCTTGCCCTGCTCCTCCCCACCCTCCTCCTCGCAGCCCCTGCCCTTGCCCAACCCTCTCCCCCCGCCGCCACCCAGGAGTACGTCACCGCCCACCGCTCCGCGCTCATCGACCAGTTCACCCAGTTCCTCCGCATCCCCAACGTCGCCGCCGATCCTGACGGACTCCGCCGCAACGCCGCCTTCCTCCTCCAGCAGCTCCAGCAGCGCGGCGCCCAGGCCCAGTTCCTCACCGATCCCGCCCAGCCCGCAACTCCCGCCGTCGTCTTTGGAGAAATCCGCACCCCGGGCGCGCAGCACACCATCGTCTTCTACGCCCACTACGACGGACAGCCCATCACTCCCGCCGACTGGCGCTTCCCGCCCTTCTCCGCCTCCCTCATCGTCGAGAACGGCGAGCCCCGCATCTACGCCCGCTCCGCCGGCGACGACAAGGCCGCTATCTTTGCCCAGCTCACCGCTCTTGACGCCCTCCGCGCCGCCCGGATCCCCCTCCGCGCCAACATCCGTTTTGTCTGGGAAGGCGAAGAAGAAGCCGGCTCACCCCACCTCGGCGCCATCCTCGAGGCCCACCGCAACCTCATCGGCGGCGACACCGTCTGGCTCGTCTGCGATGGACCCGTCGATCAGTCCGGCGCGCAGACCGTCGTCTTCGGCGCGCGCGGCGATACTCACCTCTCCATCACCGTCTACGGCCCCCATCACGGGCTCCACAGCGGCCACTACGGCAACTGGGCGCCCAACCCCGCCATGGAGCTCGCCCAGCTCCTCGCCGGCATGAAGGACCCCGCCGGCCACGTCCTCATCCCCCACTTCTACGACGGCATCGCGCCCCTCTCCCCCGTCGAGAAAGCCGCCCTCGCCCGCGCCCCCGACA
>JBKICP010000030.1:0-8273 GCA_046567085.1 Acidobacteriota bacterium
CGAAGAGCTCGGCCTCGAGCAGCGGCTCCGGAATGGCCGAACAATTCACCACCACGAAGGGCTGATTGCGGCGGGCACTGATCAGATGGACCTCCTGCGCCAGCAGATCCTTGCCGGTCCCGCTCTCCCCTGTCACCAGCACCGTAGTGTTCCGAGGCGCCACCATGCGCGTAATCGTGAAGGTCCGCAGCATTGCGTCTGAATTGCCGATCATGCTGCGCAGCCGGACTCTGTTGTCGCTGGCGGCCTGTGTTGCTTCCGGGAGCACGGCTGGGATGGCCGTGCTGGCGGCGGCGCCGCCCTTATTCAGTTCGTCGGCCAGCAGGGTGGAAACAAGGGTCGGCGATGTACTGCCGATGAGCAGCTGACCGGTATGCGCGTTCAGCATCAGAACCTGCATATTCGGGTAGCGCTCGCGGACGATGGCATTGAATCCGTTCGGCTCGAGATCGGGCAGCATGGGATCGAGCAGCAGAATCCCGTCTTCGCCCCCCTCTCGGCGCAGCATTTCCAGCGCACCGGCCCCGCTGCCCGCCTCGAAGACCTGCCAGCGCGGCAAGGTCAGCCGCGTCTGCAGATCCTGGCGCAGTCTTGCGTTCGGGGTCACAACAAATACGTTGATCGGTTCGCGATCTTCAAAACGCTCAGGAACAGACTGGGCGGATAAAGCACTAGCGGCCACGGCACTCTCCGAAAACGATTCCAGCTCAACAGCGACGAACAACCGGAGGTCCTGACTTTCAATCAGATCCCCTTAAGGCCGAACTCCCGGCATCACGGCCGGTTGAGTTCACAATTCAGAATGCGAGTCCCAACCGCCCTCAGTGGAGCGCGTTGGTCTCGCAGCGACGCAGCGAAGTCTCGCCGCGCCCCCCTTCGAGCTTCTCCACCGGCAGGGCCAGCGAGACTCGAAACGGGTCTTTCGAAAATGCATATTTCCCCTGCTGGCTCAGGATATTCTCCTCGGCCAGCGCCAGACTCAGCCGCGCGGAAGAACTCATCGTCTTCCGGTTTTGCCGCGTGTTCTCAATCACCAGTTCGAGAAAACCAGAAGGTGACGCCGTGGAAATCTCGATCACGTCGCCGCGCTCCACCATCTCCGCCGATATTTGCAGAATCGCCGCGATGGCCTGCTCCGTCCGTTCCACATCGCCCAGAATCGGCGCCCACGGCCCCTGGTTGGCAACGGCAATGCCGGCCCCGGACGCCTGCAGCCGATTCCGGTGATCGTCGATCAGAGGAGCGATCACTGCCCACAACTCGTATCGCTGCTTCTGCGCTTCCACGTATCGCGCGGTCACCAGATCCTGCACGCGCGTGAAGAGATTGCAGGTCCTCTCCAGCTGGGCGGCCGAAATCTCCATGTATCGCCGCTGATCGATGCCCGCCGACGCCGGCAGCGAAAGAACCTCCATCGAGGCTCGCAGGATGGTTAAAGGCTGGGCCATGGCGTGCAGCCCATTGGCGATGTCCTCGTAGAACTTCGCTGGATCGCTCTCAGGAAGCGCCATCGTCCCGGCAGTACGGTTCTGATTCTTATGCATCGGCATCGGCGTCCCGAAGCTCGTATCCAAACCCGCGGATCGTGTGCGTCAGCCGTCGCTCGCCGGGACCGTCCACCTTGTCACGGACATACTTCATGTACACGTCCACGATGTTGGTCGAAGGCTCGCCGGGCATGTTCCACACTTCCTGCAGCAGTGTGGCCCGCGATACCGGCCTTCCCGCATTGCGCATCATAACGTCGAGAATCGCGAACTCCCGCGGCGTCAGTTCGATCCGCCGCCCGTTCCGTTCCACGCGACGCTCTTCGCGCAGCAGAGTCAGATCGCCCACGCGGGAGCAATTCGGAACCAGGCCTGAGTTGCGCCGCAGCAGCGCCTGCACGCGCGCCATCAACTCCGCGAGGGAGAAAGGCTTGGTGAGGCAGTCATCCGCTCCACTCTGGAACGCCAGCACCTTATCCTCAACCCGGCTGCGGGCCGTCAGCACAAGGATCGGCGTACGCGGCTGCGCCGGACGGATCCGCTCGATCAGCCCGATCCCGTCCAGCTTCGGCAGATTCAGGTCCAGAATCAGCAGGTCGTAATGCCGGCTTTCATCGAGAACGCTGAACGCCTCCTCGCCGTCGTGCAGGATATCGACCTCGTACTTCTGGGCCTGCAGTTCGGCGCTCAGGAATCCGGCGAGGGAAACGTCATCCTCGACGATCAGGATGCGTCGCCCCGTCCCAGATTGAGGGCTTGCGCTGTTGCTGTTCTTCTTACCTGTGGAGTGAACTGTGGTAACCATGGACCGGTCGACCGAACCGGAGGAACTCGGGGGCGTCTGGAAAGAAGACAAGTCGTTCATTATCAACCTTTTGGCAAGACTCGCGCTTCGGATTGCGCTGTTTGTCTTTCATTATTTTGCCGGAATGTAAGCATTCCGTTTCACTTTGGAACTGTCGATAACCTTGGTACCAAGTCAGGCAACCGTTTTCAATACACATTCTGTGTACGAGCAGGGGGGAGTGATGTACCCCGAAAGTGGACTATGAGGGTCGAGCCCGACCGGTTCGGCCGTGATTTCGCCATCGGGCTGGACGTGAAACACGGCGTCCGCAGGAATGAAATCCCGGAAGGGCGTACCGGTGGAGCGCTGCTCAGCGAACACCACCGGCGACCGGCTGGACGGAACGACGTCCGCCTTATTCCATCCTCAGCGTCTTCATCGGATCCACACTTGCCGCTCGTCTGGCGGGAATCCAAGCAGCCGTCAGCGCGAGAACCGTCATCAGCACCGGCACGGCGCAGAAGGTTACCGGATCGACGGCCCTGACGTCGAAGAGGAAGCTCCGCATCAGGTGAGCCACCAGAGCCGCGGCCACCAGTCCTGCCGCCGATCCTCCCAGCGCCAGCAACAGGCTTTGCCGCACCACTCCCTGCACGATCTGCCGGCGCTGCGCCCCCAGCGCGAGCCGGATCCCGATCTCGCGCGTACGCCAGCTGACGATGTATGCAATGAGGCTGTAGACACCCACGCCACCGATCACGACTGCCAGTCCGCCGAACGCCAGCAGCAGCAACGTGAGCGAGCGCGACGCCGACTGCGTCGATGCGACCACCTCGTCCAGGGTGCGCACGCGCGTCACCGGCACTTCCGGATTGAGGGCGGCTACGACCTGCCGCAGATCGCTCGCAGCCTCCTCGGTTGTCGCACGCGTCCGCAACAGCACGTACATCACAGGCGACTCCCGCTGCGCGATCATCGGCGCATACACTTCCTCGCCGAAGCTGCTCGCCACCGTGCGCTCGTGCGTGTTCGTCACGACTCCCACCACCACAGAGGCCGCGTTCATGTCCATCACCGCCGGCGTCTTCTCCGCGCCGACGTCGATCAGGTGCTTGCCCAGTGGATTCTGATTCGGCCACAGCTCCTCGGCCATCTTCTGGTTGATCATCAGCGCGCGGCTCGCACCCGACATGTCCTGGTCGTTCAGCAGCCGACCGCGTACCAGCTGAATGCCCAGGGTCGCAAAATATCCCGGCGAGACCATGCGCCCCGCCGCCAGCTTCGCTCCCTCGCGCGGCGTTCGCGGATGTCCTTCTGCGTCGTACACGTAATTGCCGTCCTGCCCGCTCAGCGGCAGCAGGTTCGTCAGGGCCGCGCTCTCGGTGCTCCGCAATCCGTGCAGCCGATCGAGCAGCGTCGTGAAAAACTGCTGGCAGCGCCCGCGCGAGTTCTGCGTCGATCCAGGCAGCCCTGAACACATCGTCGAATCGAGCGAGACCTCTGCGGTCACGATGCGATCCGTTCGGAATCCCGGATCCACCTGCGACAAACTCCACAGGCTGTGCAGCATCAGCCCCGCCACGGTGATGACGACGACGGAAAGCGCAATCTGCCCCATCACAAGAAGCATGGAAACGCGGAACTGTCCCGCCTTACCGGCAACCGTGCGGCTGCCCGCGTGCAGACTCTCGCGCAGCTCGGGCGAGGCCATCCGCAGCGCGGGAATCAGGCCGAAGAGAATTCCCGTCACCACCGAAGCCAGCGCGGCGAACAGGAAGACCGGCCAGTGCAGCGAAACATCCGCCAGCCGCGGGGTATCCGACGGTAGCAGGGAGATGAGGGCCTGCAGGCTGGCCGCGGCGGCAATCAGACCCAGCACTCCCGCCACGACTCCCAGCACAACGGATTCCGCCAGCAACTGTCGCACCAGGCGCGCGCCCGTCGCCCCCAGAGCGCTGCGCACGGCGATCTCCCGCTCCCTCCCTGCCGCGCGCGCCAGCAGCAGGTTTGCCACATTCGCACAGGCGATCAGCAGGATTAATCCTACGGCGCCAGACAGCAGCAGCAACCGAGGCCGCATCGCTCCCACTTCCGCTTCCAGCAGCGGCATCACCTTCATGTCCGAGGCCCAGATATCCGGCATGCGGAACGGAAATGAGTTCAGCAGAAGCTTCTGCAGAGTGTGCATCTCCTGCTGCGCCTGCGCCGGCGTCACGCCCGGCCTAAGCCGCCCGAAGGCCCGCAGGTCGAAATCCGTCCATGGATCGAAGACGTCTCCGCCCTTGAACGTCACCGGAATCACGAACTGCGTATCGGCATACGGAAAACGGACGCTTGCCGGCATCACGCCGATCACGCGCCGCGAGGTGCCGTCGATCCGGATCGTCTCGCCCAGCACGGCGGGAGTGCCGCCGAAATGCTGCCGCCAGTACCCATAACTCAGCACCACCACCGGGTCGTGTGCGCCGCGGGCATCGTCGGCCGTGAAAAAGCGCCCCAGCGCCGGGTGAATCTGCAGCACGTCGAAGGCGTTCACCATGCAGCTGGCGCCAAAGACGCGGCTCGCAGAGTTCGCATCGCCGACGTTCGATTCGGCATCGGGCCCGAATCCGCTGATCGATTCAAATGCTTTCGAATTCTGCCCCAGCGCGCGAACCCAGCCCTTGGGGAAATACGCGGCCACCGTCTCGCCGCCTCCGTAGATGATTCGCATCAGCCGGTCCTGCTGCGGAAACGGCAGCGGCCGCAGCATGATTGAATCCACAAGTGTGAAGATGGCTGTGTTGGCGCCGATTCCCAGTGCCAGGGTGAGCACCGCCGTCAGCGCGAACCCCGGCGACTTCCGCAACTGCCGCACCGCGTATTTCAAATCAGCCCACATATCCCATCCCCTCTGATTCCTGCATCGCTACCAGCTACTCGCGACTGGTACCAGCTACCGGCTGAAATGAGCGAGGCAAAGCCCTTACTCATTCCTCAGGGCATCCATCGGTTCCACGCTGGCCGCCCTTCGTGCCGGAAGCCAACACGCTGCGGCTCCTGCCGCGACAAGCACCATGACCGCTGCCGCGGCGATCCTGAGGTTGTAGGGACTCACGCCAAACAGCAAACTGCTGACGAAACGCGCCGACGCCAGAGCGATGGCCACTCCCGCTGCGGATCCTGCCAATACCGGCAACAGCCCATCAAACAGGATGAGCCGGTAGATGTTCGCTCGTTGCGCGCCCAGAGCGATGCGCAGTCCGATCTCCCTCCGCCGCTGCACGACGGAGTACGTCACCGCGCCATAGACGCCCAGACCTGCCAGGAGAAGCGCGCTGATCGCAAAGACAATCAGCAGATCCATCTCAAAGCGCCGTGTCGCCACAGAATCCGCAACCACGCCGCCCAGCGTCCGCATCTCCGGCACCGGCACACCTGCATCGACGCTCCAGATGGCGTTCCGGATCGCGTCCGCCATCGCCGCCGGATCCTGATGGGTGCGGACGACAAGGCCCGCATCCGGGTCCGCGCGAAACCAGTAGGGGACATAGACGATCATCGGATCCGCCTTCGCCAGGGTAATGGTGCGCGCATCGGCCACCACTCCGACCACGGTGAAAGGATCGCCTCCAGCCCCGGCTCTGCGAAACTGCTGCCCCACCGGATCTTTCCCGTGCCACAGTGTCTTTGCGGTCAACGCGGAGATCACCGCGTCCCTGCGACCCCAGTCGCTCTCGCTCAACGGCCTTCCCTCGATCAGCGGCAGATGGATCGCCCTGAAGTAGTCCGGGCTGATCCAGCGGAATTGTTCCAGCGGCAGAGCCGTCCATGGACGCGTGTCGCCCGGCAATTGTGCCATGTCGCCCCATCCGCTGCCCGAAAGCGGCAGCGAACTGGTGATCGCCGCCTCCTCCACGCCCGGCAGCGCCTGCACCCTGTCGAGGACTTCCTTCAGAAACCGGGCTCGATCCGCAGTGGCCTTATAGGTTCCCTGCGGCAGTTCAATCTGTGCTGTTACGGTCCGCTCTGCGTCGAATCCGCGATTCGTGCGCATCAGCGTCTCCAAACTGACAACCAGCAGACCTGTCATCAACACGAGCGCCACGCTCACCGCCACTTCCGCGGTCACCAACGCCCGCCGCATGCGACGGCTCGCTCTCGATTCGCTGGCGAGGCGCGATTCGCTGTGCAGCACTTCGTGCGGAGCCGTCCTCGAAACCATCCATGCCGGAGCCATGCCCGCCAGCAGTGCCGCCAGGCCGGCCAGCAACACCGCGCAGCCGGCGCCCACCCAGTCCAGATGCAGCTCCCCACGGAAGCTCAGTGCCTCCGGCAGGTACCGTTGCATGCCGCTCAGGATCGACATCGCCAGCAGCATGCCCAGCCCACAGCCCGCTGGCGCCAGCACCACCGTCTCGCGCAATGCCATGCGCAGCATCTCGGCGTGGCTGGCGCCGAGTGCAGCCGCCACCGCCATCTGCTGCCGCTGACCCACCGCGCGCACGAGGAACAGGTTGGCGATATTCACGCACCCAACGAGCAGCAACCCTGCCACGGCCGTGAGCAGAATCACCAGCGGCTTGCCGCTGTTGCCCACCAGTTCCTGCTGCCAGGGTGTCAGTTCCGCGGAGAGCGTTGCCTTTTCATCGGGCGGCAGCGTCGCTGCAATGGCATGCTGCTCGGCGTCGAGTTCCGCGGTTGCCGCCGCGAGCGAGACCCCGGGCTTCATCCGCGCCAGGCCAAAGAAGTTCAGATCCCCCATCGTCTCGGCCAGCAGGTCTTTGGAAAACGATAGGGGAACGATCACCCCCAGCGGACCCACAGCGTGCGTAAACGAATCGGCCATCGTCTCGATGCGGGGCATGTGGAACGACGGGCCCATCACCCCCAGCACGGTGTAGGGATAACCGTTCAGCGTGATCGTTCGCCCTACGATCCCACGATCCGCCCCGAACTGCTCCCGCCACAGATTCCAGGTCAGGACGGCGACATGATCGCGTCCCGGCTGCGCTTCGCCGGCGCCGAACGCTCGTCCGAGCCACGGCTGCACTTCAAGAACGGGGAAGATTCCCGGCGTGGCGTGCAGTACATCCACCTGCAGGGGACGCTCGCTGCCGCCCATAGGCAGGGTGTATTCCCGCATGACGGCCATCGCTGCGAAGTTCCTGCTGTGCTGCTCCCAGAAGGTGAAGTGATTGGCGCTCACCGGCAGCGTCGGATACATGTTGCTCCACTCCGCCACCTTCTCCTGCACCGTCACCAGACGATCGGCCTGCGCGAACGGCAGAGACCGCAGCATCACGTCGTAGACCAGCGTAAAGATCGACGTTGTGGCGCCAATGCCCAGCGCCAGCGTCAGGACCGCCGTCAGCACAAAGCCTGGCGATTTCCGCAGTTGCCTCCACGCGAATCGGAGATCATTCACCATCCCTTGTCCCTCGCTCGCCCCGCCTCCACCTGCTGTTGACGCCGGCGAACGGCCGGCGTCAGCAAAGCGCATATGCCTCACTCGCTCCGCAGCGCTTCGACGGGATCGAGGTTCGCAGCCCGGCGCGCCGGAATCACCGCAGCCAGAAACGCCGCTAGTCCCAGCGTCAGAGTGGCCGCTCCCAGCATCGCCGGATCCCATGCCCTCACGCCGAAGAGCTGACCGGCCATGGCATGCCCCGCCAGGATGGCTACCGGAATGCCCAGCGCCAGCCCCACCGCCACCTGCAGAAACGCGCCCTTCAGCACCATCTGCACCACGCTCCTTCGATCGGCTCCGAGAGCCATGCGCACTCCGATCTCGCTCGTCCTCTGCTCCACCGTGTAGGCCGTCACTCCGTACAAGCCGACCGCCGCCAGCACCAGCCCCAGCCCGCCAAACAGCAGCGTCAGCGTCGCGATCATGTCCTGCTGCTGGAAGTCGCCTCCCAGCACATCGACATACGCATCGACCCCCTGCAGTACGAGGTTGGGATCGACTTCGGCCATCGCCTTTCTGACTTGTGCTTCCAGATTCGGCGGATGCCCCG
>JBKICP010000031.1:0-3885 GCA_046567085.1 Acidobacteriota bacterium
GTGGAGGTAGGCGCCGAGGGATGTGTGATTTTTCGCCCTGGGGTCATCACGCGGGAGCAGATCGAGGCCGTTTGCGGCGTGCCGGTTGCGCTGCGTGGAGAGTTGCGCGCGGATGAGGTGGCACGAGCGGCGCCTGCGCCGGGAATGGGGGAACGGCATTATGCGCCGCGGGCGCGGCTGGTGCTGGTGGAGGGCGAGGGACGAGCGCAGGTGGAGGCCCTGGCGCAGGCCGTGCGGACGAGCCAAAGCGCCGGTGCGGCGGTCGGAGTGCTGCTGGCGGATGTGTTCAGCGAGGGGGTGGCGGGGCAGGAGGTAAAGGTTTATCGGTGGGGACGCTGGGAAGATGCGGCGGAGCTGGCGCAGCGGCTGTATGCAGGATTGCGCTGGCTGGATGCTGCGGGAGTGACGGTGATTGTGTGTCCGATGCCGGCGGCGATGGGGATTGGTGTGGCGGTGCGGGATCGGCTGCTCCGGGCGGCCGGGGGAAGAGAAGGGAGCAGGGAGTAGGCCTGGGCTGTTCCCTGCTTAGATCGGGGCGTTTTCTCCGGCTTTGTAAAGGTACTTGATGCTGGCCTTGTAGACGAGGATGCGGGAGCCGGAGCCGTTCCGTCCGTTGGCGCGGAAGGGCGAAGCGCTGGTGCTGCGCACCTTGATCACGTTGCGGTCGTACCACTCGATGCAGCCTTCGATCTTCTCGTTGTCGTCGAGGACGATGATCATGGGAGTCTGGGACTGCATTTGTTTCTGCAGGTAGAAGGACTCGGCGTGGGAGCTGTCCTGGACGGAGGCGGTGCGAGGGGCAGGGGAACGCAGGATCAGCGCAGGTTCGTCGTCGCGCTGGAAGCGGCGGCTGCGGCGCGCGCCATCGGGCAGCGTGGGACGGATGAGCTTGCGTGGGCCGATGACGTCGAGGTCGACGGTGTTTTTGGGGGCCGCGGGAGCAGGAACCGGAGCGGGGACCGGAACGGGTCCGGGAATCGGTTCGGGGGCGAGCGCGCTGGATCCTCGCTGCGCTGGAGGCTTAACAGCTTGCGGACGCAGAGTCCGCACAGTCGAGGCAGGCAACTGGGACATACCCATAATCCTTTACGGACAAGATGTGCCTATGTGATGCAGGAAACCGAAGCTGCGTCGCATGGGCGGAACGGCCTTTGGGACTATTGCTGAAATCGTAACCTGGGTCGGTTGTGGGAATCCACAGGCAGCCGGCACCTGCCAGATCGTAGTCTGTGCCGGCGTTGGTTGGCGCCCGGTTCAGCCAACTCACGATGACAACTGTGCCGCGAAGCTGTCGAGAGCGAGAGAGCGGAGGAGGTTGCGGCGCATGCCGGATTCAATCTGGCGGAGTCCGCGGGCGGCGGATTCGATCCAGTCGAAGGTGACGGCAGCGGCCATGGATGCGAGTTCGCGCTGCAGATCGATGTTGCGGACCAGGTGCGGCGTTTCGGATTTGAGGAGGAGCAGATCTTCGAGGATGGAAGCGGCGACGCGCAGGAGCGCCTCGGTTTTTTCCTGGCCTTCAGCGCCGGCGCGGTAGGACTCGGTCACCTTGAAGAGGTCGGAGGCGTCGGATTGGCCCATGGCATTGCGCAGGAGGATGAGGGCATCGGTACGGGCGGCGAGCCAGGCGGACAGATCGAAAGATAGCGCGCGGCCGATGGCGCCTTCGGCGAGGCGCGCGACAAGAGAACGCTCGGCGGGCTTGAGGTCGGGGCGGCGTTCGGCGATAAGCTCCTCGATCTGCTGGGTGGGGATAGCGCCGAGGCGGAAGATTCCGGCGCGGGAGCGGATGGTGGGGAGGAGTTCGCCGGGATTTTCGGCGAGCAGAACGATGGTGGCGTGGGCGGGCGGCTCCTCGAGGACTTTGAGGAGGGAGTTCGCAGCCTCTTTCATGAAGGCGGCGCTGGTGAAGATGAAGAAGGAGCGACGCGCTTCGGCGGGGACGCGGTAGATCTCGCGGGTGAGGGTTCGGACCTGGCCGATTTTGATGAGGAGCTGCGGCGGGTCGGGAGGAATGACCAGGACGTCGGGGTGGGTCTGGATGAGGATGCGGGTTTCGCGTTTGTCCACGTCGCGGAGCTCTTCACGGGCGGCAACGGCTTCGGCGACGCGGGCATTGAGATCCATGGATTCGGCGATGCGCCTGCAATTGGAGCAGGTGCCGCAGAAGTCGGGGAGGCCGTCGGGATTGACGGGCGGGGTGAGGCAGTTGGCGGCCTGCGCGAGCATGACGGCGAGGGTGTATTTGCCGGCGCCGCGGGGTCCGCTGAGGATCAGCGAATGCGGGAGGCGCTGGGCAGCGAGGGCTTCGCGGAGGTGACAGACGGTGGGCTCGTTGCCGGTGAAGTCTTTGAACGACACGAGTACAGGGTACAGGGTGGAGGGTACAGGGTACAGGTCCGGGTGCCGGGTGGGTTCACGCCCACTTTTTCAGTTCGGGATAGCGGGCGAAGATGCGGCGCTGGTCGTCGGGCGGCAACTGGCCGAGGCGGACGGGTGTGTCCTGGGGACGCGTGCCCTTCTGGTTCAGGACGTTCATGAGGCTCCACTCGCGCTGCAGTTTTTGGGGCTCGTGTGCCGGCAGATCGTAGCGGGTGAAGTCGATGGCTTTCCATGGATCGTTGACGATCCAGTTGTGAAGGAGGGCGAGGCGAAATTCCTGGTTCATGTACCAGCGGATCTCCAGATCCTTCTCCGAGCCGGGTGCGCCGGTTCCCCTGGTATCGAAGCGGTAGTCGATGGTTCGGTTATTGGGGAAGTGGCTGCGCCACTGCATGCCGAAGTCGCCTTCGGTGAGCACGCGGGTGTCGGGCCAGCGGTCGCGAACGGCCTGCAGCCACCAGGTGAGGTCGGGGTCGTGACCGATGGAGACCTCCCAGATGGCAGTGACCCAGCCGAAGCCGTTGAGGGCGTGACCGGAATCGAAGTGCATGGCGGTGGTGTCGATCATTTCCCTGCGGCCGGCGTCGAGTCCGAGATCCTGAACGGTCTCGATGGGGCCGACCCCCATGCGGCTGTTGAATCCACCGGCGAAGCCGTTGCGGCGGGCGGCGAGAAAATCGCAGGTCCAACCGTCGAGGCAGACGCAATCGATGAAGTCGGCTGGCCCCTGCGCGGGTTTGAGGTAGTGCTCGCGGCTGGGGTAGTACGGGTAGCAGATGCCGCCGTCGCCGTCGCCATTGTCGATGGCATGCTGGCTCCAGATTTGTCCCTGGCAGACGTGAATGCCTTCTTCGGTCGCCAGGAAGCGCTGGTTCTCCGCATCCATAAAGCCGGCGATCAGCGACTGCGGACGATAGCCGTTGCCGACCATCACGGAGACGCGCTGGAGGGCCTGGTGGATGTTCCGGCGAATGCTGTCGCGGGTGTTGTACATCGGGGCAAAGTAGCCGCCGGGGATGTAGGTGATTTCGTCGCCGTAGCGGTCGTGGTACGAGGCGAGGAGGCGGCGGGCCTGCCGGTATTCCTGGCGGTCGTCGTTGAGAGCGAGCCAGCTGATGGCCCAGGTCATGCGGCCATCGGGGCAGCCCCGGGCGAAGGCTTCTCTGCGCGCACGGATATGGTCCGGGCTGTTGGCCGGAGCTTCATCCTGGCCGATGGAATGGGTGGGCGTGACCTCGATCTGATTGACGCGGACGATGGAGATATGGGTGATGAATCGTCCGCGCAAGGGCGAGGGGGCAGCGGCGGGGAGGGCTGCTGCGAGCGGCGATGCCAGGGTAAGAGCCGCGCCGCTGAGGAATTTTCTTCTGCTCCAGGAGGGTTCCAGGGGATTCCGGTTCACAAGGAATCGTAAATGGAGTGCTGCTTTTGCTGCATGCACGGAGCGTGTGGGACGAGTTTGTGCGGCTAGATGTGGAGTGTCAACAGGTTGTTCCGATCGAG
>JBKICP010000032.1:0-20930 GCA_046567085.1 Acidobacteriota bacterium
GCCCCGGCGATTCGCCGGGGCGTTTTTGCCCGCACTTCATTGGCGGTTAGTCGCATTCGAGTCGCCTTCTGGTATGTTGAGCTTATTCGTGATGGCCTCCACCCCATGATGAAGGAGTCCTGCGTGACTTCCCCGGAACCGACCGCCGGATTATCCTCTCTCTTTTCGCGGGCTGCTTCGCTCCTCGATCGCCGACCAGGGATCCGTCTGGTGCTCTTGGTGGCTGCCGCTGTGCGGATTGTATCCATCTTTCTGCTGCGGAGTTTCCTGCATCCGGTCACTTGGGAATTCGGAGAGATTGCCACCACCATTCGCGCAGGGCTGGGCTACACGATCGTCCTCCCCAATGGAGGGCGCGCTCCGTCCGCTTATATGCCGCCGGCCTACCCCTATCTGCTCGTCCCGGTCATGAAATTTGGTGGGAGCGGCTGGATCGGATGGTTGCTCCTTGAACTAGTCCAGGCTGCGCTTGGAGTTCTCCTGGTTTATGTGATTTATCGAACGGCGTTACTTCTGATGCCGCGACGGGTCGCGATCCTGGCTGCGATCCTTGTCGCGGTTTATCCCACCCAGGTGTATACGTGCAACGAATTCCACAGCATTAACTTCTACATGGTCCTGAGCGCCGCGGTGGTTTTGTTCCTTACCCGCTATGTTGAGCGAACCGGCGCATGGAGCGACATCGTCTTCGCCGGTCTGTCGGGGGGCATCCTCATGCTCTTCCGGGCCGAAGCTCCTGCACTCCTCTTGCTTTTTGCAGTGATCCTTCTGTGGCGTCGTGGCCGAAAGGCTGCAGTGCCAGCCGCCGCGTTTCTGATCGTCGCTGCCCTCTGCCTTGCCCCATGGATTATCCGCAATTACCGCGTCTTTGGGCGACTCGTGCCGGTCACCGTCTCGGCCGGCTATAACCTCTGGATTGGAAATAACCCTCACGCTACTGGCAGTCAGCACGTGCAGTTGGTGATCCCTGGCCCGCTTCAGAGAGAACTGGACAGGGCACGTCAGGACCGGGACTATCAGATCCATCGCGACAAAATCTTCGAACGCGACGCGATCCACTTTGCGCTTGACCATCCCATTGAGGATGCCCGCGTGGATCTCCGCAAACTGGTAATCTTTTTTGTTTTCGATCCTGCGCACGAAAAGAGCCGGCGGCCCCTTTATTGGGTACCCTCTGTGATCCTTTCGCTCTTTGCCCTGTATGGCGCATGGATCCGAAGGCGAAACCTGCTGCGGGAGGATTTGTTTCTCGTGACTTCCATCCTGTTCGCTGTCGCAGTGACGGCCGCGGTTTTCGCATTGCCGCGGTACAAAATCGTCATTGATCCATTCCTGATGATTTTCGCCGCAAACTGTATTTCCACTGCAAGTTCGCCGGCCCAAGGGCAACGCACAGCAAAATTTCCACCGTCCGCAACCTGACCCTCAGCTTCCCACGAAGCGCGCGTACAGGCTCCGGGCTATCCCTATATCCGTTGTTCCCTGAATGATGGCTCTGCCGTCGGCGAAGAGCGTCAGGGTATGCGCTCCGCGTTGAAAACGGAGGAGCAGGGCATTCCGCAGCACCTGGCCGTGGGGCTGGAGTCTGGCTTCCATCTCCGCCAGATCCACCGGCCGGGAGCGCTCGTGAATCTGTACCGAGTTTCGGCCGCAGAGCGTGATGTGCGGGCGGCCTTCGCCGCGCAGGTGGGCGAAATCGCGGTTTCCGCAAACGGCACAATCGGGCCTCGACTTTGCGGCTGCCACTTCGCTCCATTCATTCGTCCAGAGATCGCAGGCGAGCAGGGTTCGCCGCATCTTCTCCCGCGCTCCGACGATCCACTTCAGCGCCTCGGTCACCTCGATTGAGGCCGCAAGATTGACGGCGCTGTTCAGAATTCCTGCCGTGTCGCAGGTTTCCACCGTCCCGCCCGGAGGCTCCGGAAAGATGCAGGCGAGGCAGGCCGTCTCTCCCGGTACGACATTCATCGTCACCGCGTAGGAGCCGACCGCCGCCGCATAGATCCAGGGTTTGCCCTGCTCCACGGCATAGTCGTTCACCAGATAGCGGGTTTGGAAGTTGTCGGTCGCATCCAGAACGATCTCCGCACCGGACAACAGCGCATGAATATTGTTCGGCGTCAGGTCCGCCACCTGGGCGTCGATCTGGATTTCGCTGTTAAACCCGGCGATCCTGCGCCGCGCGGCTTCTGCTTTGGGCAGCGCGTCGCGCGCATCGGCCTCGTCGAAGAGCACCTGGCGCTGGAGATTGCTCTCCTCGACAAAATCCCGGTCGATCAGCGTGAGCGTCCCGACCCCTGCCCGGGCCAACAGGCTTGCGGCGGCGGCTCCGGTGGCGCCCACGCCAACCACGGCCACGTGCGCCCGTCCGATCCGTTCCTGCCCCTCCGGCCGGATCCCGGTAAACAGCACCTGGCGGGAATAGCGTTCATGGAGAGTTTGTGACGGGGTGGCCATCTGGTCAGTAGTATAGAAAGTTCACCGCTGCGCCTGCCTGGATCGGGGTTGGGCCACGCTGCCGCCAGGTTAGCATCTCACTTTCGAGAGCAAAACCGGAAGCCGTCGGGCTTGCCGCACCGTGGGAAACTCGTCGTGGCCGGGCGGTGTTCAACAGGACAGGGTTCCTGGTTTTGCCGCGGATAACCTTTCGGTGCGGAACGAGGGGCGTTTGGGTTCGAGAGTCTTTCCTGCTTTGCGCGAACAACGGACAGGGGACCAGGCGAGGATGGTGAAGGCCGGTCCAGCCCGGAGGTCCGCGCGTTGGCTGTGCTGCATCGCCGTGGCTGTAGCCGCGGCTGCCGGGACCCTGCGCGCGCAGCAACCCATTACGACCACGCAGCCTCCGACGCCCGCCTCGCCGGAGGAGCAGCGGAAGAAGATCCCCCCGGTGCCGCCGGGCAGCGTTCTGCCGTCTTACAGCAACACCAAACAGCAGACGGCGGTGAAGGTCGAGCCGGTCCCCACCTCGCCCGATCTGGGCTCCTGGGCCGGGCTGATGGTCGAGGCCATCCATTTTGACGGGGTTCCCGCGGCCACCCTCGACCCGCTTCCCGGACAACTGGACCAGCAGCCGCACGTTCCCCTGGACCCGGTGAAGGTCCGCGCCAGTCTGCGCCGGCTGTATGCCACGGGTCTTTACAAATCGATTTCGGTGGACGGCCAGCGCGAGGGCAACGGCGTGGTGCTCACCTTCACAGGCGCACCGACGATCTTCCTCGGGCGCATTTTGGTGCGAGGGGTGAAGAACAACCACCTGAGCAACCAGCTCAACTACTCCACACGCCTGAACCCGGGGACGCCGTATACCGAGCAGAAGCTCACGCGGGCCGAGAGTCTTCTCCAGCGGACTCTGCAGCAGAACGGCTACTACCAGGGATCGATCGTGCACCATACGGCACTCGATAAGAGAAACGCCGAGATGGACGTCCAGTTCGACGTGAAGACGGGTCCACAGGCCCGGGTGGGCGACCTGGCAGTCCAGGGCGACAGCGGGATGAATGTGCATGCCTTCCGCAAAACCGCGAAGCTCAAGTCGGGCTCCAAGGTGAATGTCGACACCGTGGGCCGGGCTCTCGGCAACCTGCGTAAGCACTATCAGAAACAGCAGCGTCTGGAAGCCAATGTCAGCCTGGCATCCAGCCATTACCAGCTACCGAAGAACCACCTCGACTACACCTTCGCCGCCGATCGCGGACCGATTGTGAAAATCGTGGTGGAAGGCGCGAAACTCGGTAAGGGGAAGGTCAAGAACCTGGTTCCCATCTACTCCGAAGGCACGCTGGACGAAGATCTGCTGAACGAGGGCAGCAAGCGCATTCGGGACTACTACCAGCGGCAGGGGTATTTCAACGCGAAGGTCACGCATACGACGGTTGCGAACGGCGGGGTCACGCACATCACGTACAACGTGACCCTCGGCGACCGGAACCGCGTTGAAGCCGTCAATATCAGGGGCAACGGGTATTTTGGAGCCTGGCTGCTGCGGGAGCGTATCAGCGTCCAGGCCGCTTCTTTGTTCGTGCCTCACGGCATCTACAGCCAGGCACTGCAGGAGGCGGACGTCCAGGCCATGTCAGCCCTCTACCAGAGCAATGGTTTCAGCGATGTGAAGATCACTCCCGAAGTGCGCCAGGATCCGGCGCGCTCGAAGAAGAATGAGCGGAGCCTGGTCGTCACCTACAACATCGTTGAAGGACCGCAGCAGCGCGTCGGCGAATACAAGATCGAGGGCGTAACGCCTGCGCAACTCTCGGCCATTCAGCCGTTGCTGAGCCTGCAGCCGGGGCAGCCCTACTCCGGCACGAACCTCGCTCAGGATCGCGATGCGGTGATCGGCTATTTTCTCGACAGCGGTTACGACCACGCGAGCCTCTCGCTCGAGCAGAACACGTCGCCGAAGGACAAGAACCTCATCGACGTGACGATGCACGTCATCCCGGGGAGCCAGATCTTTATTCGCAAGGTGCTGGTCAGCGGTTTGAAATACACGCGGCGCAGCACCATCGAACCCCAGATCGCCGTGAAGCCCGGCGGCCCGCTGGACCAGTCGAAGCTGCTGCAGAGCCAACGCGATCTCTATAACCTGACGCTGTTCAACCAGGTCAACACTGCGGTCGAGAATCCGGAAGGCGACGAGCCGCGCAAGAACGTTCTGCTCCAGTTCGACGAGGCCCGTCGGTGGGACGTGACCTACGGTGGCGGCTTCCAGGCGCAGACAGGGACACCGAGCACGAACTGTCCTAATGCCGTCAGCCTCATCGCGCTGGGCATCAATCCGTCCACCTATTCCTGCAGCCCGAACGGTAAATTCGGGGTCAGCGCGCTGGCCGAACTCGATGTCTCGCGGATCAATCTCTTCGGCCGCAACCAGTCGATCAACTTCAAGGGGCAATACGGCACGCTGGAGCAGTTGTTCACGCTCAACTACACATCGCCTCGTTTTCTCGGGCATCCCAGCTTCGATTTCTCGCTGGGCGGCGGATACATCAACGCGCAGAACGTGATCACCTTCGCCTCGTCCACCGCGGAAGGCGATCTGCGCCTGACCGAGCACGCGAACCTGAAGGACACGCTCATCTACCAGATCTCCTACCGGCGCGTGCAGGTGGATCCGAACACCATCCAGGTGTCGCCGAACCTGATCCCGCTGCTGTCGCAGCCGGTTCGCGTGGGCGGGCCGGAACTCACCTGGATTCACGACACCCGCCGTCCGGAGCCGCTCGACGCGCAGTCCGGCATGTACAACAGCGTCCAGATATTTGCCACCGATAATGTCTTCTTCTCGTCGGAGGCCAACTACGTCCACTTCGACTGGTCGAATGCGACCTATTACGGACTCGGGCGCGATAAACGCTACGTCATCGCGCGGAATACGCGCTTCGGTCTGGAGCGCGTCTTCGGCCAGGACAAGTACGAGTCGATTCCGCTGCCGGAGCGGCTCTACGCAGGCGGTCCGGAATCGCTGCGCGGCTTTCCGCTGAACTCGGCCGGTCCGCGCGACTCGCTGACCGGGTTTCCCATCGGCGGCGCCGGCGCCTTCGTCAATCAGACGGAGCTGCGCCTGCCTTATCCGCAGCTGCCCTGGTTCGGGCGATCGCTGGGATTTGTGCTCTTCCATGACATGGGGAACGTCTTCAATGACTCGTCGGATATCTGGCCCAGCGCGATCCGCATCAAGCAGCCGCACAGCTGGACGTGCAAGAACGTCGATCCGAATTATCAGAAAGAGGTGACCCGCTCTTCCAGCACCAACCCGACGGGACACTGCGACTTCAACGACTTCACGCACACGCTGGGCGTGGGCGCGCGCTACCACACGCCGATCGGCCCGATCCGTTTCGATATCGGCTACGACCTTAATCCCCCGATCTATCCGGTGGTGATCGGGTACACCAGCACGTCTCCCGCGAGCGTGGGCACGAATACCAACTCCTGCGCCAACTCCTCGCAGTCGCCGCCCTGCGTTGGGCAGGCTGGGCATTTCAACTTCTTCTTCAGCATCGGGCAGGCCTTCTGATGAATTTGCGCGCCGCTGTCACGGTCACCGTTGCGGTTCTTGCGGCCGCGGGCGGCATTGCGCGCGCACAGACTCCGTCGCCGCAGGCGCCCGCTCCGGCTCCTGCGGCGCCGAATGCGAACCGGCCGGTGGAACTGGATCACGTTGTGGCGATGATCGGCACCAACGTCATTCTGCAGAGCGACGTGGAGCAGGAGATGGACCTTTCGGCGCTGGAACCTCTGCGCGTGCTGCCCGGCCAGAACACTCCCGACTCCTCGCTCCGCCGGCTGATCGACCGCACGCTGATCCTCGAGCAGATGAAGCAGCAGCTGCAGGCGACGACGACCCCGGCGGAAGAAGTGAGCCAATCCATTGCCGAGCTGAAAAAGCAGATCCCGGCCTGTATCCAGTTCCACTGCGAGACCGCCGCGGGGTGGAAGCGGTTCCTCGACTCCAACCATCTCGACGAGCCGCTGGTCGAAGAGCGCTGGAGCCAGCGCATCGCGATCCTGCACTTCATTGACTCGCGCTTCCGCAGCGGCATCCGTATCTCGCAGGATCAGATCGCGGACTACTATCAGAAGACGCTGGTGCCGGCGCTGGAGAAGGACAATCAAAAAGCTCCACCGCTGGCAGATGTTTCTTCGCGCATTCGGGAGATTCTGCTGCAGCAGCAGGTGAGCGGCCTGTTTCAGGACTGGCTCGGCAGTCTGCGCGACCAGGGCAACGTGCAGATTGTCGATCAGGCGTACAGCGCCGATCTTGAATCCAGACCCAGGGCGGCCGAACAATGAACACGACGCCTCAGACGACGGGCGGACTCGACCCGCAGCCGCCGGCGCAGGGGCGGTCGCGCCGGGTGCGCAACCTGATCGCTTTCGGGGCGCTGTGGGTTGTTGTCGTTCTGCTCGCGCTCTTTGGGATGGGCGCCTGGGTGGCCAGCACACCCGCTTTTCAGAACCGCGTGCGCCGCGCCGTTATTGCCGAACTGGAGAAGTCGACCGGGGGCCGGGTGGAGCTGCAGAAATTCAGCTGGCGGCTCTCCCATCTGGAATTTGAGGCCGACAACCTTACGATTCACGGGCTCGAGGCGGCCGATCAGGTGCCGTACGCCCACATCGACCGGCTGTTCGTGCGTCTGCAGATCCTCTCGTTCTTCCGCACCAAAGTCGGCCTGAACTACCTCGAAGCGGACCATCCGGTCTTTCATCTCATCGTTTATCCGGACGGATCGACGAATCAGCCCAAGCCGAAGCACCCCTCCACCGGAAATACGACGAACGAGATCTTTAATTTTGCGATCGGACGCACGGTGGTCGAGAACGGCATGGCCATCCTCAACCAGCGCGCCATGCCGTTCAACCTGACGGCGAACAATCTCGCCGCCGAGCTGAGCTATGTGCCGCTGCGCGATCATTACGTCGGCAAGCTGCATGTCGAGGACATCGTCGCGCAGCGTGACAATGACATCCCTGTTCATTCCATCGTGGACGCCTCCATCGATATGGGCCGCAACAGCGCCGATCTGGTTTCGCTGACGCTGCAGAGCGGTCCTCAGGGCAAACGCGGCAGGGCGGTGCTGAACCAGAAGACCGTGCTGCGCGCCAGCGGAACGCTCGCAAATTTTTCCGATCCTCGCTGGCAATTCACGATGAAAGGCGCGATTGACGCCCTTGAGGTTCGCGCCCTGACCGGCGCGCCCGGGCTTGCCGGCGGAACGGCGGAGATCGAGGCCCATGGCCAGGGCAATCGCGCGCAGTTCATCATCGATGGCAACGCCCGCATCAGCGGGGGCGCCTACCGCACCGGCACGGTGAGTGCTACGGGTGTTACGGCGGACGCGGTCGCGCATATCACCGAGGAGACGATTGCCGTTACGGGCATTCATGCGCGTCTCGCCACCGGCGGGGTGTTGACCGGGGGGATGCACATCGACCACTGGCGGGCTCCGGCCAACGCTCCGAAGGATGCGCAGCAGCAGGGAACCATTCGCACCCAGGTCACGGGCTTCACGCTCGATTCGCTCCTCGACACCGTAGCGCCGCCGCGCTATCGGCGGCTGGGCTTCGCCACCTCAGCTTCGGGGACGGCGAATGTCAACTGGACCGGCAGTCTCTCCAATCTGGTGGGCGCGGTGAACGTCACTCTTACGCCGCCGGCGAATCCAATGCCGGGCGAGGTGCCGGTTACCGGCACGGTGGACGCCGGTTACGTCCATCGCAGCGGGTCCGTTGTTATTCGCACGGTCGACGTTCACACGCCGGCATCGGAGATTCAGGCTTCCGGCAGCATGGGCGTCTATCCTCTCACCCGAAGCACCCAGCTCCAGGCGAGCCTGGTGACGCGCGATATCGGCGAGTTCAATCCTGCACTCGCGGCCTTCGGGCTTTCCGTGCCAGGGCAGGCGACCCCGATCCCGGCGCAGCTTCACGGCCAGGCTGCATTCCAGGGTACGGTCACCGGTACCCTGCGGTCGCCGGATTTCGAGGGTCATCTCGAAGCGACCGACTTCGATCTCGCCCCCTTCGGCTCTAATCCCGCCGTGCACACGACGGGGCCCATTCACTTCGATTCCCTCTCGGCCGATGCGGCGTACAGTGCCGCTTCGCTTTCGATCCGCGCCGGCACTCTCGTTCAGGGCAAGACCACGATCGATTTTTCGGGCGAAGTGCATGGACATTCGAGCCAGCCGAAAGAGCTCTTCGAGCCCTCGTCGGAGATCCAGGCCAGCGTCGAGGTGAAGAACGCCGACCTCACCCAGTGGCTGGCGCTGACCGGGCACAATGTGCCTGTCTCGGGAACGCTGAATCTGCATGCGCAAACCGGCGGGACCATCGGCGATCTGGATGGCGGCGGGCAACTCACCCTGACGGGTGGCGCCATTGGCGGGGAGCAGTACCACGCGCTGACCGCGGACGTGCAGTTCCGCGGCAAGGATGTGAGCGCCAATCGCCTTGTCTTTTCGATGGATGGCGGCCACATCGTCGGGAATGCCGGCTACAACCTCGCCGACAAGACCACGCACTTCGACCTGCAGGGCTCCGGTTTCGAACTAGCGCATATCCGGCGGCTTGAGAACCACGATTACCCTGTCGTCGGCACGGTTGAATTCGACGCGAAGGGCGGCGGCACGATTGAGAATCCGACTCTGCAGGCGAGCCTCCACATTCGCGATCTGGAACTGGCCCATCAATTCAAGGGGGACGTCGATGGGGACGCGCACACCCAGGGCCGGGCTCTCGAACTGCACGTGGCCGCGCACCTCAATTCGTCCACGCTCGAACTGAAAGACGAAACGCAGCTTGCCGGCGATTACGAGAGCCGCGCGACCCTCGATATCGTCCACTTCGACATCGATCCGCTGCTGCGCACGTTCAGCGTCTCGGGCATCCGCGGCAGTTCCTCCATTGCCGGCGCTGTCACCGTCTCCGGACCGCTGCGCCGGCCGAAGGAACTCAACGGGGAAGTACGCCTGAGCCAACTGGCGCTCACGCTCGAAGATGTGCCCGTGCACAGCGATGGAGCGCTGCACGCGACACTGCGCAACGGCACCTTCACGATGGATCCGCTGCACATTGTCGGCCCGGACACCGATCTGGTCACGGCGGGTGACGTGGGTGTCTTCGACAACCCGCGGCCGATCCACGGGAACGCTCACGGTTCCATCAACATGGCGCTGGCGGAGACGCTCGACACGGATATCATCTCGTCGGGGCACGTTGACTTCACGATGAACGCCGAGGGTACCGTTCAGCACCCGGACCTGACGGGCAACGTGAAATTCACGAACGTCAATGTCGCCCTCGAAGACTACGTGAACGGCCTGAGCCGCATGAACGGCGAACTGGTATTCGATCAGGATCGCCTGGATTTCAAGAACGTGACCGCGTACAGCGGCGGCGGTCTCATCAAGATCGGCGGCTTCGTGACATACCACCAGGGGCTCTACGCCGATCTCAGCGCCGATGCCAAAGATGTACGCATCCGGTACCCGCAGGGCGTCACCTCGACGGCGAGCGCGAAGCTGCGCCTGCAGGGGAGCCAGGCGAGCATGCTGGTGAGCGGCCGTGTTCTGCTTACCGGATTCGCCATCAATCCCGATTTCGATTTCGCGTCGGTGACCAGCACCACCGGGGTATCGCTGCCGCCGAGTCCCAACTCGGCCGCGAATAAAGTGGCGCTGGACATCCGCATCTTCTCCGCCCCCTCGCTGAACTTCCAGAATTCCTACGCGCGTCTGGCGGGGAACGTCGATCTCGCCATTCGGGGAACGCTGGCGCAACCGACCGTGCTGGGACGCGTGACAATCACCGAGGGCACAGCCACGTTCAACGGTGAAAAATTCGAGCTGCAGCACGGCGAGATCTACTTCACGAATCCGGTGCGCATCCAGCCGGTGGTGGATATCACCGCCACGACGACGGTGGAGAACTACACGATCACCATCGCGCTGCAGGGCTCCACGTCCAAACTCAATCCGACGTTCCGCTCCGAGCCGCCGCTCTCCGAGCAGGACATTTTTTCGCTGCTCGCCATGGGCCGAACCCAGGAGGAGCAGCAGATCTATTCGACGGAGCAGCAGCAGGCCGGGGTCAACTCCACGGCGGATTCGCTTCTCGGCGGCGCGCTCAACGCCACGCTGAGCAGCCGGATTCAGAAGCTCTTCGGCGGCGGCAGCGTGCGCATCGATCCCACATTTGTGAGCGGAGTGGGCAACGCGACGGCGCGTATTACGGTCGAAGAGCCGATCTCAAAGAACGCCACTCTTACGTACGCGACCAACGTGAACTCCACGGCGGAGCAACTGATCCAGGGCGAATGGCGCATGACGCCGGATTTCTCGGTTGTTGCGGTGCGCGATGAATCCGGCGTCTTCAGCCTGATTTTCCGGCTCCATCGGCGCTACCACTAGGCGCGTGTCGCAAGGAAAGCCCCTCAGCGGCTCGGGCCGCCGGGGAGCCTGTGGCCTGTCGCCGGTTGCTCGGCCATTTCCCAGGGGGAGCACTGGAGTAACACGGCGTTTCTGCCACCTAAGAAGCATTGAGGGATCGTCATGCGCTCGTTACGCTAACGGGACCTTTCGGGGCAGGCAGGTTCCGATGCGCGCAATCCGGTCGATGCTGTGCTGGGTATTCGCAATGGAGGCCGTGGTGTGCCTGTGGCCGGTGCCGGGGCTGGTGCTGCGATGGATCCGCGTGCATACGGGGGAAGCCAGGGCGGCGATGCTTCCGCACGTTGCGATGAACGCACCGATGCTGGCGGCGGGGCTGATCTTCGGAGCGACCTGCTGTGCATGCTGGGCGCGACGAAAGGCGGCGCGAGGATGGGGCGTGGCGGCGAGCGGGATCAACCTGGCGTTCGCTGCGATGACGGTCCTTCTCTATTGGTATGCGCCGTGGCGGGACAACAGCGATCGGCTGCGGACGGCGGCGGCGGTGGGCGCGATGGTGGCGATCGAAGCCGGCGCGGGGATTGCCGGGCTGGTGGTGTTCCGGAGAGGGGATCCGGTTGCGCCGCAGGAGGCCGAAGAATCGACACCGCATCTTGAGGGAGACGGGACGCACGCGCTGCTCGACAAGCTGGTGTGGGTGGCGGGGTTTGCGGGATTCGTGGCGGGGATGCTGGCGTGCCGGCTGTGGGGACAGTCGCAGGGGCTGCCCACGCATGGGATGCTGCCGATCTGCGGAGAATTTGTGGCGGCCGAACTGGCGATGGTGGCGGTGCACGAACTGGGACACGCGCTGACCGGCAAGGCGCTGGGGATGCGGCTGCGCGCGTTCGTGGTGGGGCCGTTCCAGTGGCGGGTACGAGACGGGCGCTGGCGATTCCAGTTCCGCGTGTCGGATCTGCTGGCGACCGGGGGGGCGATGGCGGTGGTGCCGACCGATCCGCAGCAGCCACGGCGCCGGGAGATCCAGATGATTGCCGGCGGACCGCTGGCGAGCCTGGTGGCCGGCGGGATGGCGCTGGGCCTGCTGTTCGAGGCGCCGCATCACGCGTGGCGCCAGGAGTGGGAACTGCTGGCGATGTTTGCGACGCTGTCGCTGGTGGCGGGGCTGGTGAATCTGCTGCCGTCGCAGACGAAGAACGGGAACTACTCCGACGGAGCGCAGATCTATCAATTGCTGTCGGAGGGTCCGTGGGGCGACTACCACCACGCGATGGGAATTGTGGGGGCGACCACGGTGACGGCGCTGCGTCCGCGGGATTACGACGTTGCGGCGATGGAGCGGGCGGCGGCGGCGATCACGCAGGGAGTGCGCGCGCTGCAGCTGCGGCTGCTGATCGCGTCGCATTATCGCGATTGCGGACAGATGCAGGAAGCCGGTGAGGCGCTGAATGCGGCGGAGGATGTGTTTCGCGACTCGGCGCCGGAGATCCCGGTGGAGTTCTACGCGACATTTGTATTTGGGAAGGCATTTTGCCAGCGCGATGCGGAGGGAGCGCGCGAGTGGTGGGACCGGATGGAGGCGAAAGCACCGACACACAGCACTGCGGACTACTGGCTGGCGCGGGCGGCTTTCCTGTGGATTGAAGGCGGCCGGGAGGAGGCGCTGGAAGCCTGGGAAAAAGGAAATGCGCTGGCGCGGCGGCTGCCGAAGGTGGGCGCGTACGAGGCGGAGCGGGACCGGTTCGCGCAGTTGCGGCGGGAACTGGACGGGGGATGCGAGGCGCGGCGGCCGGAGAGCGAGATGGTCACGGCGGGGTGAGGCACCGGGCACCGGGGCTATATTGAAAGCTACATAGGAACAATTCGCGGGTCTGTGGGGTCTAAGGCGAGTAGAGGATTGGCGGCGAGGCCGTTCCTCTGCACGCGAGTGGCGCGGTGGAAGCCGTGTCCCTGCCACGACCCGGGCCCCGGCACGATTCAAAACGACAATCGAACGATTCGGAAGATCAACGGCGCCGATGACGAGAGCGGATTCTGCTGTGAAACCGTGGGTGCTGTCGCTGAGCGGGTTGCTGGCGGCGATCGGGGTGGCCTTGTGGGCGCGGCCTCCGATGATGGGCCTGTCGTTTGGCAAGGCGGTGGCGACCTCCGCATTGTGGGTGGGGGTGGCCGTGCTGGCGGGGACGCTGGGGCTGGTGGCGTACGCCAGCTTTGCGGAGGGGCGGATCGCCTATCCCCCGGTTCGGCTGATGGTGGGTGCCGGGGCGACGTGGGTGCTGATTCCCGCGATGTTGCTGTGCTGGTTTCGAGGATCGGGCTGGGCGGCGGTGATGAGCGCTGGCGCCGGCGCGGCGATGGCGGCCTGCCTGTGGGGATTGGCGGCGGCGGAGCCGGTGGACGAGCGGGAACCGTGGGCCGCGGGTCCGCACTTTGCGGATCTGCCCGCGCCGGATTCAAGACGGCCGCAGGCATTTGCGATTGCGGTGTGCGTGGAACTGGCGATCGTGCTGGTGAGCCGCGGCGCGGTTTTTCTGGCGACGGCGCTGATGGGGATTGCGGGCTTCCTGTTTGTGTGGAAGCGGCTGGCCTCGTTCGAAGCGAAGGTGCGCGACGGGCTGGGGCGGCCGACGGTGCGGGTGAGCGGGGCCACGGTGGTGGCGCTGATGATCCTGGTGCCGCTGCTGATGGCGCGGTTTGTGCGCATGAAAGGCAGCGTGGAGACACAGGCGCAGGCGGCGGCGCGCACGCGCGGCGGAGCAGAGAAGGGCACGGCGGCGGATGCGTATCAGGGGATCGTTCTGTTTACGGTGCAGGACAGGAAAAAGGAACTGCCACCGTTACCCATGCAACGCGATCTGCTGCATGCGGGAATGGCGAAGCCGCTGGTGATCCCTTTCGACGGGTCGTACTGGTATTTTCAGGCGCCCGAGCACGGGCCGGGCGCGCATCCGCATCTGGCGCACGGGGATCCGGTGGCGGTGAGTATTTACTCGACTGGATGGGTGCCGCTGGCGATGCAGGCGCATCAGACGCTGGCGCAGGCAGTGGATCTGCGGTCGTGCGGGGCCGTGCGGGTGACGCTGAGGAACGGGGACAATCGCGACGG
Source organism: Acidobacteriota bacterium (assembly GCA_046567085.1). Classification (GTDB taxonomy): domain Bacteria; phylum Acidobacteriota; class Terriglobia; order Terriglobales; family Acidobacteriaceae; genus Palsa-343. Next base: position 13,996 of record JBKICP010000032.1, read on the forward strand.
GCGCATCGACATGGGCATGTTGCTGACGGATTCGATGGCGCCGGGGAAGCCCTCGATGTATCTGGGGAGGCAGCCGATTGTGTCGACGGAGCCGGAGCACTTCGCGATCAAGGTGAATCCGGTGACGGACGCGGCGACGTTTGCGATTCCGGAGCGGCGGACGATCCGCAAGTTCGACGAGGTGACGGTGTTCTTTTTCCCCGACGCGATGCATGCGACGCAGGGCGCGCGGGTGGGGATCGAGCAGTTTGAAGTGATGCCGAGGTGAGCTTGTAGCCGGTAGCCTGTAGCCGGTAGCCTGTAGCCAGTGGCCTGTAGGCGGGAGATCAGGCTCGCTTTTTGGAGCGGGCGGGGGCGGAGCGAGTTGAGGCGGGCGGGATGGGCGCGGCGGTTGACGCTGATTGCGGATACTGCACGGGCGGCAGGGCTTCGAAGGCGGGTTTGGCGAAGAGATATCCCTGGAAGAGACGGATGCGCTGACCGGCGAGGAACTGGTATTCGGCGAGGGTTTCGACGCCTTCGGCGATGACGTCGATGTCGAGGTCGTAGCAGGCGCGGCGGATGGCGCGGAGGATGTGCTGGCGGGGGCCGGGGCGGTCGACGGCGCGGATGAGGCGCATGTCGAGCTTGATCTGATCGGGCTCGAGGTCGTCGAGGATGGTGAGACTGGCGTAGGTAGCGCCGAAGTCGTCGATGGCGAGGCGAAGGCCGAGGGCGCGGGCTTCGCGGAGGAGCGCGGCAAAGCGGGTGCGTTCGAGGATGATTTCGGCTTCGGGGACTTCGAGGACGATGCGGTCGGGAGGCACGCCGGCCTGACGGGCAGCGTCGATGAGGGCGAGCGCGGCTTTGGGCGAGGCGTCGAGCGAGCGGGGCAGGAAATTGAAGTGGAGCGGGCGGTCGATGCCGAGACGCACGGCGAGTTCGATGGCGCTGAGGCGGGCGGTCTGATCGAAGAAGTGGAGACGCGCGGGGGAGACCTGATTGAGGACCTGCCATGCGGGCTCGTCCCAGGGGCCGCGGATGAGGGCTTCGCAGGCGATGACTTTGCGGGCGACGGCGTCGACGATGGGCTGGAAGGCGAAGCTGTATTCCGGATCCGGATTCTGCAGTTCTGTCGTCATGGTGCGCGCGCTTCTGCTCCGGGCTGCGTGCAGACCGGAGTCATCACACCGCGAAAGAAGTGGGGGAGGAACTACGCGGCAGTGGATTCATGGTTACGCGCGGCGAGGATGGGGGACAGTCCACGAATGGGGAAGAGTTAACTCCGCAAAGGGGGTACAACCCTGCGGGAAGCCTGAGCCTGAGCCTGGAGCGGGTCGGAGCGGCGCCGGTCGGGGTTTATCCCCAGGTGAATTGGGTGGGGATCTGCACGCTGGGGTTGAGGGACTTTGCGACGGGACAGGTGAGGGCGGCGCGTTCGAGCCGGGTCTGGTTCTCGGGCGTGACGGCGTGGGGGACGTGGATGGTGACCGTGAGCTGGTGGATCATGCGGGAGGGAGTGCTGGTCATTTCTTTGCCGACGGTGGCGGTGGCTCCAGCGAGGTCGACGTTGAGGGTTCGGGCCATGATGCCCATGGTGGTGAGCATGCAGCTGCCGAGGGCAGTGGCGACGAGGTCGGTGGGAGAGAAGGTCTCGCCGCGGCCCTGGTTGTCTTTGGGGGCATCGGTGGTGAGGGGAGTGCCGGAGGGGCCGTGGAGGGCCTTGCAGTGGAGATCGCCCTGATATTCGAAGTCGATGGAGACCATGTTTTTTCTTTTACCACGGCGATGCGGGTGCGGAGCGGGAAGGGAAGTGAGAAAGGACGAGTTGAGGCGCGGAAGGCCCCGTTACAGAGGCGCTTTGGCAAAGGCGCGTCCTAATCCTGACTTCAGAATATTTCTCCAAGGCCATCGCGCGCGGTTCGTCTTTTCTTCGGATCTGAATTCTCGCTGAATCAATGTCACAGGCGTGGTCGCTCATCAGCGCTCCACGTATGGCTCATGCAGGTGAACCGGTGCAGCCGCCCTCCGGACGCGCAGGTTCATCATTTCAACAAAGACGGAAAAGCCCATCGCAAAGTAGATATAGCCCTTCGGGATGTGCATGCCGAGCCCGTCGCCGACCAGGGAGATGCCAATCAGCAGCAGAAACGACAGCGCCAGCACCCTGACTGTCGGATGGCGATTGACGAAGGAGCTAATGGGACCCGCCGAAAACATCATGACGCCGACCGCCAGGATCACGGCAGTCATCATGATGATGATTTCCTGGGCCATGCCGATCGCGGTAATGACCGAATCCAGGGAAAAGACGAGATCCAGCATTGCGATCTGAGTAATGACAGCGAGGAACGAGGGTCGCACTCGCGCCGAGCGGCTGCCTTCTTCGCCCTCCAGCCGTTCGTGGATTTCTATCGTTGCCTTCGCGAGCAGGAACAATCCGCCGCCGATCAGGATGAGATCGCGCCCGGAAATTGCGTGTCCTGCGATAACAAAAAGCGGGGCGGTCAGCCTGATGATCCAGACAATGGAGAGCAGAAGCAGGATGCGCGTCCCCATGGCCGCCAGCAGTCCAATGCGCCGGGCCCGCGCTTGCTGAGGCCCGGGAAGATTGCTCGACAGAATCGAAATGAAGATGACGTTGTCGACACCGAGTACGATCTCGAGGAACGTCAGGGTGATGAGCGCGATCAGACCGGAAGGACTGAACAAAGCATCCATAGAGACGACTCTCCCCTCGAACTGAGCTGCATATTAATGTCCTGCGGCAGAAGGGGAAAGGAGACTTTCGGCTCATCAAAGTCTGCATTCTGCAGGAGGTCCGCCGCCTGGCGGCAAGACCTAAGATCATGGCTATGCAAGTCTCGATACAGGTTCCGGCGGCCAATCAGGCGATTCAGGCAATCATTACGAGCCAAACCGAGGCCTGGAACAGGAAGGATGCCTCGGGATGGACACGGGATTTCGCCGAGGATGCAAGCTTCGTTAACGTGCGCGGCGATCTTGTCCGGGGGCGTGCAGCCATCGAACGCATTCATGCATTCATCTTCAGCGGCCCCTACAAGAACAGCCCATGCGCGACAACGATCGACAGTATCCTTTTTCCTGCTCCAGGAGTGGCGATGGTCGATACGACGAACGAGGTTACCGGCTTCACGGTCCTGCCACCAGGCCTCGTTCCCACGGCCCCCGGTGTCTTTCGCACGCGCATGAAGATGATTCTCGTCAGCGACCATGGAGGCTGGAAGATTCTATCGGCACAGAATACGGCGATTTCTCCGGAAACGATGCCGGTTCGCTGAGTTTCTCAGGCTACCGCGATCAACGCGCCCGTCCTGTCCGTCGCCGATCAGCCGGGGGCAACGTGTGCATGTGCATCTGCAGTACCCGGTAGCATGCCGAGCGGTGGTTGGCTGGATCCATTTGGGACACTTACACCGTCGCCAGGCAGGATTCTTCTGTTTGCATGGGCGGGTCGTGGCGGGTGTAGACGGACAGCACATCGTGGGCTTTTCTGCGGGAGTCGCTGGGCCCGCCCCACACCAGGCCCTGCTGGTCTACCTTGCGGTTTTGAAACTTCTCCTGGAGCGGTTGAAAAATAATGGTGGAGGCGGCGGGAGTCGAACGGTTTTTCGATTGTGGAAAATCAATAACTTGCTTATTTTCAATTGATTACAAAAATGCCAAAAGGCCTAAAATGCCGGTTTCCTGGTACAGTTTTGGTACAGTGTCTTTTGCACCATTTTTGGTGCATTTTCGGCGAATACTGACGTCGGCGGAATGCCCGCCGCCTCCAGCAACAACTAAGCCCCATAGAATCAACAGAGAATTGCCTCAGTGCTGGACTATGGCGGAACACCCGCCCGCGTCAGCATTGAAAGATGGGCAAATTCCTTTCAAGATCCGACTTCAGCGAGTTTTCAGCTAGCCAGACATACCATCCATTAATTCGGCATCTCCGAACGACTGCCCTTTCCTAGCCAACTCGTACTCATTTTGAGTACAATCGTTCTCGATATGAGAACGCCACTCACACCCGTAGGAGATCTGCTCTTCGGTCAGACAAAAGGGAGAATTCTGGCGCTGCTCTATGGTGCGCCCGAGCAAACGTTCTTCATTCGTCAGATTGCCCGACAGATTGATGGCAGTGTAGGCACCGTGCAACGGGAACTTGGCTTGCTCGCCGATATCGGGCTGATCCTGCGATCCGAGATTGGCAATCAAGTGTTCTACCGCGCCAACCAGGAGCATCCCGACTTCCCCGAGCTTCGTGCGCTGGTGGCAAAGACATCTGGCGTATTCCAGATGCTCAGGGCGGCCCTTGCTCCGATCTCTGACAAGATCAGGATGGCGTTTGTTTATGGTTCGGTCGCGCGTGGCGAGGAAAAGGCCGCAAGCGACATCGATCTCATGGTGATCGGATCGGTTTCGCTCGATGATGTTCTCGATGCCGTCGCTCCTGCAGAGAAGCAGTTGGGCCGACCCGTGAATCCCACCATTTACACCTTTGATGACCTGAAGAAGCGACTTCGCTCCGGCAACCACTTTCTGCAATCATTGAAAGAGAGCAAGAAGGTCTTCCTGATCGGCAACGAAGATGAGTTTAGAAAAGCTGGTACAACTCGGTTGGTACAAGGCTGAACCCACCAGCCCGCGAGAGATTGCCGATCTCTTTAGCATTGTGGACCGCGCCCAAGCGGACCTGAAGGTGGAAGCCATCTCCGATGATCTGCGCTTTCAAGCGGCGTACAACGGTATTCTCACTCTCGCCAACATCGCTCTCCGCGCAAGCGGCTATCGCGTTTCTCTCGGCCAGGGACACCACCAGCGCGTGATCGAAAGCATGGAGCACACCCTCACGACGCTTGATGCAAATGCCCGCGAAAAGTGGGTGCGCAAGATCAAATCCCATTCGCAAAAGAGAAATTCGACGAGCTACGATTTGGCCGGCGGCGTCTCTCCCACCGATCTCACGCAAGTCATCAAGGACCTCGCCGCACTACGGGAGCAAGTGAATACCTGGCTACAGGAAACGCACCCCGAGTTTCTCAGCGACTCTGCCAAGTAATGTTGATCTTCTGAACACAGCCACGCTCGTCTCGCATTAACTGCGAACGTGTTCGAATTTAGTCTTCAGAATTGTCAATGGGCCGATAGTTGAGAGCGTTTTGCTCCGAGGGCTGCTTCGAAGGCGATTGGCCATCCAGGCAAGCGACTGAAGAATGCATTTCCACTACACCTGATGGTTTACCCAAAGCGTACAATGTTAGGCCATACCCGAAAAGACAGCTTCAAGGAGCATCACTCCGAGCATGCCTAACACAACTGAGCCCTTACCTGGAAACTCGATCCTAAGAACAGTTTGCCTCATTTTGCTCTTTGCCGCTTTGAGTTTGCCTTTAAAAGCTCAAACTTATGAATGGGCTTGGATGGGTGGCAGCGCGCTATCAGGTTATAGCGGTCAGCCTGGGATATACGGAACTCTCGGTACAGCAGTACCCGGCAATGCGCCTGGAAGTCGTCGCGGTGCCGCGAGTTGGACGGATAGCAAGGGAAACCTCTGGGCCTTCGGCGGTGAGGGCTATGACTCTACTGGCTCGCCTGCTGGGTTTCTGAATGATCTTTGGAAATACGATCCGGTTTTGCACGAATGGACCTGGATTGCAGGTAGCGAGACACTTCCCAGCACCGCAGGAATGCGCACTGGACCGATCGGGGTCTATGGAAACCAAGGCTCTCCTGATCCCAATAACGTACCCGGTGCACGGGCGTGGGCAGTTGGATGGACCGATGCGAACGGTAAACTCTGGCTTTTCGGTGGCCAGGGCTTCGACGCGAATGGTTCCAACGGCACTCTGAATGATTTGTGGGAATTCAATCCCACAACCTCTGAGTGGACCTGGATGGGCGGATCAAAGACAATCCCAACGAGCACATGTATTTCAGGCGTGTATGGCACATTAGGAGTTCCTTCTGCTCAGAACATCCCTTCACCGCGAAGCCAAGCTGCGGGTTGGACAGATGCATCGGGGAATCTGTGGATGTTCGGCGGTTCTGGCTATGACCCAAACTGCAATCAGGGCACGCTCAATGACATGTGGATGTATTCACCGTCTGCTGGAACCTGGACGTGGACCGGGGGGTCCAACAGCATCTCGAAAGCTTTGATGGGAACACCGGGAATTTATGGTAGCCGCGGCGTCTTCGCCACGGGCAACACTCCCGGAAGTCGAAATTGGGCGGCCGGTTGGACCGACAAATCTGGCAACTTGTGGCTCTTTGGTGGATTGGGTTTTGGTTCAAACGGCTCAAGCTACCCTCAACAGGGGTATCTCAACGACCTCTGGGAATTTAAGCCCTCCCTGAATGAATGGGCATGGATCAGCGGAAGCAGTAATTCAGGAAGCAGCCAGCCTGGGGTAACTGGCGGCGGTGCGCTCCCGGGTATCTACGGAAGTCTGCAGACAGCTTCCGCTTCAAGTGTCCCAGGAGGCCGCTACGCTTCGACGGGTTGGTCCGATAGCAGTGGAGACCTGTGGATCTTCGGAGGGAAGGGTCTAGATTCGGCAAACACACTCGGGTTCCTCAACGACCTTTGGCGGTATAGCCCCTCGACCCAGCAATGGACCTGGATGGGTGGTAGCGCCTCCGTCCCCACCACTTGCAAGTATGACCAGGAACAGGGAGTCTATGGCTATTGCGGCTTGACGGGTAACTACGGATCGCTGGCCACGCCTACGTTCGGCAACTTCCCAGGCGGACGTGATATGGCCGCTGCATGGATCGACTCAAAAGGCAATTTCTGGTTGATGGGCGGCGAAGGTTATGACAGCACTGAATGAAGTGGCCCCGGTTGTTCGGACAGCGTTTGTCGGTTTTTAAGTGAAAAGATTATTCAGTTAGTCGTGGTCGTGGCGGTGGAAATGTGAAAATCGGTTTTATGGATTTTCAAGGTC
>JBKICP010000033.1:0-10234 GCA_046567085.1 Acidobacteriota bacterium
GCGGCTCCAGTTGTGCAAGGGTGGTTGCCATGAGCATCATGGTACTGATCGATCGGCTGCAATCGCATACAACGTTTAGGGCACGCAGAGCACACCCTACTGAAGTTAGGGAATTGGATAGCTAAGCCTTTTCATCCGGTAACTACGAATGCCAGGGACTCGATGAGACTGGTTCCACTCCCAATGCCACAGAGGAGTGATACCAGGCCTATTCACCCGCTCATATACTCTGACCAGCCAATGGCGACGCGCTCTGAAATCGACGGCTCACAAACGAAATCTGCAGGAAGGTCGCGGCTCCGACTGGCCATCGCCTGTTTGCTCCTCATCCTGATCGCCGCGCCGCTCCTCCACATCCACACCATCGACCGCGCCATGCCCGCCAACCACTCCGACCTCGTCCCGCGCTGGGTCGGAACGCGCGCCGCGCTCACCGGTCAGGACCCCTATTCCGCCTCCGTCCTCCGCCAGATCCAGACCGTCTACTACGGCCGCCCGCTCACGCCCGCTGACCACGCCCGTCCCCAGGCCTTCTACTATCCGGCGCCCATTGTGGTGCTGCTCGCTCCACTCGCCCATTTTTCGTGGCCGGCCGCTAGACTGATCTTTCTCACCCTGTCCTGTCCTCTGCTCTTCGCCAGCTTCTGGCTGTGCCTCGTCTCCCTTCCCATCGCCATAACACCACGCCAAACTCTGGCCATCCTCATCCTCGCCTTTTTCAGCTGGCCATCGATCTGGAGCCTGCGGCTCCAACAACCCACCCTCATCGTCGCCATCTGCGTCTTCGCCGCCTGGTACGGACTCACGCGCGGCCTGCAGATCGTGCCTGGCATCCTGTTATCCCTCACGATCGTCAAGCCGCAGCTGGTCTTTCCCCTGTTCGCGTTCCTGATGGTCTGGTCCGTCCTGCACCGCCGCTGGCGGTTCCTCCTCTCCGTCGCCGGCTCAACCGCGCTTCTGCTGCTCGCATCCGAACGCATCGTTCCCGGCTGGCTCGGACACTGGATCGCTTCGCTGCATGCCTATTCCGACGCCACCGCCCTGCCTCTTCAGTTCGCTTTCGGACACTGGCTGGGCCTCATCCTGAGCCTGCTGCTCGCAGCCGCCACCGCCGTTCTCCTCTGGCGCCTCCGCAACGAATCCTGCACCTCTGTTGAATTTGCATCCGCTCTGAGCCTCGCCCTCGCTCTCGCGCTGGTCCTCTCACCCACCGACGCGCCCATGATCTACAACGACGTGCTTCTCTTCCCTGCCTGCGTCGTTCTGATCTTCTCTCAGCCGAAGGGCCACTACGCGACTCTTGCCCGCAAGGTCTCCATCGCGCTCATCGCCTTCGGTTACGCTCTCGTCCTCATCGCTGCCACCGGCGAGCTTCTCTTCGGACCTGCCGACTTTTGGGACAGCCTTCCCTTCCGCGACCCGATTCTCCCCGTCGTCGTCGCCGCTGCCCTTGCCTGGATCGCGGCGGAGCCTCTCCGTGCTCGCCGACGCGAATCCACCACTCCGGTATCTCTCGCGACAAGCACTTCACGATAACCCGGCCTCCAGTCGTACGACCCCGTCAAGGCCCTCTCCTGGCTCTACCCCGCCCCGCTTGGCGCTCGAGTTGCATCCCCCCACCCCCTGCCTCACTTTGTTATGCTCTCCCCTGTGCAAGTTCTGTACGGCGTCCTCATCCTCAGTACGATGGCGCTCATCTGGGCCGCTCTGGCCGTCGTCCGTCATGTCCGCGCGCAGCGCGCTGCCGCCCGCGCCCACTCCGACCACCACGACGAAACCCCTTAGTCCCTTCCGGCTTCCCCCCTCGCTGTACGCTGTACGCTCGACCCTGTACCCTGTCTTGTATGCATACCGTCGCCACCGCAACGACCGCTCTCCCGCGCACCCAGTCCGCTGTGCTTCGTTTCACGCTGGCCACCGCCCTCGGCTCGCTGCTGGTCGCCATCTGCGCGCACCTCTCCGTGCCGCTCTGGTTTACGCCGGTGCCCCTCACGCTGCAGACCTTCGCCGTCCTGCTGCTCGGACTTCTTCTCTCGCCCGCCGCCGCAGCCGCCGCGCTGGTCCTCTATCTCATCGAAGGCGCCAGCGGCCTGCCGGTTTTCAGTCCGCACGGTCCCGGCGGACTCATCCAGCTTCTCGGACCCACGGGCGGCTACCTGCTCTCCTACCCCTTCGCCGCCGCGGCAACCTCGGTTCTGCGCCGCCGCTTCGCCCGCACCGGATTTGTCTCCTCGCTCCTTGCCGCCACCAGCGGCAGCGCGCTCATCCTCGCTTGCGGAGCCGCCTGGCTTGCCGTGGTCGGTCCCCACTCGCTCAGCGCTGTCCTGACGGCTTCCGTGCTGCCCTTCCTTCCCGGCGACATTCTCAAAGTCATCGCCTCGGCCGGAACCGCAGCCGGCCTGCGTCGCTTCCGCCGCTCCTGAAACCGGAGCGTTCCAGAGTTCCACCCCCGGCAGCGTTGCCGTTAGCGCTCTCGGGCGAACCGCCGCCGCCTACCCGCTTCCAGCTATCAGCCAAATTTAGTTATTGCTATTCCGGTAAACATAGGCTATTGTCCGGACAGATTTCCCGAAGGATTGTTCCGGTTTTATGCCTTGTTTCAGGCGGATGGCGGGCCTGTGCCTGCTCTCCGTGTCTCTGCCGTTCGTCTCGTTGTGTGTCAGTTCCTGCGGCAACGCCGTTCACCCGGACACTGCCGCTGCTGCGGCCGCTCCCGATGAGGGCAATCTCTCCTGGCCTGCGGCCGCCGCCGATCCCCTGACCACCTACAATCTCACCGGCGACACCCAGCCCGTGCACGATCCCAGCATCATCCGCCAGGGTTCCACGTATTACGCCTTCACGACCGACGTGCTCGGCCTGCCGCCGGGCAACTACCTGCCGATCCGCTGCTCCGAGGACAAGATCGACTGGACCTCCTGCGGCAGCATCTTCCCCAATGCGATGCCGGCCTGGGTGGTCGCGAAGGTCCCCGGCATCGTCGGACTCTGGGCCCCGGATATCTCCTACTTCAACGGCCTCTACCACGTCTATTACGCCGGCTCTACGCTTGGCTCGCAGCGCTCCGTCATCGGCCTCGTCACCAATCCCACCCTCGACCCCACCGATCCGAACTACAAGTGGACCGACCAGGGCGAGGTTCTCGAGACCCGCCCCGGCGATGACAACAACGCGATCGATCCCAACATCTTCATCGATACCGACGGCTCCGTCTGGCTTACCTGGGGCAGCTACTGGTCCGGCATCAAGCAGCAGCAGATCGACCCCTCGACCGGCAAGTTGCTGCTCGCCAATCCCAAACGCTACAACCTCGCCACACGCCCCGGCGTCCCCATCGATCCGATCGAAGGCGCCTCGCTCGTCCATCACGGCGACTCCTACTATCTGTTCGTCTCCGTCGATTACTGCTGCAACGCCAACGTCGCGACCGACAACTACAAGGAAGCTGTCGGCCGCTCGACCAGCCCGCACGGCCCGTTCGTCGATGAGAACGGCACGCCGATGATGCAGGGCGGCGGCACCGTGCTGCTGCAAAGCGACGCGAACTGGAGCGGCACCGGCGGCGGCACCGCGTGGATCGATCCTGACACCGGCGAGAGCCTCCTCGTCTTCCACGCTCTCCACCTCACCGAAAACGGCGCCATGTATATGTGGATCAAAGATCTCACCTGGACCAACGGCTGGCCTTCGCTCAGTCCGTAGGGCAGCGCCGCACGTTCATCCCGATCTGCTACTGTGGACCTCGCCGGACTCTGAGGAGGTCCCCCCATGCCGCTGCCCAATGATGATCGCGTCGTCGCGCTCGCCAACGATCTGCTGCAACAGTTCGATCAGATCTTCGGTCTGCATCCCGGATACCGTGCCGCTCACGCCAAAGGCCTGATGCTCACCGGCACCTTCACCGCGGCGCCTGAGGCGCAGTCGCTCACCCGTGCGCAGCACATCGTGCGGGACTCGGTCCCGGTCACAGCGCGTTTCTCCAACTCCACCGGATTGCCTGAGATTCCCGACAGCGTGCCCGACGCCAATCCGCGAGGCCTGGCTCTGCGCTTCCATCTCGCCGAGCACACCCACACCGACATCGTCAGCCACTCCACCAACGGCTTCCCCACGCGCGACGGCTACGAGTTTCTCGACTTCCTCCGCGCGGCCGGTGCCAGCGGTCCAGATGTCCCCTCGCCCAAGCCCATCGAGCAGTTTCTCGGATCGCATCCCGCGGCGCTGGCCTTTGTGCAGGCGCCCAAACCGTTCCCCACCAGCCTTGCCCGCGAGACCTACTACGCCGTCACGGCGTACGCCTTCACCAATGCTGCCGGACAGACGAGATTCGGACGCTATCGCATCCTGCCCGAGCAAGGCAACGACTTCCTCAGCGCCGAGCAGGCTTCGAAGCTGACGCCGAACTACCACTACGACGAGTTGGCCGCCCGCGTGGCCACAGAGCCTATCCGCTTCCGCATCGTCGTGCAGCTGGCCGATCCCTCCGACACCACCGACAACGCCACCGTGCAATGGCCGGAGAGCCGCGAACAGGTCGACTTTGGCACCGTTGAGCTGACCCGGGTCATGCCCGACAGTCACGCCCGGCAGCAGCGCATCATCTTCGATCCGATCCCGCGCGTCGACGGCATCGAGCCCTCGGCCGATCCGCTGCTCGAGCTGCGCGCGGCCATCTATCTGCTCAGCGGCCGACGCCGCCGATCCGCAACCGCCTGACGGGCTCAGGGAACAGCCGTAGTTACAAATTCGATCCGAACGCCAGCAGGCGTCCGTCGCAGTCCTTCACGACGAACTCCCGCGCCTGCCAGGGCGTTTCACCGAGTTCCCGCGCGAACTCCACGCCTTTGGCTGAATATTCCGCGTAGAGCGCGTCGATATCTTCGACCGCGATGTAGGCATCCAGCAGTTCGTCCGCGTCTTTGTCCGGATTCGCCCTGGGCGGCTCCGCGCAACGGAAGTGAATCTTCTGCGCATCGCGCGCCACAATCGCATACACCGGCGGGTCCTGCCACGTCCCCACGCACGCGAAGCCCAGCTTCTTCTCGTACCAGGCCAGCGTTCGCGGAATGTCGACCGTGAAAAACTGCGGCGCAATCTGACGAATCATGCCCACCAGCGTACCGCAGCTTCGCTTACTTCGATTTCCTCAGCAGGACCGCGGCGGTTCGCGTGCTGTTCAGGCTGCGGATCGTCATAGTCTCCTTCATCGCATCGCCCTCGCGCCCACGAAAAAGCCCGCGCTTGTGGCGCGGGCTCTCTCGGCTCGATAAGGAAAGGAAACGGGCTACGAGGCGATGGCGGAGCCGACCAGCGGCATCCTCTCTACCCGGCCGCGAACCCGCGGGACCACACGCACACCCTCGGCCGATTGCTCCATCGCCAGCGTCTGCGAACACTCCCCGCACAGCCAGTAGTGTTCCATCCGCCGGGGGTGCTTCCCACTCTTCTTGTCCACTTCTCCTGCCGTTACGTCGAAGACGAAGATCCGCCCCTCACGAAGATAGTGCAGAGGCTTGGCGCACTTCGGATTGGCGCAATGACTCACCATGGAATTCTCCAGATCCGCGCTGCTTGAAATTCTTCGGTTTCGTTCCTGCCGAGGCGTTCCTGCGCGCTGCTTGCAGTTGATAGGGATGCCCTGCGGAAGGGACTGCCCTCCCGCACACACTGTTTCCCGGATTACTGTGTATAAGATGCAGGCTCCAGGGCGTTCGTTAGCCTGCTTGCGTCAGCCCGGGGGATCACCATCGTCACGATGGCTTCGGTCTCGGGGGGCTAACGGGTTCTATTGTGGCACGATCCAGCCCTTCCGGTGGAAAAATTGGGTGAATTTCTACCCGCCATTCCCTGCCGCTGTGAAAGAATCATCGTTTGCCTGAATCGGATCGAAATGCCACTGCTGCGCTCTGCCTTCATTCGCCTCTCCCGGAACTCCAGCATCCGCCGCTTCGCCGAGCAGTCCACCCTCGGCCGCCGGATGTCCTCGCGCTTCGTTGCCGGCTTCCGCATCGAAGACGCCCTCACCAGCGCCCATAGTCTGGCCGCCCAGGGCCTCGCCGTCACCCTCGACAGTCTCGGGGAGAACGTCACCACCCCAGGCGAGGCGCGCCAGTCGGCCCAGGTCTATCACTGGCTCCTGGACGCGATTGCCCAGTCCCAGTCCAGACTCGACGCTAACGTCAGCCTCAAGCTCACCCAGATGGGCATGGACCTCGGCCCCGGGGTCGCCGAGGAGATCGTGTCCGGCCTCGTCGACCATGCCGTGCAGTCGGGCTCCTTCGTCCGCGTGGACATGGAGGGCACCGAGTACACGCAGGCCACCATCGACCTGGTCCGCCGCCTCCACGCAAAAGCGGGAAACCGCGGCCACGTCGGCATTGTGATCCAGGCCTACCTGCGGCGCAGCGCCGACGACATCGCCCAGCTCCTCAGCGACGGCATCCGCATTCGCCTCTGCAAAGGCGCTTATAAGGAGCCCCCCGAGCTCGCCTTCCCGACCAAGAAGGACGTCGATGCCAACTTTGTCGCGCTCACCAAAACCCTGTTAAAAAGCGGCATCTTCCACGGCATCGCGACGCACGATCCCGCCATGATCGCCGCTACCAAGGACTTCGTCCGCGCCGAGCGCATCGACCCCTCCAGCTTCGAGTTCCAGATGCTCTATGGAGTGCGTCGCGACCTGCAGCGCACCCTCGTCCAGGAGGGCTACCGCGTCCGCGTCTACGTCCCCTTCGGCGACGAGTGGTACCCGTACTTCATGCGCCGTCTGGCCGAACGACCGGCCAATGTGCTGTTTATCGCAAAGAATATGCTGCGGAAATAGTCGTTAGCGAAAGACGGTTAGCAGAAGACTGCCAGCAAAAGACTGCCAGCAAAAGACGTTTAGCACGAGGCGATGAACCACAAACGCGTTCTTTCTGCGCTAAGAGTCTTTCGCTAACCGTGTCTCGCTAACAGTCTTTTGCCAAAAGTCTTTCGCTAACCGTCTTTTGCTAACCGCTTTTCGCTAACCGTCTTTTGCTGGCCGTCTTTCGCTCATCAGCGGCCCTCTTTCACCTCGGCTCGTAGGGCTCGATCGACAGCAGATCCCCCAGCACATGCCGCTCGTCCGGCGAGAACTCCTGCTGGAATCGCGCTGAATTCAGGATCGCCGCTCGCTGATCCGGAGGAACCTGCCGCAGATCGCTGAAGGCCCGCCCCAGCATCCGGTGCCGGTCCGGCGGCATCTGGTTCCACGCCTGGAACGAGCCCCGCACATCCTGCTTCTGCCGCGGGCTCAGCTGCTCAAACATCTCGTTCCGCCGGATCATGCGCTGCCGCTGCTCCGGCGGCCGCGCATTGAGCGACCGCAGCCGGTTCAGCACGCGATCCTGCTGCTCCGGCGAAAGGTGACTGAATCCCGGCTCCCGCCGTAGTTGTTGCTCCTGCTGCTGCAGCGGCAGATTCTGATGGTTCGCCAGCCACTGCCCCAGATGTCCCGGCCGATTCGGATTATTCAGCCCCGTACCATATCCAGGACCGCCGCCAACGCCGGGGCGCATCTCCGTCGTATTCTCCGCCGTCCCCGATGGCGGATTCCCGCCTGGCCGAGCCGCCTCATTGCCCTGCGGATTCTGGGGGGCCCGCGGTGGATTGTTTCTGGGCGGCGCCTGAGGCCGCGCCTGTCTCGCCGGAGCTGCGCCGTGCGCCTGCCCGTGCGAACCATGCTGCCCGCCTCCACCCCGCTCCGCTGCCAGCGATGCCGGTGCGCTCAGGACCAGGCTCAGAAGCAGGCCCAGGGCCAGGACACACGCCGTTCCGCCGGACACAATCCCGCGTCCGGGCCGCCGACCCTGCGTCTTGTCCCAATCTCCCCAGCTCATTGCCTTACTTTCCCAAGAGCAGTTCCACAATCACCAACAAGTCCAAATCCCAGGCTGGCTTCCTCCTGCTTTCTCGTCGCCTCGCCCGTCGTTCCGTTGCTGCCGGCCGCAACCTGCCGCCTGCCGGCTCCCTTACAGGCTCCCGGTGTCGGAGTCCTGCTGATCCAGCGCGCTCAGCTGCTGGAACATCTGCGCATTGTCATCCATCGACTGCAGATCTTTGATCACCGGCGAAGCCTGTACCTGCACCGGCGCCTTGCGCGGGGCAAACCCGCCAAACCCGGCATAGGTTCCCACGCCCGCGGCCACCACCAGGGCCATCGCCGCCGCCATCACCGGCCGAAGGTTCACCCGGTTCCCAAACTGCAACCGCGCCCGCACCCGCTCCAGCCACCCCGCCGGAGCGGCCTGCTGCTCCTCACGCAGCAGCACCGCCATCCTCGTATCGAAATACGGAGAAACCTCCGGAGCCTCCCACGTGTCCATCAGGGCCATGGTTTGTTCCAGCTCCCGCAGCTCCTTCTCGCATTCGGCGCAGCCCGCCACATGCGTCTGCACCTCCGCCGGCACCTGCTTCGGGGCAAGAAGCAGATCGGGCAAATTCGCTTTCACTTCACGGCAGATCATTGCATCCCCCAGTTCCCAAGTCTCCTCAGTCCTGTTGCACGAAGTCCTTCAGCCGCTCCCGCAGCGTCTGATACGCCCGGAACAGCAGTGACTTCGTCGCCGACTCGCTCAACCGCAGCACGGCGCCAATCTCCTTGTAATCCAGCCCCTGATACTTGTGCATCAGTACGGCTGTCCGCTGCCGCTCGGGCAGCGCCATCACGTGTTTGCGGATAGCGCGCATCCGCTCGTCCTTCAGCAGCTCCTCTTCGACCACCGGCCGCGCATCGGCCACATCCGGCGTCGTCCCGGTTTCCGGATCCGGCTGGTCCAGGTAAATCGTCTGCGCCGCCCGCTCGTGTTTCGTATCCCGCGCGTGGTTCACGCCCAAGTTCGTCGCGATCCGGTACAGCCAGGTCGTGAACTTCGCCTCCGCCCGGTACGTCTGCCGGGAGCGGTACACCCGCAGGAACACCTCCTGCGCCAGCTCCTCCGCCACGGCCTGATTATGCACCATGCGATACATGAAGTTAACGATCGGCTTCCGGTACTTTTCGATCAGGAAGTTGAACCCGACATCGTCCCCGGCGCCGACCCGAACCATGATTTCGGCATCGGTCATCGACCGCCAGTCGACGGCCCCGGATAGAGGTTGAAGGCCCTGGGCCCCTTCGGTTCCCCGTTGACCCAACCCCGGCGTGGTGAGAGCAACGCTTGCCATATCCTTGCTAACCCCATTCGGGCCGTCAGGTTGCGGGGAAGTTTCGTTCTCTTCCGAGGTACTTTCGGGGGATTCCCCCCCCTCTTCCGACTCGCCCTGGCCCTCGTCCCAGCCCTCAATTTCCTCGGGCAGCGAACCCAGCACACCCTCGTCCTCTTCGTCCAGAGGACGATCCAGCGGATCCTGAGGGTCGTCCGGCAAGGGCGACGAGTTCCGGAAAGCCATAGCGCTGCATCATTTTACGCTGTTGCAGCGGACTCCGGAGACATGCCCTCCAGGGAAGGACCTCAGCTCAGTCGAATCCTCCGGCCAGGAACCTGGCGCAACCAGCGGCCAGGGATTCCCTTTCTCTCTTGGACACCGGGGTTGCGCAAAGGACGCGGCGCCTTCGAGCGCTCAAAAGATAGCCGGGCGTGAGAGGCGCCGGCCTGTCCCAAAGCGGGTCATCCTGGGATCCCCCCGCTCCCGATAGCGCTCCGCCTGGTCCGGGCATTCAGCTCCGGCTTGTGGACGGTGCCCCCCGGCCCGTCAGTTTTTGACGGTCATCGCGTCGGAGTCGACCGCCTTCTTTCCGGTGACCCCTTCAAGGCCGGCGAGAATGCCGCGGTAGTCCGACTTGTCGCACTGCATGGCGAGTCCGCCCTTCTTGTCGCCATCGGCCCAGGTGAGGCCGACGTAGTGCTTCTTCGATTTGGTCAGGGCCAGAAGCGCCCCGATGCCCAGGGAGACGACGGCGACGCCGATGGCGGCTCCGACGCGGCGGTGGACGTCCTGGCCGTAGCTGATCTCGGTAACGGAGGCGGCGGGGACGACGAGGATGTCCTTCCCCTGGTCGACGAAGCGGATCTTGTCGGCCTCGATGAACATTTTGACCTTGGCGCCGGACTTGAGATCGGGCAGCGAGCCGCCGTCGTACATGACAGAGTGGCTGACGTCGGCGGCGATCACGGAGGAGGGCAGGAAGACGGACAAAACCAGGGCAAGAGAGCGAAAGAGGACAGACTTCACCGGGACTCCTTTGGGATAACCGGGAAGTTTAGTGGCG
>JBKICP010000034.1:0-18733 GCA_046567085.1 Acidobacteriota bacterium
CGGCTCAAAAACTCTGGCCTTCAGGCCCGGTCCGTGGGCCGGTGGCCTGTCGCAGTGAAATCGTTAGTGCGACATCTCACACAATTTTCTCCCTGGCATCCCGACGCGAGCGCCGTGTGGCCCCATCGAAGATGGGTAGTCGAACAGGGACCTGCTTTTTCATGCCACACCGACGAATGTTTTCCTTGCGACATGCCACTGGCGTTCCGACCAGAAGGTTTTGGGGCTTTTCGCGCAGCGGTGCTGCGGAGCAGCACGACGGTAGAAGCCCCGGCCTTCAGGCCGGGGAACAGCCGGCTCAAAAACTCTGGCCTTCAGGCCCGGTCCGTGGGCCGGTGGCCTGTCGCAGTGAAATCGTTAGTGCGACATCTCACACAATTTTCTCCCTGGCATCCCGACGCGAGCGCCGTGGGGCCCCATCGAAGATGGATAGTCGAACAGGGACCTGCTTTTTCTTGCCACAGTTATGAACGTTTTCCTTGCGTCAGGCCACTACCGGTGAATCCGCGCCGCGATGGCGTCCGGATCGAACCCCTCCGGCGGCAGTTGCACGTTGTACGCCGCCTTGAAGACAAACCGCTGCTGCGTCATGTCGCCGTTGTGCAGCCGCGTGACCGTGAACGGCGTCTGGATGCCCTCGATGTTGTGATAGTCGTCGTACTCCTCGACATCCTCATTCTTGTCCCGGTAAACCGGATCACGCCACGACCAGGAGCAGCGCAGCGGCAGGTGGCTCATCGCGTCCACCTGAATCGTGATCGAGTCGTTGTCGGCGTTGAGCAGTGTCACCTGCTCGGCCAGATGGCGCTCCGCCAGCGACTGGCCTTCGTACATCAGGATCGTTCCCGGCTCCTTCATCCACACCCGCACCGCCGCGTCGATCGAGTGCTCCCGCCGCCGGACCGCCGCATCGCACTGGTCTCTGGGCAGCGGATTCTTGCCGCGATAGGTGATTTCCCAGCAGCTCTTCCCTTCGAAAACCTGCGACCAGTCATGCTTGTTCTTCTTCGTCTCGGTCAGGTCCATGCGTTCCTCACGGGGTGTGCGCCAGTCCCAGTACAGGACGGTCGCCCCGGTCGGTTTGCCCTGGTAGAAGCCGGCAATGCGCCCCTCGGCATAGCTGTTGCCCAGGTTCAGCCAGTTGTCGCCGCCCAGCGCCTGGATCATTGCGTCCAGCACCGCGCGGGCCTTCTTCGCGCTCGTGCCTTCCGGCGGCATACTCGGCGACGAAAAACTGGATGTGGGCGGCGCATCGGGAGAAACTCCCTGCGCGCGCAACGTCGGCGCAGAACCCAGCAGAACCACGGCCGAAATAAGAAAGAACAAAGGAATCTTTCGCATGGGTTAACCGGCTAAAACGGCTCCTCCATTCACATTGACGATCTCTCCGGTCATAAAGCCAGCCAGCGGCGTACATAAAAAGAGAATCGGCCCCGCAATCTCCACCGGATCGGCCGCCCGTCCCACCGGAATCAGCGAGAGAAACCGGTCCCGGTTCACCGGATCGTTCAGCGCCGGAGCCGACATGTCCGTCGCCACCCAGCCCGGCGCGACGCAGTTCACCCGAATCCCCTGCGGAGCCAGCTCCGTCGCCAGGCCCTTCGTCATGCTGATGATGGCGCCCTTGCTGGCCGCATAATCGGCGTGGAAAGCCTCGCCGCGCTGTCCCGCAGTCGAACTCACCAGCACGATATGGCCGTGGCTCGCCGGGCTCCGTTCAGGCGGCGCAGCCTGGGTCGAGATCTGGCGCTGCATCTGCCCGACTGCCGCCTGGATCAGCCCAAAAACACTGTCCAGATTGATCCCGAGGGTATTGCGCCACTGCGCATCCGCCATGGCTGCGATTGAAACTTCCTGCGACTCCCAGATGCCGTGGTTGGCGACCAGAATGTCGAGGCGGCCAAAGGCCTCCGCCGTCCGGTGAACCAGCGTGCGCCCGTCTTCCGGGCTCGACAACTCCTGAGCGAACCCGGCGCACGCTTCCGGCCCGCCGCACTCCGTGACCAGAGCCTCGGCCGCCTCGCGCGCAGTGCGGTAGTTGAACGCCACGCGGGCTCCAGCCTCGCGGAAGAGGCGAACGCAGGCTGCGCCGATGCCGCGCGAGCCACCGGTGATCAGGGCGACCTTGCCCTCCAGCGAAAGCGGAACAGGGGACATGGAAACAGAGTAGCGGACCCAAGCCTTTCATGGCCTCTGACCGGTCACCGGTGAAAAACGGGTCCACCGCCTCCGTTGAGCCTCAGCCCAGTTGAGGGGTGCGAATCCCCGAGGCTGGCTGCCTGAGGTACGAGTGGGGTTCGTGGTCCGGATGGGTGCTCGGCAGCAGATGTCGCCCGTCGTGGCGAACCACCAGCCAGGACCCGATGAAGAAGAGCAGGGCGATGACGATCGCAGCGGCGACCACAGCGAGAAAGTTGGGGTCTTTCGTCCTTCCCGGATTCGGATTGGGGGCGGCAGGATCCATATCTCGTTGGATGCCCTGGCCTGCCTGTGGCGATGCCGGTCCGCCAAACTGTCGAAATGACAAAATCGCCCAACGGCCGTAAACCTCAACCCATCGCAGAATCCAGGGGCCACACGGGAACCACCCGTATGGCCTCAGCTCTTTGCGGGCGACAGGGCTTCATGCCGCCCATCCGGCGCGAAGCGCGTTGGCCTGGACGGCCACTCCCGGTAAACTGGCCTTTGACCTATGTTTGAGAACCTTTCCGAAAAACTGCAGCGCGCCTTCAAGAATCTCCGTGGCCAGGGCGCCGTTACCGAAGAAAACATGCAGGAAGCCCTGCGCGAGATTCGCGTGGCGCTGCTCGAAGCCGACGTCAACCTCAACGTCGTCAAAGAACTGATCGATCACATCCGCGACAAAGCTCTCGGTCAGGAGGTGCTCACCTCCCTCTCGCCCACCGAGCAGGTGGTTAAGATCGTTCGCGACGAGCTGGTCGCCATCCTCGGCAAAGATGTCGCGCGCTTCCAGTTCGCCTCCCGCCCGCCGACCGTCATCCTCATGGCCGGCCTCCAGGGCTCCGGCAAAACCACCACCGCCGGCAAACTCGCCGCCTGGCTGCAGAAGGGCGGCCACCGCCCCATGCTCGTCTCGGTCGACGTCTACCGCCCCGCCGCCCGCGAGCAGCTCCGCGTCGTCGCGCAGTCCATCAAAGCGCAGATCTACCAGGGCGACGCCAAAGGCGAACCCGCCGGAACGCCGCTGGTCGAACGGCTCGCCAAAGAAGCGCGCCGCGAAGCCGTCATTACCGGTTGCGACACCCTCATCGTCGACACCGCCGGCCGCCTCCACATCGACGAGCAGCTCATGGAAGAGATGACGAAGCTCAAGGCGCTGCTCTCGCCCCAGGAGATCCTCTTCGTCGCCGACGCCATGACCGGCCAGGACGCCGTCCGCTCCGCCGAAGCCTTCCACAAGCAGCTCAGCCTCACCGGTACCGTCCTCACCAAGATGGACGGCGACGCCCGCGGCGGCGCTGCGCTCTCCATCCGCCACGTCACCGGCCAGCCCGTCAAATTCATCGGCACCGGCGAAAAGCCCGACGCCTTCGAGCCCTTTCATCCCGATCGCATCGTCGGCCGCATCCTCGGCATGGGCGACATCATGGGCCTCATCGAGCGCGCCGAAGAAAAACTCGACAAGAAAAAGTCCGAGGAGTTTGCCCGCAAGGCCCTCTCCGGCGACGGATTCTCCCTCGAAGACTTCCGCGACCAGCTCCGCCAGATCAAAAAGCTCGGCTCGATGGAGAGCATCCTCAAGATGCTGCCCTCGGTCGGTCCCTTCGCCGGCATGCAGCAGATGGCCGGCCAGGTGGACGAGAAGCAGTTCTCGCGCGTCGAGGCCATCATCAACTCGATGACCCCCAAAGAGCGCACCAACCACGAGATCATCTCCGGCAGCCGCCGCAAGCGCATCGCCACCGGATCAGGCACCTCGGTCCAGGAAGTGAATCAGCTCCTCCGCCAGTACGCCCAGATGCGCAAGATGTTCAAGGGCATCGGCAAAGGCGGCGGCCTGCTGCAACGCCGCGCCATGGGCATGCTCGGCGGCATGCGAGGACGGTAAGATTCTGGACAAAGGAGGGGCGCGATGACCGACAACGGGATTCAGAAACGCCCGGTGCGTACCCTCGAAGTCGAGAACTTCTCCGTCATCAAGAAGGCAAAGCTGGAGTTTGGCCGGATCACGGTCCTGATCGGGCCGCAGGCGAGCGGGAAAAGCCTGCTTTGCAACCTCGCGTATTTCTTGGGTAGCGAGATTATCTCGATCGCCGTGGATTCTCTGCTGAACAGAAACTCATGGGATGAGTTTGTCGGGGCGATCAAAACGGAATTCCTTTCCTAGTTTCCCCCGGACGGCTGGATGATGGGCGCGGCGGCCTCGCTCACTTCAGAGCGTTACTCTGTAACGTTGGGCCCAGCTCGTGCGTCGGGACCTTTTGAATTCTGGTTTAGCCTGGACTTCAGAGAACTCTATGCCGCAGCCGCTCAATATCCCGCAAAACAGCCGCCCGTTATCGAAGCCCGCGGAGAATTGCAGCAAGAGCTGTGGGTGGAGTTCAGCCTCTTGCTTGATCGAGCCAACGCGCGGGCAAGCGTATACATACCTTCCGGAAGGGCTTTCTTTACGGATACAACGAAAGCCGTCTCGGCCCTGCAAAGCCCTGGCCTTGATCCAATTACGAAGAGATTCGCTGGACAGGTCACATGGGACTCAAGGTGGAAGGTGGGTCTTATGACGACGGGACTCGGCAATGCCGAGCAGATCGAGAAAGAAATGAAACGAATTGGCGGAGGGGCAATAGCCAACGGAGGTGGCAAGCCGATATTTGTTTCTTCTGAAGGCCGACAGATAACGCTACCGCTCCTCTCCTCAGGCACCTCAGAGCTACTTCCCATGTTCCAGGTACTGAATTATCGAGCCTGGCATCAAGAGCACTTCTGCGCGCGCGACTGCTGCGAGAACGACGTACTCAAGCCAATACCATCCATTGATCTATCTTGAAGAGCCTGAAGCGCATGTCTTCCCCGATACCCAACGCCAACTGGTCAACCTGTTTGCCTGGATGACGAACGACCCAATTCTCTCATTTGAATGGGTGATCACGACGCACAGCCACTACATCCTGACGGCCTTCAACACCCTGATTGAAGCGTGGCGCGCAGGAAGCAAGCCAGGCAAACACGACCTGGTAGCCGCGATTGTTCCGGAGCGCAGTTGGGTTAGCGAAGACGATTTCGCTGCCTACACGATTCACGATGGAGTGCTGAAGCCGATCTTCGAGAGGGAACAGCAGAGAGTCGAGGGCAGGGGCCTGATCGACGGCGATTACCTGGACAGTGTATCGGACCAGTTGGGTAGTGAGTTCGACCGCTTGCTGGACATCGAATATGCGGAGTGACGGCCGCATGTTACCGAGCTACATCCAGATCGAGCACGGCGAATGGGTCGCAGTGAGGGAGAATCGCCGGCATGCGAAATTTCACAATCCCGATCGCGAACCCATCCACAAAGTCCTGGTGGACGGCGGCCTGATCGCTGAGGGCGAGCGCGCCGATTATGTTGTTGCTCACCCCAGAGTGGTTGATGTGATTGTTGGGCTGAAAGGGAGCGATGTCTCAAAGGCAATCGCACAGATTCGCGCCACCCTCCCTGTCTGGAAAGGCTGTGAGTGGTGCGGGAAAAAACTCGGCGCACTCGTTGTTCGTGGGAAAAGAATTCACCCCACTGTTCAGGCGCGCAATGAGCAATGGAAAAGGGAATTTCGCGAGAGACATCGCATGAAACTTCTTATTGACACCAGCAACCGCAATTACCAGTTCAGTGAATTTTTGTGATCGGCGTCCCCCAGTGCGCGAAAGAAGGCTGGAGCGATGAGCAGGACTCACATGGGCTCGAGTATCGACGACTTCATGAAAGCCGAGGGTATCTTCGAAGCGGCGCAGGTTCAGGCCGTGAAGGAAGTGGTGGCGTGGCAACTGGCCGAGGCCATGAAGAAGAAGATCTCAAAGAACAAAATGGCAATCTTGCTGAAGACGAGCCGCACACAAGTAGGCCGGCTCCTCAGTGCAAAGGACGACATCACACTGGGCAGTCTCCAGCGTGCAGCCGCCATGGTGGGGCGTCGGGTGATGATTGAATTGGTCTGATTCGGTCCCGATGGATCGGCGCGCCCGCCTGGACCGCTAGTCCTCGAACAGCTTCCGATCCACGCTCGCCCCGATCCGCGGCCTCCGCACCGGTGGCGCCGACAGCATCCCCAGCAGATCCCGCAGTTCGCTCCGCACCTTCTGCAGTTTCGCCTTCACCCGCACCGGGCTCGCGCCGCCTTCGATCAGAGGCAGCTGCGTCGACGTGCCCCGCAGCTCGCGGGCTTCCTGCGCCAGCAGTTGCCGCGCCCCCGCAATCGTGTACCCCTCTTCGTGCAGCAGCTTTCTCACCCGCATCGCCATCTCGACGTCGCGTTTCCGATAGAGCCGCTGCCCGGTGCCGCTCTTGTTGGGGCGCATCTGCGGAAACTCCGTCTCCCAGAAGCGCAGAACGTAGGTCTCCACGCCACAAAGACGCGCAACCTCACCGATGCGGAAATACAGCTTGTCGGGAATGACGGCTTCGGGCCGCGGACGGCGCTGGGCTGCGTGTTTAGGCATCGACAATCGGCACGGAGCCGCGGCGGACGTGGCTCGCTGCCCGCAGTATAGGTCACCCGGCGGAGGAACTGACAAGAATGTGGAAAAAGGATCAGCCCTTGTTCTGGGTTCCGCTCTGGGTTCCGCCCTGGGTTCCGCTCCCGATCGCCGCCCGCGCCGCACTCTTCGCCGGCGCTGCCCGCAGATACTGCACCGGCCACGACGTCGCCTCCCCCAGCTCCGCCGCTGCATGCAGCGGCCAGTAGGGATCCCGCAGAAATTCCCGCGCGATGAAGATCAGATCCGCCTGCCCGGTGCGCAGGATATGCCCCGCCTGCGCCGCATCCGTGATCATCCCCACCGTCCCCGTCAGCATCCCCGTCTGCTTGCGGATCGCCTCCGAAAACGGCGTCTGATAGCCAGGCCCCAGCGTCATCGCCGCGCCCAGCACATTGCCGCCCGAGGAAACATCGATCGCATCCACGCCCCGATCGCGCAGCAGCCCGGCCAGTTGTACCGACTGCGGCAGATCCCACCCGCCTTCCGTCCAGTCCGTTGCAGAGATCCGCACAAACAGCGGTCGCCCCTGCGGCCACACCTCGCGCACCGCCGCCGTAACCTCCAGCAGCAGCCGCGTCCGATTCTCGAAGCTGCCGCCGTATTCGTCGCTGCGGCGGTTGCTGATCGGCGAAAGGAATTCGTGCAGCAGATACCCGTGGGCCGCGTGAATCTCCACCACGTCGAACCCCGCCTTGTCTGCGCGGACGGCAGCGGCGCGAAAGGCCTGGCGGATTGCCGCTATACCATCCTGATCCAGCTCATGCGGCTGCGGATAATTCGGCGCAAACGCGACAGCGCTCGGCGCGACCACCGCCTCAGGCCACCCGCCCTGCTCCCCGCCCACGACACCCTCGCCGCTCCACGGCCGATACGTGCTCGCCTTGCGGCCGGCATGCGCCAGCTGAATCCCGGCGTGTGCGCCCTGCGCGCGCAGAAACGTCGTGATGCGCGCCAGCGGCGCAATATGCTCGTCCTTCCAGAGCCCGAGATCCTGCGGGCTGATGCGCCCTTCGGGCACTACGGCCGTCGCTTCGGTGAACACCAGACCCGCTCCGCCTACCGCGCGGCTGCCCAGGTGGACCAGATGCCAGTCGTTCGCGAATCCGTCCTCGCACGAGTACTCGCACATGGGCGAAACCACGATGCGGTTCGAAAGCGTGACAGAACCAATTTGCAGCGGAGAGAAGAGGTGCGCGGGATTCCTGGATGTCATGCAGGCTCTTGGATGTTGGGGGAGGGAAATAGTCGCATTCGCGGCGTCCTGGGGGGAGGGTTGGCCCGTGGCTGCGGCATAAAAGAGAGGCTTCGCTCGGAACGAAGCCTCTGCGGAAAGCCTGGTATGTGGGGGAGGGCTGACTTTGAGGTTGCCTCCGTGGGAACTCTTCTCCCGTGAGCTCCGGATGCCAACCCTCTACAACATCCTGGCGGATAGCCGTTAAGCCATCAACAGATTGGGCCCATCGTGCAGATATGTCAAGAAAAAAATGCAGCTCCGCCCATGTTTTGAGCCGGATACCCAAAACTTGGGCAGAACGCCGAGCCCTGCTGCGTCGATGTGTCCGGGTTAAGGAGCCCGTCGAGTCGTCTTCCGTCCCCAAAAAAGAAAAATCCCGCCCCTCCTTGCGAGGAGCGGGATCTTCCGTGCCCGTTACTGAACGGCCGCCGTGACACCCAGCGTGTGCGTCTGGCTTCCCGACGTCCCGGTGACCGCGACCTGGTACTTGCCGGCCGCCGGTGTACCGGTGGTCGTGATCGTTAGCACCACCGGCGCCATCGGATTGCCGCCCGAGACGGGTAGCGCTACGGTGCTCTGGCTGAGCGAGCAGCCGACGCCCGCAGGCGACCCGGCCACGCTGCAACTCAGATTCACCGTTCCGCTGAACCCGTTCGTCGGCGCCACGAACAACGATGCCTGTGCGCTTCCATTCGCCGAAACCGCCACCAGAGGCGTACCCGAAAGCAGCGAGAAATCCGACAGCGGGTTCATCAGCGTCTTGCTGAACGTGTAGGTCGAAGGCGCATACGTGTTGTCGCCCAGATACTGCACCGTGATCGTGTTCGATCCCTGCAGCAGCGTTTGGCTGTTCAGCGTAGCCGTGAAGCTCGACGATACCGTCGATCCTGTGCCGCCGCCTCCTCCTCCCAGCCGGCCCGTCGAACCCGAGCCCGAGTTCCCGCCGCCGCAGCCGATATCGAATCCGGCGATGCAGATCACAACCACCAGAGCCAGGAAGTTCCGCCACGCGCGCCGGCGCGCCGGGATGGTCAGCAGCAGAACACACGCCAGCGCTGCGCCTCCTCCGGTCGCAAAAAGATTCAGCCTGCGGAACTTCCCATCCGGCGGTCGGGTCAGGGCGCTCGATGCCACCAGCGGCACCTGCGCCAGATAATACCCGCCGGCATAGATCGCAACCGTCCCGCTCGGAGCCGCACTGCCTGTCCCGGAGACGGTACCGCTCACTGTCACCGTCGTCGTCGGCGAGATGCTTCCGGTCATCGTCGCGGTCACCGTCGAAGTCGTCCCACCCGTGCTCGAGAACGGCAGCTGATACGACGTATTCGTGGAGTTGTAATTTCCGTCGCCCGGATAGTTGATCGTCAGGTTGACTGTTCCCGTCGCTGCGCTGGCGGGGATCGGAATCTCCGCGATTCCCGCCGGCGCTCCGGTCTGCGGATCGACCGCCGCTGCCAGCTGCGCGCTGGTCACGCCAGGTATGCCGCCGATCGTGATCGTCCCCGTCGGAGCCGCGATCGGCACCGTATAGGGCAGGTTGGTCGGCGTCACGATGCTGCCGTTGCTTTGCTGCGTAATGTTGGTCTGGTTCAGCACCAGGATCGTCAGCACATCCGCCTGGCCGCTCGGCAGGCTCGTCTGGTAGCTCGAAGTGTTCTGGTAGCTCACGGACAGGCTGATCAGCGGCGTGTTCTTCGTCACCGTGAACGCAATCGTCGATCCCGACGATCCGGTGTAGCTGGCATCGCCCGAGTACTTCGCCGTCACAGAATGCGCGCCCACCGCAAACGGCGCGTTGTATTCCGCGTCATGCTCCGCGTTCAGATTCGCTGTGTTGATCGCATTTCCGTTGTCGCTGAACGTCACCGTCCCCGTCGGCTCGGCTGCGGTGGTGCTGCTGCCGCTCACCAGCGCATCCAGAAGGAACTGCGTCCCGTACGACACGCTGGCACTGTTGCTGACGCTCGCTTTCCCCGACTGATCCACGATGCTGAAAGTCGTCGTACTCGATCCTTGAGTCACCGTGACCGTCACCGGGGTCGACATGCTGGGGGCATTCGTGCCGTCCCCGCTGTACTGCGCCCACACCTGATAGCTGCCGCCGGGCAGGGAACTCAGCGTCCCGGAGAAGGCCCCATTCGTGACCGCAAACACGCCGAGTTCCTGCTGCAGCGCCGTCGTGCTGCTCGTCATCAGAGCCACCGTGCCCGTCGGCGTACTCCCCGTGATCGTGCCGCTGATGGTCACCGCCGTCCCCACTGCTATGCTCGTTCCGTTCGTCGGCGAAGTCAGCGTCGCCGTCGTCGAGGCAAATCCGGTCACGCTCCCCCAGTTCGCGACCAGCTGCGCCGCATCGACCGAACCCAGGCCCGTCGCAAGGTTATAGCCGGCCGCCGCGTTGTACTCCGGCGTCGTCCCCGTCCCGATCTGTCCCTCCACCACCGAAATGTTCTGGCCCGACGACGGATCGCTCACCGTCACCGTCAGCGGGTTCTTCACGGCAATACAATCCACCGGCGACTGCGCTCCCGAGCTCAGCTGCACCGTCGAGATATTGCACGGCACCGAGTTCGTTCCCACCGTGACGTCATGAAAGGCGGCAGGGAACTGCGCCTTCATCGGATACAGCGTGAAATTCGCCTGGCCCTGCGGCCCGTACTTCTGGTTGACCAGCGCCATGATTCCCGCAAAAGCAGGAGCCGCCGCCGACGTTCCGCCAACCCCAAAGATCTGCACCGGCCCGCTCGAGTTCGGCTGGCAGTCCCCATCCGTGGCGCACATCGCGTAGTAGGCGTAGTTCGGGCCGTCCGCAGCAAACAGCGAGACATCCGGAATGTCGCGAACGTTATCCGCCGGAACTCCGCTGCCCTTCTGCCATGACGGCTTCGGATACCCGCTCAGCGTGCCCTGGCAGGTTCCGTTCGATTGGCTGTACGTACTCGAGCAAATGGCGGCGCTGCTCGCGCCTCCGCTGCCCGCGCCAATCGTCGAGGAGCCGTACGTGTTGTAGTAATTCGACGCATCCAGCCCGTACTGGCTGTTGTTCCACGGCTGCTCGGGGATCGGCTGCTGGAGAGACGCGCTCGGTGTGTTCGACCCCGTCGTGTTCCAGTACGTCGACAGATTCGACAGCGTCAGGCTCTGGTATCCCGAGCCGTAGTAGAAATCGGTGCCGCCTACGGCCACGTCATACGGCGTGGAGGCGAAGCCGCTCACGGCCGCGCCGGAGCTGGCGTACTGCTCGGAGTTCGGATCGTCGCATCCCGCCGACCCGTTGTCGCCGCTCGAAACCATCACCGTGATGCCTTCCGCCGCCGCCTGTTCCATCAGGTTGTTCAGGAACTGGTTCGTGGCGCCAAGGCCGCTCTCGCAAAGCCCGAAGCTGGCGCTCATCACCGGCGCCAGATTGCTGTAAACGGCGTGTTCGAGGGCAAGGTAAAGACCGCTTTCCGTCGCCGTGTCTGCAGCAATCACCAGGTCGATGGTCGCCTTCGGAGCCACCGCCCCCGACCACTCCACATCCAGATAGGCCTCACCCGATGCGTAGTTCGGCCCATCGGGATTGTTGATGCCGTCCACACCCGGATCATTGCCGTCGATGATCACGTTCGGCGCATTCACCGGAAGCCCGAACAGCGAGCGGAACTGATTCACCAGAGCCACGTTGATGTTCGACTCGTTGATGATCGCGATCGTCTGGCCCGTTCCGTCGTACGTCGTCCCCGTGTACTTCGCATTCAGCAGCGGATTCGGCAGATCGTACTGCACCCCGAAATCCCCCGGAGTGACAGCGAAATTCACTCCGCTGATCGTCGGATAACCTTCGCCGCCATTCACCGTCCACAGCGGCTGCGCTGTGCCCGTCTTGGGGTCGTAGCTCGCCGCGCCCAGCGGGCGCAGGTGGCTCTTGAGCCGGAAGTTGTTCAGCGAAACAAAGCCCCCCACCACAGGCGCCAGAGCCGCCGGAATCTGCGGATCGCTAGCCGCTGCGTAGTGCAGATTGCCGTTCACCCGGTACTCGTGCATCTGCGTCCCGAATGCGCTCCGCATCTGCGCCGCGTTCCCGTTGAACGCGATCACCTGGCGCCCGGGCTCGACTCCCGTCACCTCGAATCCATGCGCCGAAAGCCACGACTCAATCGTGGCAATGTCCTGATCGGAAGGCCCGAACTGCTGCCCGAACTGCTCCGGCGTCAGCCACTTGTGGTAGCTCGCGCTGCCCGGCGTATGCAGGTCCGCGATGTACTGCTTCAGCGCCGCCTCCTGGATCGCGCTCCGCTTCAGCACCAGGTGCATGCGCGTCATCGGCATCGAGTCCGGCGCCGGCCCGCGATCGTTGGCGGCGTTCGCCAGCGGATGCACGTACCCCCGCAGCGTCACCCGCGCATGGTCGTTGATCGGGCTGACAATGCGGCTGGGCACGGCCACCGGCGCGTGCTGCGCCCAAAGTGCCGCTCCGCACAGGCTGATGAAAGCGAGAATTGTGACGGGACGAATCCTGCGAACGCTCGAGGGAGACATGGCCATCCTTCTTGAAAGGAGAGAGAAAAATCGTGCGCTGCGACGATCTGCGGCGCGACAGGGCGTGTTCACTGCACGCATCGATGCGATCCATCATAGTCCTGCTCCCGTGCTGCTCGTGGAATCGGGAACAAGGATTGCGGCGGAGCGAACAGTTCTTTTCACACGGTACGCTTCAACCCTCCGGCCGGACGTACTGCCGCCACCGGGCAGGATGGAAACTCCCTCGGAACGGGGAAGGGCTCAGGAGCCTGAGAAGGACAAAACGACAGGTGCCGCGATGCATTAGACAAAGCCGGCCGGAATTAGTTGCGGTGGATGCAGCGAAACCGCGATGCGGGCCTCCCCAAAACTCCGGCTGCCTCAGACCAGCCCCTAGTCTTCATTGCCGCCGTCGCTCTGCTGGAGAGTGATCCACCGGCCGTTCTGGAAATAGTGGATCGTCCAGGACCGTTCCAGCCGGGCATCGTCAATCGCATCGTGGTCGATGTCCACTCCCCGCCGCAGCTCCGGCGTTGCCCGCAGCTCGGAGCCCGAGCGTGCCGAAATTCCCCAGGACGATCCGAACACCGAACTCCCCGGCTCGGCTCCCAGCCACGCGGAATCGGGCTGCGAGCGCAGCGCGACCGGTGCCCCGAACTGGCCCGCAAAAAAAACGTACAGCGTCGTCGTGCCGTCGGAGGAGCACAGCGCTGCCCAGTCGCTGCTGCCCGCCGCGCGAAAGGATCCACGAATCACATTCTCCGGTTGCCGCGCCTCGAAACTCTGCGGGATCATGCATTGCCGCCGCTGCAGCTCCCCGGCCACCGGCGCGGGCAGATCGGGAAATGACGTGACGGGCAGCAGCCGGATGCGATACGCGACCCGATCCCCGCCAGGCAGCACCGCAGATCCGCTCTCGATCCGTTCGGCATTCTCCGGCTGCGCATCGCCGGGCCCTGCGCCCTGCGAAAACACCGTCAGCGGGACCGCCAGCAGCGCGGCCATCAGCCCGGCGACGATGCCCGGCTTCATTGCGGTCCGAGAATGTTGGGGTAGGAATTCTCGTCCAGCCACGCCGACGCGGAGCGCAGCAGATCGTGCAGGTACCCAAGCCCCGGCTCCGGCAGCCGAACGAGGAACCGCGGCTCACGATAATCC
Source organism: Acidobacteriota bacterium (assembly GCA_046567085.1). Classification (GTDB taxonomy): domain Bacteria; phylum Acidobacteriota; class Terriglobia; order Terriglobales; family Acidobacteriaceae; genus Palsa-343. The sequence goes on from JBKICP010000034.1 coordinate 13,589, forward strand.
TCGATCTCCGGGATCGGCGCAAGACCGTCGAGAATCGGCTCTTCTTCATCCGGCGCCGCAGCAGGGTGGCCCTGCACCGCAATCGAGAGGCCCTCGCGAAATCCATAATGCAGGCCCACAAATCGCCGATCGAGGCTCTGAAAAGCCGGCGGAAACCGGACCAGGCGAAGCCATGCATCGAACATCGCCAGCGCGCCCGGAATCTCGTCCGTATCGGCAAAAGCGCAGGCCGCCCGCTCTCCGTCGCTCATCCAGATTTCCAGGCCCTTGGCAAAGCTGCCCGCCTGCTGGTCGTCCTCGCGTTCCGCCAGCGCCGCGCCATCCTCGCTCTGGCCATCCTCCGCATCGACGGGCGTGTCCACATCGATCGTCCGCGGCGGATCGGTCAGGTTTACCGCCAGCACGGCGGCAACCCGCAGCCGCGTGCGCATCTCTCCGTCATTGTGCCCCGGCGCTTCCGCCAGGAAATTGCGGCGGAGAATCGCGGCGCCCGGCTTTTCCAGAAGGGCGCGCAAACGCGTCGCCGGGACCGGGTGCGGCAGCGCCGGCACTTTCATTTCCAGACAGGGCATGCGTCTCCTTCGACGGGTGCTGACTGCAAAGTATACGCAACGCTGATTGGCGTTGAAGCGAAATTCCGGCCGCCATCGAATAGCGAGAGTCAGGACCGCTAACGTGCCTGGCCGGATGCCGCCTTGCGGCCGGACAGATTCCGCCCTGCACTTCGCGCCACCCCCGTCTGAGAGAATGGACATGGCAGTGCGTCCCTCCACGCTCCTGCACGCACTGAAGGAGTCCTGACATCCATGCGACTGGGAATCGTGATCATGGCCGCGGGCAAGGGCACGCGGCTCAAATCGAAGCGTGCCAAGGTCCTCCACGAGATCGGCGGACGCCCGCTGGTGAAGCACGTGATCGCCTCCGCCGCGCAGGTAGTCCCGCCTCACGACATTCTCCTCATCGTCGGACATCAGGCCGAAGCCGTCAAGGCTGCCGTGCGCGATACCGGCGTCCGCTTCGCCGTGCAGCACGAACAGCTGGGAACCGGCCACGCCATTCAGACTGCCGAGCCGGCCACGCGCGACTACGACGAGCTCATCGTCCTCTCCGGTGATGTCCCCCTGCTGCGCTCTGAAACCATCGCCGCTCTTCGCGACTTCCACCTCCAGGAGCGCGCCGCCATGACCATCCTTACCGCCGAGCCCGCCAATCCCTTCGGCTACGGCCGCGTCCTCCGCAAAGCGCCCGGCGCCCTCGAGGTCGACGCCATCGTCGAACAAAAATCGCTCCGCCCGGATCAGGAAAGTCTCCGCGAGATCAACTCCGGCATCTATGCCTTCCACCGTGAATCGCTCTTCCGGCACATCGGCCGGCTCAGCGCCGACAACCTGCATAAGGAGCTCTACCTGACCGATATGGCGGTCCTCCTGCAGAAATCAGGAGAACGCGTCCTTGCCATCAAAGCCGCGCAGCCGGAAGAAGTGCTGGGCGCCAATACCATTGCCGAAATGATGAAACTCGACCGCGAACTGCGCCTCGCCACCGCCCATCGTCTCATGGCCGGCGGCGTCACCATCCAGCAGCCGGAAACCGTCATGATCGACGCCCGCGTTGAGGTCGGCCCCGATACCGTCATCGAGCCCTTCGCTCAGCTTCTGGGCGAGACGCACGTCGGCAGCGACTGCCGCATCCGCTCCTATTCCGTCATCGAAAATTCCACCCTGGGCGACCGCGTCACCGTTCTCCAGTCCTGCGTCATCGCCGAAGCCCGCATCGACAACGGCGCGCGCATCGGGCCGCTCGCCCATCTGCGCCCCGGCTGCCACATCGGAGAAGACTCCCACATCGGCAACTTCGTCGAAGCAAAAAAGACCAGCCTCGGCAAAGGATCCAAGGCTAACCACCTCACCTACCTCGGCGATGCCGAAATCGGCAGCGGCGTCAACATTGGCGCAGGCACCATCACCTGCAACTACGACGGCGTATCGAAATACAAAACCGTCATCGGCGACAAGGTCTTCATCGGCAGCGATTCGGCGCTCGTCGCGCCGCTCGTCATCGGGGAAGGCGCCTACATCGGCGCCGGTTCCACCATCACCAGGGATGTTCCGGCGGATGCCCTTGCCGTTGCACGAGGCCACCAGGTTGTCAAAGAAGGCTGGGCGAAGAATCGCCGCGCGCAGCAGGAAGCGCGCAAGGCCGAACTCAGCGAACAGAAAAAGTAAGGAAGATCAGGCGGCCTGGCGGCTGCAATCGCTCATCGCCGCCAGCTCGGCGCGCAGCCGCATTCTCGCGGTCAGCGCCGTCCGCAGCACCAGCGCGGGCGTGGTGTTCAGCAGGTCCGCCACCCGGGCCGCCGAATACCCCTCCACATCCATCAGCAGAAACACCACCCGCTCCTTCGAAGGCAGGAACCGGATCGCGTCCTCCAGCTCAGTGCGCAGAATGTTGTTCCGCGGCGGCAGATAACCCGTCGTCGGCGCCGGAAGAGGAGTCTCCTCCACAAGAACCCGCTCGTCCCGAAGCTGCTCCACCAGTGCCTGATCGATGATCGCCGAATCCGGCTCGTCCTCCCGCAGGAAGGCCCGAATGAACGTGCCCCGCAGGATCTCTTCCGCCTCCAGCTCGCTCCCGGTCATGTAGTAGGACACCGAAAATACCCGGTGGCGATGGCTGTCGTAGATATCGCGCTGGCGCTCGGCCAGGCTCTGCGGCGCCATTTCGCGCGCTGCAATTTTCGCGGAATTGCGTTCGAATTCGAACAACATGTTCAACCGTATGTTCAACCGTTTCAGGGGATGTGACGCTGGCAACAGCAGGGTAACACGAACCTTGGATGCAAGTCTGACCCGTTTGGGGGAGGGAGCCGACAGTGGTTTTTGAAGGAAAATATGGATTCCGGGTTGTCAACGGCTCCGCTTTTGAGGCACTTGCGGCAGCAACCACCGGTTCCACCGTGGATCGGGCGCGGTGAGATTGACCTGAATGGGTCCTTCTCCCTTCCACGGACCGGGAATTGTCGCGCGTCAGCAAAACCAGCAGGATACGATAAAGCGGAATTTGTCAGGGCCTCGCATCAATTTCAACGGTTTCGGCCGAGCCAGACGCTGGAGGGGCAGTGGCATCAGAGCGAATACTGATCGTCGATGACGAACCGTACGTTCGCACTCTGATGGCTGCGATGCTGGAGAAGTCCAGCTACACTCCGGTCCTCGCCTCCAACGGCCTCGAGGCCATCGAGCACATCCAGCACGATCCTCCTTACGACCTCATCCTCTCCGACATCGTGATGAACGGCCTCGACGGCATCGGCCTCCTCGAGCGCATCCGCGAAGTTCAGCCCGATACCCCCATGGTCATGGTCACCGCCATCCATGATGTGGGCGTGGCCATCTCCGCCATGCGCAAAGGTGCCTACGACTACCTGCTCAAGCCCTTCGAGAAAGAGCAACTGCTGGTCACCGTCCGCCGCGCCCTCGACTATCGCCGCCTCGTCCAGCAGAACTCGGTCTATCGCCACAACCTCGAGCAGTTGGTCTCCGCCCGCACCGAGATGCTCCGCCAGGCCATGTCCGATCTGGAGCGCTCCTACGACATCACCCTCGAAGCCCTCGGCGATGCCCTCGACCTCAAGGACGCCGAAACCGAAGGCCACTCCCGCCGCGTCACTGCCTATACCATCGCGCTCGCCCGCCACTGCGGCGTGGAAATGGCCCAGACCCGCATCATCGCCCGCGGCGCCTTCCTCCACGACATCGGCAAGATGGCCATCCCCGACGCCATCCTGCTCAAGCCCGGCAAACTCGACGCCGAAGAGCAGCGCATCATGCGCGAACACTGCGCCCGCGGCTACCAGATCCTGCGCAAGATCCCCTTCCTCGAAGAAGCCGCCGACATCGTCTATGCCCACCAGGAGCACTACGACGGCAACGGCTACCCGCGCGGCCTCAAAGGCGAGGAGATCCCCCTCGGGGCCCGCATCTTCGCCATCGCCGACACCATCGACGCCATCACCTCCGACCGCCCCTACCGCAAGGCCCGCTCCTACGACGTCGCTCGCGCCGAAGTGCAGAAATGCGCCGGGACCCAGTTCGATCCCAACATCGTCGAAGTCTTTCTCGGCCTCCCCGACAGCCTCTGGGAAGACCTCCGCGTCGAAATGACGCGCCATCCGCGCTTCTCTCCGCTATCATTTGCTGGAGCCATCGAAGATCTGAAAGTCTGAATCTCACTCGACCAGTGCCTGATCCCGAAGCGTGGAGCGGAACCATGCCTGTTCTCGAAGACAGAGTCGTCGCTGCAAAAATGAGATCCATCCCCCTGTGGACGCTGGAGCGGGGCGAGATCGTGCGCTACTGCGAATTTCGCAATTTCGTCGGCGCCATGCACTTCGTCAACAGCGTCGCGGAATTGGCCGAAGGCGCCGGACACCATCCCGACATCGACATCCGCTATAACAAGGTGCGCCTCGCGCTCATCAGCCACGATGCCGGAGGCCTCACCGAGCGCGATTTCGACCTGGCCGCCGCCATCGACAGCCTCGACTGAGCACCGGCCCCGCTGAATCCCCACCAGCCCGGCGCCCCGTGCAACTTCCTATTCCTCCGTGTCGTCCGGCTCCCTGGAGACCGCCTTCGCCGACTCAACCTGCTGTCGAAGACGGGAAAGAGCTTTCCGGTTCCAGAGCACGACTGCCAGCCCTCCAGCCAGCGCCGAAGCCGCAACGAGGAAGCCGGTCACAAAAATGTTGCGTTTGGCTCCGGAATTCTCCCTGTCAGGCGTTTGTGATTGATTTTCCATGGCTTGTTCGCTTTTTGGGGTGGTTAGAAATGGGGCCCGAAGACAGGAAAAATATTAAATTGCGTAGCACGCTTGCCACTTTGGTCTTTCAGGGTTACACTAAATTGGAGATTGGGTTAAGGGATATGGAGTCTGACAGGCAAAGAATTTATGTGCCCATCCCGCCCAACCGGCATCTGAACTAGAGAGAGTTTAAGCCAGATCGGCGACTCAGAATTCGCCGCTGGCAGCAAGTTTATAAGTTGCGTCACTGGCCTCCCGGCACGGACAATTCACCGTTCGTGCCGTCTTTTTTTTTCTGGCCCCCTGACGCCGCCTGGCCCCTGACCCTCCCCTCGCCCCGTC
>JBKICP010000035.1:0-7294 GCA_046567085.1 Acidobacteriota bacterium
CGCGGGGGACCAGAGCCAATCAACCCCAACCAACAACCTTCCTGAGTCATCGCTGGTTCTGAAAGTGCGAAAAAAGCTGGACACTACCGCGGGTGATCGTCTGCTGCTGATCACGGACGGGGTTCTGCAGGCGCAGAACGCGAACGGCGAGGAGTTCGGGTACCAGAGGCTGATTGCCGCAGCGGAAGAGGGACGCGGGCGGAGCGCCTCGGAGCTGGGAGAGACGATTCTGCAGGCGGTGACGGAGTTCCGGGGCGGGGAACTGGAGGACGATGCTTCGCTGGTAGTGGTGAAGAGCAGCGGATAGCGGATAGCGGATGGCGGATAGCTGATAGCGATCGACCTTGCGCGATCAGCGGGGCTGGACTTCGACAGGGGACGGCAGGTTCATGGTGCGCTGGCCGGCGACGCGGACGCGCATTCCGCGCGTGAGGTAGGGTGCCAGGACTTCGGGGCGGGCCCAGTCGAGGGTCCATCCGTTGTCGATGGCAAGCAGCGAGTAGTCGCCGGGGACGACGTTGTTGAGGGTGAAGCTGCCGTCGGTGTTGCTCTGATCGCGGCGGTAGAGGTCGCGAGCGGCGGGATCGTGCGGGACGAGAAGGATCATGACGCCGCCGGTGGGTTGGCCGTTCTGCTTTGCGAATCCGCTGAGGGTGGTGGCGCCGCGGGCGAGGGTGGCGGCAATCAGGACAGGCTGCGCAGCGATGGTGAGGGTGGCGCCGTGCACCTCGGCGCCGGAGGCCATCATTTGCTGGACGGCGAGGCGTGTGTCGGGGGCGACGGCCTGGATGGCGTAGCGGCCGGGGGGAACGGAGCGGAAGGTGAACGTGCCGTCGGCGGCGACGGCATCGCCGGGACGGGCGGGGGTCTGGTCGGCAGGCATGAGGTTGACGTGGGTTTTCGGCGGGAGGGGTGCGCCGGAGGCCATGGCGATTTTTCCGGTGACGTCGACGCCGCTGTTGGAAGCGGAGGCGAAGTCGAGGGACTGGTCGGAGGTGAGATTGACGGTGGCGGTGCGATTGCCCTGGCTGGGCGGCCCAAACTGGCGGAGGACGTAGTGGCCGGGGGCGATGCCGCTGAGATCGGCAACCATGCCGCCGGAGCGGGTGGGGGCGGTGAATTCCTGGGCGGGCTGGAATTCGTCGGAGCCGAAGACCGACTGCATGAGCTGCGGCATGGGAACGCCGCGGCCTTCGGTGGGAGGCGGCAGGTGAATCTGGATGTGGATGGCTGGGACGGCGTGGAGAGAGATGTTGGCTTCGACGTGATCGCCGGCGGCGATGGCGATGGGCGTGGCGGAATCGGAGTCGGTGCTGTTTTCGTAGTAGATGGTGGGATAGGCGAGATCGAGGGGCGAAGTGGGTTGCTGGTCGGCGGGGAGAAGCGTGCCGGTGGCATCGGTTTTGGCGCTGGGGTGAAAGGCGTACCAGGGCTGGGCGGAGGCGGAGAGGAAGAAGGTGCCGGCGCGCAGGCTGTCGAACTCAAAGGTGCCGGTGTCGTCGGTGGTGTCGGTGGCGACGCGGAGGATGCGCAGCTGGCCGGTGCGCTGGTCCTGGCGGAAGAGGTGGACCTGGGCGCCGGGGACGGGCTCGCCGGAGTCGTCGGTGATGGCGCCGTAGAGGACACCGGTGGGGTAGAGCGTGACGCGGAGACCGGAGGTGACGAGGCTGGGGCCGGTGACGATGCCGGTGGTGAAGCCGTCGTGCTCCTGATAGCCGGCGGCGATGTAGCCGCGACGCCAGGCCTGGATGCTGTAGGTGCCGGCCTGGAGGTGATCGAAGCGGAAGCTGCCGTCCTGGGCGGTGACGGTTTCGCCGAGCTGCGATCCGTTGGGGCCGGAGGTGAAGAGGGTGACTTCGGCGCGGTCGAGGGCAGTCCCGGAAGAGGCGCTGAGGATGGTGCCGGAGATGGACCAGGCGGCGGGTCCTGCGAGCGGCGGGTTATTTCCCGCGGGCGCGGCCTGCGCGGAGGAGGCTGGAGGGATCGCCAGGGCGGCGGCGGTGAGGATTGCTGCGGCGAGGAGGCGGGTCATTGGGCCGCTCCGGAGGCGATGTGGAGGACGGTGAGTTCGGCGCTGGCGGTTCCTCCGGGATCGACGGTGACGGTTTGGCCTTTGCCGGCCCAGGCGGCGAGGGCGTCGGGAGAGTGGAAGTCGATTTCCTGCTGGGAGTCGCAGGCGACGAGGCGATAGCTGCCGGGGGCGACGCCGTAGAAGGAAAACTGGCCGTCGGAATTGGGCATGACGTTGCGGAGCGGGGAAGGTGAGGAGAAGAGCGGGATGGCGTAGATCCAGATCTGGGGCACCTGGCCGGGGGCGGAGAGGAGAGCGCCGGGGTTCTGACTGACGATGGTGCCGTTGATGGTGCCGCTGTCGTTACGGAGGGTGACTTCGATGGGCTGGGGCGTGCTGCCGGGCTGGAAGACGAGGGGGGTGCTGCCGAGGTCGGAGCCTCCACTGGTGATGGAACTGACGTAGAGAGGCGGATAGGGCAGGGCCTGGATCCAGTAGCGGCCGGGCTGGCTGACGCTGACTTCCCAACTGCTGCCGGAGGCGGGGTTGTCGGCCTGCCTCATGTTGCCGGCGGAGTTGGTCATCTCATCGGCGCTGGTGACCTGGAGATTCATGCCGGGGCCGGCGCCGGACTGGGGTCCGTCTGAGGCCTGGAAGTCGCGGTGAATGATGACGGGGACGTGCGGGACCGGCTGGATGGCGATGGAGAAACTGACGGGGGCACCATTGACCTGGAAGCTGGTGCTGCCCCATTCCATGGTTGGGCCGTAGACGTGGGCTTCCATGGTCCATGTGCCGTTGGGGACGGCGGCATGGGCGAGGCCGTCGCGGCGGTCGAACTGGGCGTAGAGGCCGGTCTGGCGGCCGCCGCTGTCGAGGATTTCGAAGTTGGCGGGGGTGTCCGGGGAGCCCTGCACGAGCGCGGTGACGGGGAAGAACTGCTGGCGGGTGAGGGTGATGTCGGCTTCGGCCTGCTGGCCGGCGCCGAGAGTGAGCACGCCGGCGGCGCCGATGTCGGTGGTGCCGGGATAGTAGAGCGCGGGGTATCCCCAGACGGGGCCGCGGCGATTGAGTGCGAGGCCGGGGCGATCGAGCATGGGCAGAGTGGCGAGGCGGTAGCTGCCGGGCTGAAGGCTGCCGATGCGGAAGGAGCCGTCGTAGCGGACGCGCGCCTGGCCGGCGACGGTCCAGTGAGGATGGCCGTTTTGCAATTGCCGGTAGAAGACCTGGACGCGAATGCCGTTGGGCGGGTCGGCGGTGGAGAGGGTGACGTGGCCGCTGATGGCGGACAGAGGCGCGATGGCGAAGGTGAGCGGAGGCATGCCGGGGCCGACCTGGATACGGAAGGGCGGGCCGGGGCGGACCCGCGCGGCGGCGGAGCGCATGACGCCGAATCCGCGGACCTGGTAGCCGGGTTTGCTGACGGAGACAGGGTAGCTGCCGGGGCCGATATTGGCGAGGGAGAACTGGCCGCTGCTGTCGGTGAGGATGGCCTGGTCCTGATTGATGGAGACGAGGGCGCGGGCGATGGGCTGGGAGGTGATGGCGTTGACGACGGTTCCGCGGACGGTATAGCCGGAGGCAGAGGGAGTGAGCGCGTCCTGGCCGAAGAGGGCGGGAGCGGCTGCGAGTAAGGCAAGAGGCAGCAGGACAGTCAGCAATGGGAGCGGGCGGCGCACGGACCTGTGCAGTTATTGTCCAGTCCTCGGAGAAAAATAGAAAGCTGGGCGTTGGGCGGGGGCCGAAGCCCGGACCTTTTCGGGGCGGATTTCCGCGGGGTGAGCGGCTCCCTCGCGCCCTGCGTCTGCGCGCCGGAGCTTGAAATGACAGGCGTGTTGGTCAGGTTCCGGATGATACGAGCGGAGGGGATTCATCGAACTGTAACCGGATGCCGGGAGGTTCCCTGCCGAGACCGTTGCAATTCTGAGTCGGGGGCTTCCAGGGTATTGCTCTGTTGCAAAACCCGGGATACTATTCCGGCAAACCGCAATCTCCAGATCTCGCCGGTCAGTCCCCTATTGCTGCTGCTGTAAGTCTGGCGGAAGTACCGTCTGGTTTCGGACCTATCGCGCCCGTAACTCCGGGGGACTATGAAATCTTTCTGCCTGTTTGCTGCCATCCTTGCCGCCACCCTTTGCCCATCGCTCTTCGCACAAAGCGCGCCGCCCGTGGTGGCGAACCGCATTGTTGCGCCCATTGAATCCAGCCAGCGGGTGACGCTGGCGGGGAATGTTCATCCGATGGCCCAGGCGCGGTACGACATCGGGCCGGCGCCGCAGTCGATGGCGACGGGGCGCATCCTGCTGGTGCTGCAGCGGAGCGCGGCGCAGCAGCAGGCGCTGACGGATTATCTGGCCGACGTGCAGAATCCGGGATCGGCGTCGTATCACAAGTGGCTGACGCCGGCGCAGTACGGAGCACAGTTCGGAATCTCGGATTCGGACCTGCAGACGGTGGAGAGCTGGCTGGCGTCTTACGGCTTCAAGGTCGAGGGTGTGCCGGCGGCGCGCAACGTGGTCGAGTTTTCGGGCACGGTGGGGCAGGTGGAGAGCGCGTTCAACACGTCGATCCACAGCTTTGCGGTACTGGGGACGACGCACCACGCGAACGTGAGCGATCCGCAGATACCTGCGGCGTTGGCGCCGGTGGTGGCAGGGGTGGTGTCGCTGAACGATTTTCATCCCACATCGCATGTGGTGACGGGGCCGGTGGGGCACTACGATGCCGCGGCGCACAGAATCGAGCCGGACCTGACATTCTCCGGGCCGTCGCTGTATGTGGTTCCGGCGGATGCGGCGACGATTTACGACACGCCGAATACGGCACTGAATGCGAACTACCCGAGCGGGACGACGTATGACGGGACGGGGGTGAGCATCGGTATCCTGGGGACGTCGGACCTGACGCTGGCCGATGTGCAGAACTATCGGATGGCATTCCTGGGCGAGACGAGCAGCACGATCAATTTGCCGACGGTGGTGGTGGAGGGGAACGATCCGGGGATGAACAGTGCCGGGGTGGAGGCGCTGCTGGACGCGGAGGTTTCGGGCGGGATCGCACCGAAGGCGAAGCTGTATTTCTACACGTCCGCGGATACGGATCTGACGTCGGGACTCTTCGGTGCGGCGCTGCGCGCTGTGGACGACAACGCGGTGAGCATCATCAGCATGAGTTTCGGGGCGTGCGAGCAGGCGCTGGGAGGCAGCACGAACACTTTTGTGAACGAGCTGGCGGAGCAGGCGGAGGCGCAGGGCATCAGCGTGGTGGTGTCGGCGGGAGACGGCGGCTCGGCGGGGTGCGACAGCTTCGATACGCAGACGCAGGCGCAGTATGGGCTGGCGGTGAACGGGTTTGCGTCGACGCCGTGGACGATCGCGGTAGGCGGCACGGATTTCGATGGTCTGCCGGCGGCGTTTTCGACGTATGTGAACACGGCGGAGGGGTCGGCGCCGTATTACGGGACAGCGCTGAAGTACATCCCGGAGAATCCGTGGAACGACTCGACCACGGTGAACACCACGTATGCGAACAACCTTCCCTTCACGAACAGCAAGGGGAATGGAAACATTATCGCGGGGAGCGGAGGCGTGAGCAGCTGTTCGACACAGACCTCGGCGGGGGCGTGTGCCGGGGGATATGCCAAGCCGGCGTTTCAGAGCTCGATGACGCTGTCGGATCAGGTGCGCGATGTGCCGGATGTGTCGCTGTTCGCGTCGAACGGATTCGAGCATGCGTCGTGGGCGGTTTGCTCGGATAACGTGACGGATCAGGACTCGTCGAGCACGTACACGGATTGCCTGACGGCGAACGGCCAGCTACAGCCGGGTGCGACGATCCTTGGGGTGGGCGGCACGTCGGCTTCGGCGCCGGCGTTTGCGGGCATGCTGGCGCTGGTGGTGCAGGCGCAGGGCGGGGCGCGGCTGGGGCAGGCGGACACGATCCTGTATCAGCTGGCGAAGGCGAAGTACGCGACGGTGTTCCACGATGTGACGGTGGGGAACAACTCGGTGCCGTGCGTGAGCGCTTCGCCGAACTGCGGGACGAATGGCTTTCTGACGGGATACAACGCGGGCAGCAATTACGACGTGGCGACGGGCCTGGGCAGCGTGGACGTGAACCAGATGATCACGAACTGGAACAGCGTGGCGCTGACCTCGACATCGACGACGCTGCAGCTGAACGGGTCCACGGCGGCGTATACCGGGGTGCACGGGGCGTCAGTGACGTTCAAGGTGGGGGTTACGCCGACGAGCGCGACGGGTGCGGCGGCGGTGATCGATACAGCAAACCAGACGCCGGGTGGACCGGCGAACGGTCCGCTGAACAACGGGCAGATTGTAATGCCGCTGACGAGCGGTGCGGGAACGGCGACGTATAACGGGCTGCCGGGCGGGACCTATACGGTGTCGGCGCGGTACGGCGGGGACACGTCGAATGCGGCGAGCACGTCGACGGCGATCAACGTGACGATCTCGGCGGAGCCGAGCACGACGACGCTGCAACCGAGCGCGTATAACCCGCTGACCTATCCGTCCGGATCTCTGAATCTGAGTGCAGTGCCTTACGGGGCGGCGGTGTTCCTCGATGCACAGATTACGGGAACGGCGGAGGGCAGCAATACGCAGGGCCTGGCCACGGGCGTGGTGACGTTCCTGGATGGAACGGCGACGCTGGGGACGGGCACGGTGACGGCGAACGGAAACATCGCTTCGTGGCCGCCGCTGAACGCGAATTTCGCAACGCTGCCGGTAGGCGCGCATACCATCACGGCCAAATATGCGGGGGATTCGAGCTTCAGTACGAGTACCAGCTCGGCTTCGACGGTGACGGTGGTGAAGGCGACGACGGCGCTGGCGGCCTCGGCGAGCCCCAACTCCATTTCGGCCACGCAGTCGACGACGGTGACGGTGGCGCTGAGCACGCCGTTGTCGCTGGGGGTGAATCCTTCGGGAGGCGTGACGCTGACGGCGAATGGCGCGACGCTGGCGACGATCACGTCGTTCACGGCGTCGGAGACGGGGACGAGTCCGAACCTGTCGCTGGTATTGACGGGAACGGCGACGATTGCGGGAAGCCAGCTGCAGAGCGGGAGCGCGAATACGATCACGGCGACGTATGCGGGCGATGGGAATTATGCCGGGTCGAGCGGGACGACGAGTGTCACGGTCGGGTCGGGATCGGGCGGATCGGCGTCGATTGCGCTGACGAGCAGCGGCAACATTACTGTGGCGAAGGGCGCGACGACCGGCAACACATCGACGATCACGGTGACGCCGGGCGGCG
>JBKICP010000036.1:0-18375 GCA_046567085.1 Acidobacteriota bacterium
CGCCCGAAGGGCGACGGTAAAAGAGCCAGGCTTCAGCCTGGCGTCACCGCAGCCCCAAAGAAACGGCCTTCAGGCCCGGTGGGTTCACAGGCTGATGTGTATTCCGCCAAGGTGCCGATACGGAATCCACCGAGCATCGCCCGCAGGGCGACGGTAAAAGAGCCAGGCTTCAGCCTGGCGTCACGGCGGCCAAAATGAACGGCCTTCAGGCCCGGTGGGTTCACAGGCTGATGTGTATTCCGCCAAGGTGCCGATACGGAATCCACCGAGCCTCGCCCGCAGGGCGACGGTAAAAGAGCCAGGCTTCAGCCTGGCGTCACGGCGGCCAAAATGAACGGCCTTCAGGCCCGGTGGGTTCACAGGCTGGTGTGTATTCCGCCAAGGTGTCGATACGGAATCCACCGAGCCTCGCCCGCAGGGCGACGGTAAAAGAGCCAGGCTTCAGCCTGGCGTCACCGCAGCCCCAAAGAAACGGCCTTCAGGCCCGGAGATACGCCGGAACCGGATCGATCCCCAATCCGCGGGCGGATGAAAATTCGAACTCCGCCGCCTTCGCGCAAAGGTACTTCCGCACCGGGTTCTCGTGAATGTAATTGCAATGGACTTCGTAATCGCGGGAGTCCTTCACGCGCTCCCAGGCGAAACTCTCCTGCCAGACCTTTGTCTTCGACTGCACCCGGAATGAAAAGCCTCCCTTAATGAATTGCATGGCTTTCTCCAGTGACACATCCGGTGCAGGCGTCAGCACCAGATGAAGGTGATCCGGCATGATTACGTACGCATGAACGGCATACCTGCCTCTCGCACGATCCTCCTCCAGAAGATGAAGGAGCAACTCTGCGTTTCTCGTCACTTGAAACAGGCGGCGTCTGCCTGCGGTGTTGGTTGTCACAAAGAAAGTGCGGTCCGAGACCGGGTCCATCACCCGAACCTAACTCCACGAACCGTCCAGGGAAAGATGACTTCGGTTCTCCCTCCGCATCGCCTCGCAGGGCAGAGTAAAAGAGCCAGGCTTTAGCCTGGCGTTACGGCGGCTAAAATGAGCGGCCTTGAGGCCCGGTTCTCAGGCAGGCGGACACGCGGATATTTCCCCCACGGTTCGCGCCGCTGCGGAATCATCCGTATCGCCCGCAGGGCGCCGGTAAAAGGGCCAGGCTTCAGCCTGGCCCTACGGCGGCCCAACCTTCCCGCTCCCCCCTCCCCGCTCGCAAAAATCTGTCAAGCGTTTGTGGAAAACACCAAGGTAATGGCCCAACAAAACAAACGCCTTCCAAGCCAACCCACCCCAACAAATTTGGCAGGTTATCTCGCTGGACTTGGTATTCTAAAAATAGGGGGGAAGGAAAATTTTCCCCGTCCATCAGATCCTGAAAAGGCTCGCCATCCAGCGAGCCTTTTCTCTTGCGGAAAGGAGTAAGCCCGTGCGCCTGTCCACTCGCCCGTCGACTCGCCTCTCCGCTCACGACCCACTTTGCCGCAGACCCAGCCGAGGCTGCCGCAAACTCGGCCGACTCCCCGGCAAACACGGCCGACCTTGCAGCAAACCCGGCCGAGCGCAACTGCTCCCTCGCCAATCACATCGCCAAAACCCGGCCGAGGTTGCGGCAAACGCAGCCGACTTTGCCGCAACCTCAACCAGGGTCGTATCTGAAAGATTCCCGAGCACATGGCCAGGGTAATCAAGCCGGGTAACGTGCCTAAGTCGCACAAAAAAAAGCATCGGGAAATTTTCGAAAACAAAAAAAATCGAAAAGCGAACTTCCGGCGAAGCCTTCAAACCGAGGTCGGCACCGGCGCGCCTTCCAGCGCAACGATCCGGCTCGGCTGGCAGCAGGCCCGGCTCAGCCGCTCACGGTCGGCCTCCAGTTGCGGATCCCTGCCCAGCGATTCCAGCACTGTCGCCAGGATCGACGCTGCCGCCGGATTGTGCGGCGTCGCGAGACGGTAATGCATCCACTTGCCATCGCGCCGCGCCGCCACAATGCCTGCGCGGCGCAGGTAGGCGAGATGCCGCGAGATCTTCGGCTGCCCCTGGCGCAGGATTTCCACCAGGTAGCAGACGCACACTTCGCGCCCCGCGATCAGATTCAGCAGCCGCAGTCGCGTCGGGTCCGCCAGTGCCGCGAACAGCGGTGCCAGTTCGGCCGATCCGTTACCTCGGGACATGAATTCATCATATACGCCTTGACAGATATCTGGGCGCGGCATAGATTCGCTTTAGCGAATATGAGGAGGCCTCAGAATGGCCAGCGGTACTCAGGTAAGGGAAGAAGTCCGGCAGAAGTATGGAAGCGCAGCCAAAACAGTCGCGGAGGCGGGCAAGCAGGCCTGCTGTCAGTCGAGCCTGCGCTGCTGCGACCCGATCACCACCAGCCTCTACAGCGATGAGGAGCGGGCTCTGCTGCCGGAAAACGCCGCCCTGGCCTCGCTGGGCTGCGGCAATCCCACCGCGCTCACGGAGCTGAAGCCGGGCGAGGTGGTGCTGGACCTCGGCTCGGGCGGCGGCATCGATGTGCTGCTCTCGGCGCGGCGCGTCGGCCCCACGGGCAAGGCCTACGGGCTCGATATGACCGACGAGATGCTCGCGCTGGCTCGCGAAAACCAGCGCCAGGCCGGCGCCGAGAACGTCGAGTTCCTGAGAGGCGAAATCGAGAACATCCCGCTGCCCGACGAGTCGGTCGACGTGATCATCTCCAACTGCGTCATCAACCTCAGCGCAGATAAGGACCGCGTGCTGCGCGAGGCCTTCCGCGTTCTCAAGCCGGGCGGACGGCTCGCCGTGTCGGACGTTGTCGTCCGCGGTGAGGTTCCGGCCGCGGTGCGCCAGAGCATGCTGCTGTGGGCCGGCTGCGTCGCCGGGGCTCTCGAGGAGAGCGACTATCGCGCGCGCCTCAAAGCCGCGTGTTTCGAGCAGGTCGAGATCGAGCCGACGCGGGTGTATCAACTCGACGATGCCCGGCAGTTCCTTGCCCACTCGGGCCTCGATGTCGAGGCAGTTGCGCCGCAGGTGGAAGGCAAGTTCATGAGTGCCTTCATTCGCGCGACCAGGCCGAAGTCCTCCTGCTGCGGGACCAGTTGCTGCGGCGGTACGCACGCGGGAGGCAAGGCATAAATCATGGCGCAGCCCTGGAATGTGCTGTTCCTCTGCACCGGCAACTCGGCGCGCTCCATCATGGCCGAGGCGATCCTCAACCACAAAGGCAAAGGTCAATTCGCCGCGTACAGCGCCGGCAGCCATCCCACCGGACAGCCGCGGCCGGAGGCGCTGCGGCAGATCCAGTCGGCAGGGATTGCGACCGCGGGGCTCCGCTCGAAGTCGTGGGACGAGTTCTCTGCGCCGGGCGCACCGAAGCTGGATTTCGTCTTCACGGTCTGCGACAACGCGGCGAAAGAGCAGTGCCCGTACTGGCCGGGGCAGCCGATGACAGCGCACTGGGGAATTCCCGATCCGGCGGCGGTGAAGGGAACCGACGACGAAGTAGCGCGGGCATTTCGCGACGCGTTCGTGATTCTGGACCGTCGCATCGGGCTGTTTCTCGCACTGCCGCTGCACACGCTGGAGCAACTCGCCATCAGGCACGAGATCGACAGGATTGGCCGCTCGTAGGGCGGCCCATCCCGCGGAGATGCGAACGATGAAAAAGAGCCGGCTCTCGTTTCTGGACCGCTATCTGACGGGCTGGATCTTTGCTGCCATGGTGCTGGGTGTCGCGCTGGGCTGGCTGGCGCCGGGCGTCGTTCCGTTGCTGAATCGCTTCAGCGTCGGAACCACCTCGATCCCGATTGCGGCGGGACTGATCCTGATGATGTATCCGCCCTTCACGCGCGTGCGCTACGAGGAACTGCACGAGGTGTTCCGCAACAAGCGCGTGCTCGGGCTTTCTCTGGTGCAGAACTGGGTCATCGGGCCGGTGCTGATGTTTGTGCTGGCAATCGTCTTTCTACGCGGTTATCCGGAGTACATGGCGGGCCTGATCATGATCGGGCTGGCGCGCTGTATTGCCATGGTGATCGTGTGGAATGAACTGGCGAAGGGCGACACGCAGTATGCGGCTGGACTCGTTGCGTTCAATTCGCTGTTCCAGGTCTTCTTCTATTCGGTCTATTCCTGGGTGTTCATCACCGTCCTGCCGCGCTGGTTCGGCCTGCGCGGGTCGGTGGTGCATGTGTCGATCGGCGAGATTGCCCGCAGCGTCTTCATCTACCTGGGCATTCCGTTTCTTGCCGGATTCCTCACCCGAACGGCGCTGGTGAAAGCCTGGGGACGCGAGCGCTACGACCGGACGTTCGTGCCGCGCGTGGCGCCTCTGACGCTCGTAGCGCTGCTCTTCACCATTGTGGTGATGTTCTCTCTCAAGGGCGGCTATATCGTCCGCCTGCCGCTGGACGTGGTCAGGATCGCGGTTCCGCTGCTGATCTACTTTGTGGTGATGTTCCTGGTCTCGTTCTATATGGGGCGGAAGCTGGGAGCCGATTATTCGAAGACCACGACGCTGTCGTTTACCGCGGCATCGAACAACTTCGAGCTGGCAATCGCGGTGGCCGTGTCGGTCTTCGGGATCAACTCCGGGGCCGCGTTTGCTGCCGTGATCGGCCCGCTGGTGGAAGTGCCGGTGATGATTGCGCTGGTGAACCTGGCCCTTTACTTCCAGCGGAGGTACTTCCCGGCAGCGGAGGCGATGGCGGTGGAGGCGCCGTGCGCGCGCAAAGCCTGAGGCATCCGAGTCAGGCAGGACGGCCGCGTTCAGATGCCGGACCGGGCTTCGATGATGCATCCGGCAGGAAAGAGGACCGTGCCAGAATCCGGGCGCTCTGCCAAAGGGTGCCGGCCAGTGCGGCCAGCCCCGCGCACCAGACCGCGAAGGTCGTGCGCAGAACCCACACAGGTGCGACGCCCACGCGCTGCAGCAGGAAGGGCAGGAAGTTCCATGTGGTGATGTGGGCGGTGTCCCACGCGTCCTGGTCGGGGGCGGGAAGATTCAGGTGCCAGGCCTGCGTCTTGCCGAACGCGAAGGCGACGATGTTCTTCATGCGCAGCGCAATCACGAAGGTGGGATGGCCCAGGGTTTCCATCTGGAACTCTTCGAGCGAGAGCCAGAAGGCGACCGAGGCCAGCTGGACCACGGCGCTCACGGCGACCAGTGCGACTCCGGTCGTCCAAACGAGCCTCGAAACCCTGCGCCGACACGCGAGCAGCAGAGGGACCGCGAGGAGCGTCGCGAGTTCGACCGCGGTGGAGACATAGCGATCGCCCCATGCGAAGTCGCCGGACCAGACGAAGTAGCGGGCGTAGAAGCTGATGTAGGCAACCAGCAGCAGAAGGGTCGCAAGGGCATAGGCCCGGACTGTCGGGATCAGCTTCTTCCACAACAGCGCGGTCATGAGGATCGCCAGAATCAGCAAAGGATCGAAGAGGAAGATGGACTTCTCGGGCGAAAACAGAGCGCCGAAGAAGCCAGAGTGGAACGGCGTCGTCCAGGGGTAGTTCAATGGCAACGCAGGATCCTGTTGTCGCGCCTCCTGCGCCGCGAGGGCGAGATAGGTATTGGTGAAGGAGCCGAAGCGGTAGAACTGGTAGAGCCGGTCGAGCAGCAGGCAGAAGCCAAAGATGGGCGCTGCGGTGAGCGCATAGGTCTTCAGACGGGTGCGCAGCACAGGGCCGCGAGCGCCTTCCATCCAGAGAGTCAGCAGGACAAAGAGAATGCCGGCCAGCAGATCGAGGCCGGTGGTCAGACGCGTGAGCAGATTCAGCCCCAGCGCCCCGGCGCCGATCAGCAGGGCTCGTCGGCTGGCGGTGCGCACCCACTCCTCCTCGAAGCAGAAGCCGGTGAGGGTGAGGAGAAAAATGTAGTTGTTCTCCATCAGATTCTGCGTGTAGTGCAGGTGCGTCGTGCAGACAAGCAACGCCAGGACGCCGAGGAAAGCGTGCCTCTCGCTGAAGCCGAACCGGCGCAGCAGGCGGAAGGCCACCAGCGCAGTGAGCACGGCCAGCAGGATATTGGTGGAGGAACTGACGATGATGTTGCGGACCGAGGGATCTGTGCCGTAGTAGGCGGCGAAGAGGGGCAGGTTCTCGATGCCGGTTCCGACGATGTCGGCAGGCAGCATGAGCAGGGGCTGGCCGATGCCATACCAGGTCTGCAGCTTGCCGGCGCGTCCGTGGATGCCGAACTCCGGATATTCATCAGGGAAGACGGGCGGGTCGGAGGTCCAGAGCGCATGCGCGGCGTTGAGGCGATGCTGCGTGTCCGAGGTGCCCAGTTCGCCCGACTGGACGATGAAGGCGATCAGCCCCGCCGCGAGCGCAAGCAGAAAGGCGGGGGTCCGGAACCATCGGGAAAGGCGGGGAGCGGCCATCGGCGTGTGGAGACTCTGAAGCTTCATTGTCCTATGGTGTGCGGATTCGAAGGGGCAGAAGGTTCTTAGCCCGGGCATGCGGCTTGCGGACCTTGTTGAAGAAAAATCGCACACCGGCTCTTGACCTGTCTAAAACTATAGGGTTCACAGTGGGGGTGGACGATGTTGACGGTGACCCAACTCGCCCGGCGGTGCGGACTGAGCCGGACCGCTTTGCTGTACTACGAATCCATCGGCCTGATGCCGGCGGCCAAGCGAACGGGCGGGAATTATCGCTGCTATGGGGAATCCGATGTGCAGCGCCTCGAGCAGATCCGCGCCTATCGCGACGCCGGCCTCAGGCTCAACGACATTCGCGTGGTGCTGGATCGTCCTGGCGGCGATGCGTCCCGGGTGCTGGAGCGGCGGCTGCTCGAAATCGATGAGGAGATCGGCGCTCTGCGGGAGCATCAGCAGGCGATCCTGAAAATGCTGCGCTACAAACGACTGGGAAAGGCAAAGCAGATGATCACGAAAGAGAAGTGGGTCTCGATTATGCGAGGCTGCGGGCTGACGGACGAGCAGATGCATCGCTGGCATGCGGAGTTCGAACGAGCCGCGCCGGCCGAGCACCAGGAGTTCCTGGAGTTCCTCCACATCGGGCCGGTGGAGATTCAGAAAATCCGGGAAGAGTCGAGGAAGTAGCGGGGAAGCGAAAAGCGGTTAGCGAAAAGCTGTTAGCAGGGAACCGTTCGCTGATGGCGGATTGGCTCGGGATTCAGGGAGCCCTGCGCGCGTGAGTTCCCTCCCTGGTCGCGCCAGCCGCGATTCTGCTGACAGGTTCATCGCTAACCCCTCTGTTCGCCAACGATTTTTCGCTTTTCGCTGATTTTCTTCAGTGATGGCCGGGCCAGAATTGCTGAACCATGAGAATCACGGACAGAACGCTGACGATGATCGCCGTGGCCCAGGCGGCTCCGTTAAACCAGTGGGAGTTGACCTGGTCGCCCATCAGATCCTTGCGGTTGATGAGCAGCAGCATGAGCACGATCACCACCGGCAGCAGGATCCCGTTGAGCGCCTGGGATTCGATAGCCCACTTGATGAGCGGGAAGTTGGGGATGAGGACGACGGCCGCTCCGCCGGCGATGAGCAGGGTGTAGAGCCAGTAAAAGAAGGGCGCCTCGCGGAACCGCTTGTCGACGCCGGATTCGACGCCGAGGCCTTCGCAGACGACGTAGGCAGTCGAGAGCGGCAGCACCGAGGCGGCGAAGAATCCGGCGTTGAAGAGCCCGAAGGAGAAGAGGATGAAAGCGTAGGAGCCGGCCAGCGGCTTCATGGCTTCGGCGGCGTCGGCGGGCTCCTGAATGGAACCCATGCCGTGGACCCAGAGAGTGGCGGCGCAGGCGACGATGATGAACCAGGCGACCACGTCGGTGAAGATGGAGCCGACGATGACGTCGAGGCGCGAGCCGGCGTAGCTCTCCTTGGTCACGCCTTTCTCCACAATGGAGGACTGCAGGTAGAACTGCATCCACGGCGCGATGGTGGTGCCGATGACGCTGATGACCATGAAAACGTAGCCGGAGTCGCGGAGCACGGACATCCTGGGCAGCCGGATGGTTGCGAGGGCGGCTTCATGCCAGCCGGGGTGGGCGAGAATGCCGGCGATGATGTAGGTGAAGTAGATCATCGAGGCGAAGAGGAAGATTTTCTCGACGGTTTTGTAGTCGCCGCGGACGGCCAGCATCCAGACCAGAAACGCGCAAATGGGGACTGAGACGTATTTGGAGACGTGAAAGAGCTGGAGGCTGCCGGCGATGCCGGAGAATTCGCCGATGACGTTGCCGAAATTGACCACGACCAGCAGCAGCATGACGATCACGGTGAGGCGCAGGCCGAATTCCTCGCGGATGAGGTCGGAGAGGCCTTTGCCGGTGACCGCGCCCATGCGCGCGCACATCTCCTGCACGACGATGAGGGCCAGCGTGATGGGGATCATGGTCCACAGGAGGGCGTAGCCGAACTGGGCGCCGGCCTGGGAGTAGGTAAAGATGCCGTTGGGATCGTTGTCGACGTTGGCTGTGATGAACCCCGGGCCGAGCACGGCGAGGAAGAGCAGTATCCGGGTTCTCCAGCGTTTCAGCATGTCTTCTCGACCGGTTCAGTTCGCGGAATTCCAAGCCGGCAGGCTCGGATGCAGAGGGAGCGGCGAATGTTCAGTGTAGGCGAGGGAAGGCGATTTGTGGCGGGAGAACTGGGGCCGGGTGACCGGTTGCCGGTGGCGGTGTTTCTGTAGACTGAAAACCAGCATGAAATCAAGCCGTTTTTCTGTTCGCCTTGCGGGCCTGCCTCTTTTCGCAGCCTGTCTCTTTCTGATGCACGCCTCCGCGGTGTTCGCCCAGGGAACGCGGCTTTGGACCGAGTCGCGTTTTGAGGATCTGGAGCGCGGCACGCCCAACGGCGTGGCGGTGACCAGCGATGGGATGCTGGTGCCGGGGCCGGAGAGCAGGCTGGTGTTCACGACGCCGTCGAGCTACGTGTGGGCGGTGGCGACGGACAAGGAAGGGAACGCGTATCTGGCGACGGGCACGCCGGCTACGGTGCTGCGCGTGACTCCGGAGGGCAAGTCGACCACGCTCCTTACCACGCGCGAGATGAGCGTGCAGACTGTGCGCGTGGGGCCGGACGGGATGGTGTACGCGGCGACGCTGCCGTCGGGCAAGGTGTACAAACTGGATCCCCATGCGGAAGGCAAGAATGACGACTCGGCAACGCTGGTGTTCGATCCGGCGACGACGCAGGAGAAACCGAAGTACGTGTGGGACCTGGCGTTCGACGGGAAGGGCTCGCTCTACATCGCGACGGGCGCGCCGGCTGGCATCTATCGCGTGACGCCCGGCGGCAAGCCGGAGATGTTCTACAAGAGCGACGAGGAGCACATCCGCACGCTGGCCTTCGACAAGCAGGGGAATCTGATTGCGGGATCGGATGGGACGGGGCTGATTTACCGCATCGATCCGCAGGGCAAGGCCTTCGTGCTGTACGACGCGCCCAAGAAGGAGATCACATCGGTGATCGTGGCGCCGGATGGAACGATCTACGCCGCCGGTGTGGGCGAGAAGGGGCGGAACAATCTGCCTCCGCTGCCGGTGACCGGACAGGCATCGGTGACGGCCACGATTACGATTGTCCAGCCGGGTTCAGTGCAGGCGTTCACAGGGAACTCTCTGATTCCGGATGGCTCGGAGGTCTACGAGATTCCGCAGGGAAGCGGGCCGCCGCGGAAGATCTGGGGCGGGAAGGACGACATCGTCTATTCGTTGCAGTGGACGCCGGAGGGTGTGCTGGCGGCGACAGGGAATCGCGGGCGCGTCTACCGGATCAAAGAGGACGGGACCTGGGCGGATGTCGCGCACATTGAAGCGTCGCAGGTGACGGGTTTTGCGGATTCGGCCAAAGGGCTGTATGTGAGCACCGCGAATTCGGGAAAGCTGTTCCTGCTGAGCCACGGGCCGGCAGCGGAAGGCACGTATACCAGCGAAGTTTTCGATGCGGGCGTCTTCGCGCAGTGGGGACGCGCGGAGGTGGAGCTGGGATCGACGCCGTCGACCGCGGTACAGATGTCGGCGCGGGCGGGGAACGTGGAGAACCCGGAGCGCGCGTGGGGCGACTGGAAGGCGTTCACGCCGAACTCGGGATCGGTGGGCGTCGACTCATCGCGATTCCTGCAGTGGAAGGTGGTGGAACATCCGGGAGCGCAGGTGGGCGGGGTGAGCATCAATTACCTGCCGGTGAACCTGCCGCCGGTGGTCGACGAGGTGATGGTGGCGCCGGGGGCGCGGGCGAACTCGATGATGCAGCAGCCGGGGCAGCCGCAACCCATCACGCTGAATTTCCCTTCGACGCAGAATCAGGGCGTGACCTTCGGCCAGGAGCCGGGCAAAGAGCCTCTCTCGGCAGTGCGGGATCGCACGGCGGTAACGGCGCGCTGGGCCGCGCATGACGATAATGGCGACGAGCTGAGTTTCTCGCTCTACTATCGCGGCGAGGGCGAGCGGAACTGGCAGTTCCTGCGCGCGCACATCCGGGAGCGCTTCTACAGCTTCAACTCGCTGCAGCTGCCGGACGGACACTATCGCATCAAGGTCGTCGCGAGCGATGCGCCGTCGCACAATCCGGGCGAGGCGCTGACCGGCGATCGGGTGAGCGATGAGTTTGTGATCGACACAACGCCGCCGGTGGTCTCCGGCGCCGAAGCGCACATGGTGAACGGGAAGATCCACGTATCGCTGATGGCGACCGATGCGCTGTCGCCGGTGACACATGCGCAGTACTCGGTCGACGCAGGCCGGTGGCAGTACATCGCGCCGGTGGGGAATATTGCGGATTCGCTGACGGAGCACTTCCAGTTCGACGCGCCGGTGCCGCAGCGGCGGGCGGAAGATGAGACGCCGGTGGATCCGAGCGAGCACGTGGTGGCCATCCGCGTCTACGACCGTTACGACAATGAAGTGACGGTGAAAGCAGTTGTGAAATAAGAGCCGCTGGCCGCTAGCCTCTGGCTTTTAGCTGGAAGCTAACGGCTAACAGCTAAAGGCTGGCTGCATGCGTTTTGAATTATTCGTAGCGGCGCGATATCTGCGGGCCAAGCGCCGCCAGGCGGTGATCGGGGTCATCACCTGGATTTCGATCGCAGGTGTGGCGGTGGGCGTGGCATCGCTGATTCTGGCGCTGGCCATCACGAACGGCACGCGGCGCGATCTGCAGGAACGGCTGCTCAGCTCGACCTCGCACGTGGACCTGATGCGGACGATGAGCGACGGCATCCGCGACTGGCAGCCGCTGCTGGAGCGGCTGAAAAAACTGCCGCACGTCGTGGCGGCGTCGCCTGGCCTTTACGAACCCGTCCTCATCTCGCGGAACGGAGCGCGCGCCGGCGGCGCCATGCTGAAGGGGATCGTTCCGTCGGAGGAGCGCACCGTCTCCGACATGCTGAACAACATTGCGCAGGGCAGCGTGGCGCCGCTCGAGCAGAACGCCAACGCCGAGGATGCCTACGGCGCGCCGACGCCGCCGATCATCATCGGGAGCGACCTGGCGGATTCTATCGGGGCCAGCCTGAACGATGTGGTGATGGTGACCAGTCCCCAGGGCGATCTGACACCGTACGGAATTATTCCGCGGTATCAGCGCTTCCGCGTGGTGGGGATCTTTCATTCCGGGTTCTACCAGTACGACTCGAGCTTCGGCTTTATCCGGCTGCTGGATGCGCAGCACTTGTTTGGCGAACCGGACCTGATCTCCATCATCTCGTTCCGCGTCGATGATCTGTACAAAGCCAATGAGATCGGCGACGAAATCGAGAAAGCTGCCGGCCCGGGATTCACGACCACGAACTGGATGGAGCAGAACCGCGAGCTGTTCCGCGCGCTGAAGCTGGAGCAGGTGGTGACCTTCATCGTGATCGGACTGATCGTGTGCGTGGCGGCGCTGAATATTCTGATCGCACTCACGATGATGGTGATGGAGAAGACCAAAGACATCGCGGTGCTGCTCTCGATGGGCGTGCAGCCGGGGCAGGTGCGGCGGATCTTCCTGTTGCAGGGACTGCTGATCAGCTTTATCGGGACGGTGATCGGTCTGGTGCTGGGCTACGTGCTGGCGTGGGCGGGCGGCCACTATCGCTTCATTCATTTGTCGGCGGACGTGTATTCGCTCGATTATCTGCCGTTCGCGCCGCGGGTGATGCATGGGGTTCTGGTCACGGCGCTGTCACTGGGCGTGTCGCTGCTGGCCACCCTGTATCCGTCGAGCTCCGCGGCGAAGGTGCTGCCGGCCGAGGCGCTGCGGTATGAGTGATTCGAGAGTAGGGAATAGGGAATAGGGTCGGTCGCGTCCTGCAGGTCGAGCAAAATCGCTTTGGATGCCGGAACATCCCCTTTCGGCCACCTGCATCCTACCTGGGGTAATTGGGTGATGGCCTGGCAAATCGGCCTGCGCACGGAGGGACCTTCGCACGAATGAAAGGCAAGATCGCAGTCGCTGCGTTTGCACTCCTGCTGGTAGCTCCCTTCGCGTTCGCCTTCTCGTTTCTGACCCACGAAATGATCATCGATGTCACGTGGGAGTCCGGGATCAAGCCGGTGCTGCTGGCCCAGTATCCCGGGACATCGCCGGAGCAACTGCGGGTCGCGCATGCGTACGCTTATGGCGGATCGGTCATTCAGGATGCGGGCTACTATCCGTTTGGACATCCGCCCTTCAGCGATCTCGCGCACTACGTGCGGACGGGCGATTTCGTCACGAATCTCATTCGCCAGTCGCAGAATGTCAACGAGTTGGCCTTTGCGCTGGGGGCCTTGTCGCATTATGTCGGCGACACGGTCGGGCACATGGAGTCGGTGAACCCCGCGGTGGGAATCGAGTTTCCGCAACTGGCGCAGCAGTACGGGCCGGTGGTCACCTACGAGGAATCGCCCCACGCGCATATTCGCACCGAGTGGGCGTTCGATATCGATCAACTGGGGCAGAGGCGTTTTCCGCCGGCGAAGTATCTGCGCCGTGTCGGATTCCGGGTGCCGCACAGGCTGCTGGAACGCGCCTTTTTTGCGACCTATGGATTGTCGCTGAACAAGATCATCGGAGACGAGTCGCATGCGATTCTCAGCTATGACTGGGCGGTGCGTCAGTTTCTGCCGCGCGTCTCCTATGCGGAAGTGGTGCTGCACCGCAAAGACTTCCCACCGGATGAGGATCTGCCCGGCTTCCATACCTTCGAGGCGCGGCTGAAGACAGCCTCGGCAGAGAACGGATGGGAGAAGTACCGCCAGCACAAGGTGCGCTTCAGAACGCGGGTGGTGGCCTTCCTTATCTGGATTACGCCGAAGGTGGGAATTCTGTCGGACCTGGCGATTCGCGGGCCGAACAGGGATTCGGAAGAGAAATACGTCGAAGGCGTGAACGCGGCGATCGATCGCTACCAGCATCTGCTGGGGGAACTGGCGCAGAAGGCGCAGGATGGCTTTGCGGTGCCGGATCTGGATCTGGATACGGGATACCCCAGCCGCCCCGGTACGTATCGGCTGATGGATAAGACCTATGCCAGGCTGCTGAAGGACGTGACGAAGGAGACGGCGATGCCTCCGCTGGGCCTGCGGCAGAACATCCTGGCGTATTACTCTCATCCGAACGCGCCGATTGAGACGAAGAAGCACCCGAAGAAATGGGCCGAGGTGCAGCGGGAGCTGGAAGTACTGCGCCAGATGCCGGCCACGCGAATTCCGGGCGCGAAGTGAGCGAAAGCAGGGAGCCGGCAGGGAACCTCACGCTGCGGATCGCAATGGCGTGTATTCTGCCTTAGGCATGAAGCGCATTCTGACAGCCGTGGTTCTGATTCCCCTGGTCTTTGCGGTGATCTACGTATCGCAGCGATGGCCCATTGTGCTGATCGGTGTGCTCTTCCTGGTCGCGGGCCTCGCGCTGTGGGAATACCTGGGGCTGGCCAACGCAATCGGCGCCAGGACGCCGCGGGCGGTGGTAATCGTTTTTCTGGGGCTTCTGCTGGGCGCGGTGTTTCGCGTTCCGGAGCTGATGGCTCCGGTGAGCGGGGCGCTGGCGCTGGCGCTGCTGGTGATCTGCACGTTCCGCTCGCCGCTGGAGCGCGTGCTCCCCGATACGGCGTATTCGGTATTCGGGCTGCTCTATATCGGCTTGTCCATGTCGACGATTTATCTGCTGTCGGCAATGGACAACGGGCCATCGCTGCTGGTGTTTCTGCTGCTGGTGGTGTGGGCGGGCGACATTGCGGCGCTCTATGTAGGCCGGTCTTTCGGCCGCTGGATGCTGGCGCCGCGGCTGAGCCCGAACAAGACGTGGGAAGGCTCAATCGCATCGGTGATTGCCAGCATCGTGATTGCCGTGGCGCTGACGATGCTGGGCGAGATGCTGACGGCTCGTTCGCTCGATTACCTTTCCTATCCCGGAAGCCGCTGGCACTGGATCGGGCTGGCAGTGCTGCTGAACATCGCTGGCCAGGTGGGCGATCTCGCCGAGTCAGCGATCAAACGCGCGGCCGGAGCGAAGGATTCCGGCAGGATTTTGCCCGGTCACGGAGGCTTTCTGGATCGCATCGATGCGCTGCTGCTGGCGGCTCCGGTGCTATGGTACGCTCAGTTAATTCAGCAGTCGTTTTGAAGAGCAGCGAAGAAGCGGTCGGCGATGGAGCGATTCGCAGTGGAGCGGTTGGCTGAAAAGCAGCCAGTGGTGAGACGGTTCGTTCGATGCATTGGACGAACGATATGCGACGCGGGGCCGGCCTCCCGGACGGAAGAAATCCTCCCTTGAAGCAGATTGCCATTCTTGGATCGACGGGCTCGATCGGCACGAGCACGCTCAGCATCGTTGCGAGCTATCCGAAGCGGTATGCGGTGGCCTCGCTGGCGGCCGGACGCAACGTGGAAGCGGCTTTCGAGCAGTGCGCGCGCTGGCATCCGCAGGTGGTTTCGCTGGCAACCGAAGAGCTGGCGGGGCAACTGGCGGCGCGGCTGCGGGGCGCGGGAATCACCGGCACCGAGGTGGTCTGGGGGAGCGCCGGCACGGTGCGCGTGGCGACGCTGCCCGCAGTCGACTTTGTGGTGTCGGCCATTGTGGGCGTAGCGGGCCTCGAGGCAACGTACGCGGCCGTCGAGGCGGGCAAGACCATCGGTCTCGCGAACAAAGAGGCGATGGTCGCGGCGGGGGAGATTCTCACGGCCGCGGCGCGCACGAACAAAGTGGCCTTGCTGCCGATCGATTCCGAGCACAACGCGATCCACCAGTGCATGCGCGCGGGCGAGAGGCGCGAGGTGCGGCAGATATGGCTGACGGCTTCCGGAGGGCCGTTTCGAAAGCTGCCGGCCAGTGAGTTCTGCAACATCACGGTGGAGCAGGCCCTGCATCATCCGACGTGGGTGATGGGCAAGCGCATCACCATCGACTCGGCCACGCTGCTGAACAAGGGGCTGGAGATTATCGAGGCATGCCGGCTCTTCGATCTGCCGGCATCGCAGATCAAAGTGACGGTGCATCCACAGTCGACCGTGCACTCGCTGGTGGAGTTTGTGGATGGCAGCCTGCTGGCGCAGATTTCCGTGACCGACATGCGGCTGCCGATCCTGTACGCGATGAGCTATCCGGAGCGAGTGGAGTCGGACCTGAAGTTCGACATGGCGGCGCTGAGCGATTTGCACTTCGAGCCGCCGGATCTGGAGCGGTTTCCGTGCCTGCGGCTGGCCTACGAGGCGGCGGAGAAGGGCGGCGCGCACGCGATTGCGCTGAACGCCGCCGACGAGGTGGCGGTGGAGGCCTTCCTCGAAGGAGTCATACCCTTCACGGGGATTCCAGATACAATAGAACAGGTACTCCAGACAACCCCGGAGAGACATCCGGCGACCATTGCAGAAGTGCTTGCGCTGGACAGTCAGGCGCGCGAGCGGGCGCGGGAGGTTGTGGCGGGACGCGGGGCGTTTCGCCGTTGCTGAGGCCAGGGTTCTCCTGTATGCTGCCGACGTTCTCCGAGGTTTCACCGAGCTAGATTTCCAACTATGCCTTTCGCCGTTACCGCAACCGTTTCTTTCCTCATTGTTCTCGGGATCATGGTGCTCGTGCATGAGTTTGGCCACTTTGCCGTGGCCAAGCTGTGCGGCGTGCGTGTCGAGGTGTTTTCCCTCGGGTTTGGCACGCGTTTGTTCGGCGTGAAGTACGGCGATACCGACTATCGGATCAGCGCTCTTCCGCTGGGCGGCTACGTGAAGATGTCCGGGGAGACGCCGGGTTCGGAAACAACGGGCGATCCCGGCGAATTCAGTTCCCATCCGCGCTGGCAGCGCGTTCTGATTGCGCTGGCGGGGCCGGTCGCCAACTTCATCCTCGCGTTTGTGCTGATGGCCGGGCTGTACACGATGCACAACGAGGTGCAGCAGTATCTGGCGCAGCCCGCGGTGCTGGATGTGGTGCCGCCGAATTCACCCGCGGGGCGAGCGGGTCTGCAGACGGGCGACCGCATTACGCGCTTCGACGACAGAAAGAATCCAACGTGGGAGACGCTGACCGACCGCGCACTGCTGGACGTGAACACCACCGTCCCGATCACGGTGGAACGGGTGGTTAACGGGCAGACGAAAGAGTTCAGCACGGAGTTGCTGCTGGCCGATCCGACCCACGGCGAGGACTTCGACATTGAATCGCTGGGCCTGCTGCCGAAGGAGCAGGAGGGCCCGCTGGTGGTAGCCGACGTGATGCCGGGGGATCCGGCCGCAAAGGCCGGACTCAGGCCCGGGGATGGATTGATCTCGGTGAACGGGAAGCCCGTGCACGGAGTGGCCGCCGTGATTGCGGTGCTGGATGAGTCGGGTAACAAGCCGGCGAATCTGCAGGTGGTGCGCAACGGGCAGCAGTTCGGCGTGACGGTGCAGCCGATCTGGACGGATTTCGGAAACGGAGAGGCGCCGGGCTATCGGCTGGGATTCACGCCCGTGCCTCCGCCCTTCACGGTTGAGCAGTTGCCGCTGCCGCAGGCGATTCGGCGATCGATCTCGTACAACCTGCACTACTCGGGCTTGATTCTCGACATTCTGCACCGGATGTTCACGCGGCACGGTCAGGTGATGCAGCAGTTGAGCGGACCGATCGGGATGGCGCGCATGACCGGCGAAGCGGCCGAGATGCACGGATGGCAGCCGATTATCGGGCTGACGGCCCTGATCAGCCTGAACCTGGGCATCATGAACCTGCTGCCGATTCCGATTCTGGATGGCGGCATGATTCTGCTGCTGTGCATCGAGGGGATGCTGCGACGCGATCTGAAGCAGGAGTTCAAGGAGCGCGTGTACCAGGTCGCGTTCGTGATGCTGATCCTGTTCTTCGCCATCATCATGGTCAACGATGTGTCAAAGCTGAACCTGTTCCAGCATCTGAAGCCGTAAGCGCGAAGCCAGGCCAGACCCCGAAGCTCAAAGGTCCGCCGACTGGCGGGCCTTTTGCTTTTTGGAGACTGAATCCCGCAGCGCTCAAAGTGCGAGTGGGGGAGGCCGGTAGCCGAAGGCGCTTTCGACCGCTGCTGCAACTTCGAGGACAAGCTCGTCCGCGCAGGGACGCCCCGCGATCTGAACGCCGATGGGAAGACCCGTCGCGGACCGCGTGACCGGCACGACTGCGGCCGGGGCACCCAGCAGGTTGAACCACTGCGTGAAGCGCATGGCGTCGAGGTAGGAGACCGTCTGGTTGTCGATCGTCCAGTTGCGTTCGAAGGGCCTGAAGGCGGGGATGGAGCAGACCGGACAAAGCAGGATGGGGAAGGCGCGCATCTCGTCCAGCAGACGCGAACGGACAATGTCGGATTCGACCCAGGCGTCGAGCAGGGAATCCGCCGTGAGCGGGGCTGCGGCGCGGGCAAGAGCCAGGAAATCACGAAAGGTGCGGCTGAGTTCGTGTTCGCGGCCGCGGATGCTCGGCGCGTAAAGCATGGCGCCGCACTGCACGAAGAAGGTCCACCAGAGCTTGCGAGCGGCCTCAAGAGAGTCGGGGCGGAAGGGCGTCACCGTGAATCCCTGGTCGCGGAGCGCCTGCGCGGCCTGCTGAATGGCGGAGCGCGTTTCCGGGGTGACCGGCACGTTCCCATCGTCTTCGAAGCAGCCGATGGGAACGCGCCTGGCCTCTTCACGCGTGACACGGGTATAAGGAATGGGCGCGCTGCTGGGGTCGATGGGATCCTGACCGCTGAGGACTTCGAAGAGCAAACGCACGTCGCCGATGGTGCGCGCCATCGGTCCGATGGAGCCGAGAAAGGCAAACGGTCCGAGGCAGGGCGGCAGATGACCGGCGGCGGGGAAGCGCCCGGCGGTGGGCTTGAGCGCGCAGATACCGGTGAAGTGCGCCGGCTCGCGCACCGATCCGCCGCTGTCGCTGCCGAGTCCCGCTGCTGAAAGTCCGGCAGCGATGGCTGCGGATTCGCCACCGCTGGAGCCGCCGGCAGTGTGGTCAAGGCTCCACGGATTGCGC
>JBKICP010000037.1:0-4250 GCA_046567085.1 Acidobacteriota bacterium
CTGCCCCGTCTCCCGGCAGTTGGGAGGCGGGACAACGCGAAGCGTCCGCTTCTCCTCCATTTCAGGTTGATCCACATCGGTTGGCGGATGTGGGAACCACTAATTCCCACGGAATCATATGGATACGCATCCATAACAAAACAAAGGGCTACAGTAAACGCGTAAGCGTACAGCCTGACCCGGTTGACTCCGGGATGGCAGCGTGGGGGCGGAAGATGTGGTGGTGGTAAGTACCCACGTATTTTTAAGTGGATACTTACGCGGTAAGGATCAGGCGGCCCTGGTGGCGGATTCGAGATCGGCGGCGAGATTCCAGGGCAGAAGCTCGTCGATGCGGTTGACCGGGTGCGAAGCGATCCGGGCGAGCACGGTGCGGAGATAGAGCTCGGGGTCGATGCCGTTCAGATTCGCGGTCCCGATCAGGCTATAGAAGGCGGCGGCGCGATCACCGCCGGCATCGGACCCGGCGAACAGATAGTTCTTGCGGTTATGCCGAGATTTCCATAACCGCAATTATGCGCAGTTGCGGATTATGCGCAGTTCTGGTGCGGTCGGCGGGAGAACGGCCTAGAACCGGGTGTGCGGCCGCTCTCCCGCTGCGCATAATTCAGAGACTGGTGAGGAATTGCATGAGGTGATTGGCGGGTCGGTAGCGGGTATGGCTTGCTCCGGCGGGCTGAAGTCTTTGAAGAGCGCGTTCTTTCATAGAGAGGTCCGCTTCGAGGTACATGTGCGTAGTTGAAGGGTTCTCATGTCCGAGCCAAAGGGCGATAACGGTGATATCGACGCCGGACTGAAGAAGGTGCATGGCCGCTGTGTGGCGAAAGGAATGCGGGGATACGGTCTGCGTTCTCAGTCGGGGATGATCGCGGGCTGCCAGAGCGACAGCCAGCGAGAGCCGCTGTGCGACGTTGGATCTTGTCATGGCCGTTCCGCCGCGATTTGGGAACAGACAGTCGCAAGCCGCAGTAGAGTCCAGATGCCGCTTCCATAATCGAAGCAGAGAAGCTGTCGATCGCCAGAGCGGCATGCTCCGCTGCTTGCGGCCCTTTCCATGAATATGGACTACCGGTGTTCCTTCGAGAATCAGATCGCCGATGTTTAGGCCGAGCACTTCGGAGATGCGAGCGCCTGTGTTGTAGAGGGTGGTGAAAAGAGCCCGGTCTCGTTGCCCGACCCAAGTGCGCGGATCGGGGGAATCGAGAATGGCCTGTATTTCTTCGCGGGAAAGGAATCCCGGAAGAGGCCGGTCGAACCGTTTCATCGGTACCGCAAGGGCATGTTGAATGACCTGAATCGCGGAGAGGTCGTAATGGGCCGCGTACTTGAGGAAGGAGCGCAGCGCCGCCAACCGTGCGTTGCGGCTGCGTGGGGAGTTGTGCCGTTCTGTTTCCAGATAATCCAGAAAGGCCAGAATGAACTTCGCGTTCAGATCAGCGAGGATGAAGTGGTCGGGTTCTTTTCCGAGGGTCTTTTCCGCAAAAGCGAGCAGGAGCCGGAATGTGTCCCGGTATGCAGCCGTGGTCAGCGGACTTACGGCTCTGTGCTGTTGCAGGTGCTCTGCGAAAAAGCGCTGGAGCAGAGCGGCGAAGGAAGGAGGAGGCGTGGGTTCACGCATGGATCCGCCTCCCTGTGGAAGAAGCGAAATTCTCGAAGCTGCGTCCAGCGACCGCCATCAGATCGGGCACACCGGTCAGGTACCAATACGTATCCGAGACCTTGGCGTGGCCCACGTAGGTGGCAAGAGCAAGCATCGCGTTATCGATGTCTATGCCGTGCTCGTGCCAGAGCCGCACGCGTCTGCAAATGAAGGTGTGCCGCAGGTCATGAATGCGCGGTGCGGGGTGAGATCCACGGGCGGCCCATCGCAGACGTTTTCGGAGCCGCCGGAAGGTCCAGTGCACCGTTGTCTTCGCCAATGGGTTTCCGGATGAGCCAACAAAGAGGAAGGAGTCCGGCGTTGTTGGGATCGCGTTCTGGCGGAACGCGGCATAGCGGGATAGTGCCGCTGTAACGCTGGTGTGCAGAGGGACAAGCCGGGATTTTGCGAACTTCGTTTGGCGCACTGTCAGAACGCCGTGGGCGAAATCGACGTCTGCGAACCGCAGCTTCAATGCCTCGGAAAGCCGCAGTCCGGTGGCGGCAATCAGACCCAGCAGCGTACGGTAGGTCGCGGGACGAAGAGTTCCTTCCGGAGGGAGCCGGCTGGCCGC
This sequence comes from Acidobacteriota bacterium, assembly GCA_046567085.1. Lineage (GTDB taxonomy): Bacteria > Acidobacteriota > Terriglobia > Terriglobales > Acidobacteriaceae > Palsa-343. Next base: position 2,214 of record JBKICP010000037.1, read on the forward strand.
CCGGAGCAGATCGACAATCTCCCGATCACTGTAAATATGAGGCGTCAGACGCCGCTTCTCCGGGCCAAAGATATTTTGTTCGGGGATGTACGTCGCGCGGTCCAGACGAAAGCAGTATTTTGCGAACGGTCGGATTACCTGCAGCCGGCGTGCCCAGGTGAAGGGAGTCGCCCGTTTAGCGCGGCCCTGGACCCAGTCCAGGATGAGCTGTTCGGTCATGGGGCCGCGATGGCGCCGCTGATCGGAAAACAGAGCAAATCCCATCAGGAGCTTGCCTGGAATCTCCAGGACAAATCCAGCACTGCGTCGCTCTTCCAGGTAGCTTTGCACAAGAGACTGCATGGAGGGGGAAGCGGTCATAGCTGCCTCCCCGGCCAGGGCAGAGCGACCGCTTCCAGTCTGCGCAAATCGACCTTCGTATAGATCATCGAGGTATCGAGACTGCGGTGGCGCAGAAGGTCTGCGATTTCCTTCAGCGGCGCGCCGCGCCGGAGCAACATGGATGCCATGCTGTGGCGCAGAATGTGGACACGCGTGTGTGTCGAACCGCAGCGCCGGTAAGCTTCCCGAACTGCGCGCCGGACCACGCCGGGGCCGATGGGCACATCGTAAGGAGCGACATGCCGGACAAAGACGGTGCGGTTGGTGGTTCGCGGGCGTTCCGTGCGCAGGTAGTCCATGATCGCCTGCCCGGCCATCTCGGGCAGCGGGAGAACGCTGCCGCGGCGCAATTTACCCATGGGCAGCTGAATGGTTCCCCCTTTCCAGTCAATGTCATCCAGCCGCAGCTGGACGACCTCGGATGCGCGCAGACCAAGGTCGGTGAGACATCGGACCATCGCATAGGCCCGCCTGGGCGAGTGCCTGAGATCGCGGAAGGAGTTCAGCAAGGCGTGAACTTCCTCCCCGCTGAGGAGTTCCGGCACACCGGCCAGGCGCCAGTGAGCCGCACTCGGAACAGCTTCCAGAAGATGTTCAACGTTGTCGCCTTCCAGAGCGCGGAAGCGGAGGTAGCAACGTAGAGCACCTCCAACGACACCAACAGTTCCGGGGCCATATCTCCCATCGCGTGGAAGCACAAAGGCGCGGACGCCGTTAACGCTGATCCGGCCACCCTCGAAGCGGTTGCCCCTCTGCTGCGCCAGAAGAAACCTGCGCGCGATGAGTACTCGCTGGCGGCGCGTGTTGGCTGCAAGGCCGCGGACATGGAGCATGTAGTTTTCGAAACGGGCGAGTTCCAATGAGAGGCGATCGGCCTCCTGCTTCTGCGGAATCACGCAGGTGGCGCGCAGCACCGCCAGCAAGTGGTGCAATGCAGCGTGGATCTCGTGCCTGCTTCGGAGTACCGGATAAGGGCAGTTGCAGTGAGGCAGGTGAACGGAAAGGAACCGCATGACAACCTGCTCGTCGAGATGCGGCAATCGCGTCTTTTCCAGACTCAGCCAACGCGCGAAGTGAGCCACGGCACAGATATAGCTGTGCCGGGTCTGCCGGGCATATCTGCGGTCGCGGAGGTAGGCAAGAAACGTGGCAACATGCGAATCCAGGATGCTCTCCCGGAGCCAGCAAAGCACCTGTGGATGCGCGGTGAGTGTTCTATCCATGACGATCTCCTGTGCGGCAAAGTTCCGCACCAGGAGATCACATACGGATTATGTTCAGTTCGCCAGCGCTGCCGAGCCCGATCTGCCCATAAAAAGCCCGTCATCCCGGTGTCCATGGCCGCACTGCGCATAATCCGCAACTGGACATAATTTCGGCCCAGGGCCACGGCGCGCAGCGCCCGCTCGGCGGCACTGTTGTCGATCTCCAGACGACCATCGTCGATATAGCGAGTGAGGGCACGCCAGCGCGAGAGCGCGTAACGGATCGCGCCCGCCGTTTCACTCTTCGGCGAGAGCGAACGCAGCGACTTCTCCATCCAGTTGTGCAGGTTGTCGATCAGCGGCCGGGCGCGTGCCTGCCGGATGCTCAGCCGCAGGTCAGCAGGCTTGTCGCGGATCTCCTCTTCGATGGCATAGAGCGCCGAGATGCGGG
>JBKICP010000038.1:0-8698 GCA_046567085.1 Acidobacteriota bacterium
CGCGAGCGGCGGATGGCGCGGGCGAGCGCGGAGATGGCTTTGTCCTGGGAGATGACGCGCTTGTGCAGCTCCTCTTCGACGCGAAGCAGCTTCTGCGTTTCTTCTTCCTTGATGGATGTGATGGGCACGCCAGTCCAGCGGCTGACGACATCCTCGATGTCCTCGCGCGAGACGATGCCGGCGGTGGAATCGTCGAGGTGGTACTTGTCGCGCAGGGCGCGCAGGTTGTCGCGCTCCTTGCGCTCCTCGTCGGAGTAGAAGCGCGCCTTTTCGAACTCGTGGTTCGCGATGGCGTTCTCCATGCGATGGACGATGAACTTGATGCGCTTCTGGACTTCGGTGATCTCTTCGGGCAGGGAAGTCTGGCGCAGCTTGACGCGGGCGCCGGCTTCGTCGATCAGGTCGATGGCCTTATCGGGCAGGAAGCGGTCGGAGATGTAGCGGTTGGAGTGGGAGACGGCGAAGCTGATGGCGTCGTCGGTATAGCTGACCGCGTGGAATTTCTCGTAACGGTCCTTGATGCCGTTGATGATCTTGATTGCGTCTTCTTCGTTGGGCGGCGGAACCTTCACGGCCTGGAAGCGGCGTTCGAGGGAGCGGTCTTTCTCGATGGACTTGCGGTATTCGCCGGGCGTGGTGGCGCCGATGCACTGGATTTCGCCGCGGGAGAGTGCCGGCTTGAGGATGTTGGCGGCGTCGAGGGAACCTTCAGCGGAGCCTGCGCCGACCAGGGTGTGGAGCTCGTCGATGAAGATGATGGAGTTCTGATTCTCCATCAGCTCTTTCATGATGGTCTTGAGGCGCTCTTCAAACTGGCCGCGGTACTTGGTGCCGGCGACGATGAGCGACAGGTCGAGGGCAAGGACGCGCTTGTCGGCGAGGAAGCTGGGGACGTCTCCGTCGGAGATGCGCTGGGCGAGGCCCTCGACGATAGCGGTTTTGCCGACGCCCGGCTCTCCGATCAGAACCGGATTGTTTTTCGTCCGGCGGCAGAGGATCTGCACCACGCGTTCCAGTTCCTGGTCGCGGCCGACGAGCGGGTCGAGCTGGGAGTCCATGGCGGCCTGGGTGAGGTCGCGGGAGAACTCGGCGAGCAGAGAGGACTCGCGGTTGCGCTGCTGTTGCGGGGCTTTCTCCTGGGTGGCGCGAGCGAGCTCTTCGCGGACGGCGAGCAGCTTGAGCCCCCGTTCGTGCAGGATCTCGGAGGCAAAGCACTTCTCCTCGCGCAACAGGCCAAGGAGCAGATGTTCGGTACCGATGTGCTTGTGCGAGAGGCGCTCGGCTTCCTCGGCGGCGTAGGCGAGCACACGCTTGCACTCATTCGAGAGCGGGAGATCGACCGAGGTCGAGACCTTCTCGCGAATCGTGGTGTGCCCTTCAATCTGCTTGCGGATGGATTCAACCGAGGCATGCGAGCGGAGGAATCGGTTGGTGAGCGCTTTGTCTTCGCGCAGAAGTCCGAGCAGAAGATGTTCGGTTTCGATGTACGGAGAGCCGAACTGGCTGGCCTCATATCTCGCGAAGAAGATGACGCGGCGTGCCTTTTCTGTATAGCGTTCGAACATGTTCCCTCTGAGAGGCTCCGCTTGCCCGGAGGGATGCCAGTCGTCGATGCCGGCATGCCCGAGGGCTCTCGGGACTCTTCGTTCTTAGAACCTCAAAACGGCTGAGGTTCGAACCGCCGCCCTTGCCATGAAGCTGGGCCAATCGCGGGCGGCCCTGAGGCTGGTGCGTTCGTCCGCATCCATCCCACTGTTGCGATTGCGCCGTCACTACCAGTATCGGCTATTTGACGCCGCTTTCGCTGCTTACTATCAACACAACTTGCAACAATCCGTTGTTAGACGGCTAACGGAGCGATTTCGTTCAGGCGGCCTTTTTCGAGCCGCAAAATTCTAGTACAGCGGCGCGCCAGCGCCTGGTTATGGGTGACGATGACCGAGGTGAGCCGGTGCTCGGTGTGCAAACGACTGATCAGATTGAAGATCATGTCGGCTGTGACGCTGTCCAGGTCGCCGGTCGGCTCGTCGGCGAGCAGAACTTTCGGTTTTGTAATGAGGGCGCGCGCGATGGAGACGCGCTGCTGCTCACCACCGGAAAGTTCTCCGGCGCGGTGAGTGACCCGATCGCCGAGTTCGACTTCGTTCAACCACTGCTCCGCACTTCTGAAGGCCGAAGCCTTCGACTCGCCCCGGGCCAGGAGGGGCATGGCAACATTTTCCAGCGCCGTGAATTCCGGCAGAAGGTAATGAAACTGCCAGACGTAGCCGATCTCGCGGTTGCGAAAGGCAGCTGCCTGTCCTGGGGTGAGCGAACGCAACGGGATTGAGGCGCAGTATACGTCGCCCGCAGAGGGGGTATCAAGCGCACCCAGGATGTGCAAAAGAGTGCTCTTTCCCGCACCGGACTGACCGACGATGGCGAGCATCTCGCTCTGCCGGATATCGAAGGAGAGCCCGTCGAAGAGGGTCAGCCGGCCGCGGCCGGTGACGTACTCCTTGCGCAGATTCCGAACACTGATGGTCGTTGGATGATCGTCGGCAGGCGAAAGTCGCAGACCAGAGGCAGGAGCGTCATCCAGTTGCGCGGGGCCGTGCGCCTTATCCATACCTACCTGTATCACTCCGCTACGCAAAAGGGAAGACAGGAGTTACTCCTTTGGACGCGCTTTGGAGGAAAAGCAGTACAGGAGTACCGTTCAGCCCCTTACGAAGGAGGGAGCAGCGTCTTTGCTGTTCAGGGGCGGAAGTCGACTGCGCTCGACTCCCACGATCAGCACAATCTGCTCGCGATCAGGACAGGCGGTAAACGGTCACCGGCGGCGTGCTTTCCTGATCGCGGTAGGGAGAAAAGGAGTGCTGAACGAAATCCGAGACCCAATGCTGGCCGTCGAAGACCTGGATATGGCCGGCGGGATGAAGTTCGGTCCTGTCGAATACTGCAATATCCCCCGCCTTTGGCTCCCAGAATTGCTGCGCGACCACCTGCGCCCCATGCCGTAACAGGAAGGGTCCGTAGTCGCCGGCATCGCCTGAAGCGGGTCGATCCGTCGTTGTGATTCCAGCGGCTTCCATGGCCTGGCGGACCGAGGCGGCGCACAGGTGAGTCGAGTGCAGATGCGCGTGGGTATCGAGCCAGGAGATCAGGCGACCGACGTCGGACGACGCTCCGCTCTGTGTCAGCGGGTCTGCCGGGGTGCCAGACGGGAGTGCGCTGCCGGACGAAGACGATGGCCCTTGCCATCCACTGCTGCTGGTCCCCGGTCTCTGGTTCTGCCCCATGCGAACGGCGTTCACCAACTGCATCAGTTCGGCTTGCATGCCCGCCAGATCTCCGCTCCCCGGAGTGAGAGGACTACAGCCCGCCAATCCGGGCATCGCGGCGCGAAGTTCGAGGAAGCTCAGGGGATCATCGCCGGCGCTGGTCGAAGCAGACTCAGAGGAATCGGCCGACACGATCTGAGAGATTTCGCTATTGGCGGCCTGCAGGGCTTCCGAGTAGAGATCTGCAAAGGCAGTATCGCCTGCAGCCACGCCCGCGGGGCGCGAGGGCTGGGACGGTTCGACCGGATTCGAGGGAAAGGTCAGCCACGCAGGATGCATCGCTCATTTGCGGGAAACAACGCGAGATTCTGGCGCATGACCGCGCGCACAGTTCCCGCAATCCGCCCACTCCATTTTAGTTGCTGCAGGGGTCCGGTTCATCCCCCTAATGGGGCATCGCCACTGTGCGCGGGCGCACGAGTGTCCGTCTGAGGGCATGGCGGCCGCGGCCTGGGTTGTGGCCGCGCCTCTCGGAACAGACGCACAAAAAAGGCCGGAGCGCGGAGAACTCTCCGGAAATCCGCTGCTCCGGCCAGTGGTTGATCGCTACACGATGCTGGAGAGCGATGCGCGTGATGCGCTACTGAATCTTTTCCTCGGCCATTAACTGGGCGAACTCGGGAGTGGCGCGGAGTTTGGCGAAGTCAGTGTCCTGCATGAGGCGATTGCGGTCGCGGAATCCATCGTTAAGGGCCTTGCGCAGGAACTCGATGGCGCGAGCCTGGTTGCCGGCTTCAGCGAAGAGCTCGGCGAGGCAGTAGTCCTGGCGGGCGCGATCCTCGGCGTCCGTCGGGCCCTGGATCAGCTGGGACGAATCATCGAAGACTCCGGGATCGAGGAGAAAGGCTCGCTGATAGGCCTCCAGTCCATCGGTGTACTTGTGACGTGCGAAGTACGCAGTCCCCAGATTGGCCGCGATCACCGCGGAGTGAGGCATGAGGCGCAGGGCTCTGCGGTAGAGCCGAATCGCCTCCTTGTAGTTGCGCTGGATGAAGTACGCGGCTCCGAGATTATTGATCGCCTCGGGGTAATTGGGACGGATGAGCAGGGCCTTCTGGTAGTCCTTGCGCGCTTCGTCGAGAGCGAAGAGGTGGTGATAGGCGATTCCGAGCTTGTTGAGGGTCACAGCGGTGACCGGCGCCTGGCGGTAGGCATCGATGGCGGCCAGGTATTCCTGACGGGCCATAAAAATGTCGCCGCGTTCCTCAGCTGTCAGGGTGGTGGACTCCGCGGCCGCCGGGATGGGGGAGGGGTTCTGCGGAAGGGTGTTAGCGCGGACAGACCGCCCGGAGCATAGAAGGATTGCGGCGGCGGTCACGAAGAGGCTGGGAAACAGGCCGTGGAATTTCACGGGCGACTCTCCTCGAACTGCGATGCGGAGATTGTGGCGCGGGGCGGTGGCTGGGGGCCATAACCAGTTCGCAGAAAAGCGACATAGCCACTGCGCCGGGCGGCAAAAGCTCCGGAGCCCACTACTGTGGCACTGTTTGGGTGCTTTCGTCCAGTAGCTGGAGTTCGTCGTGCGGGAGAATTGCATCCCCTGGATAGGTTGAGGTGCTTCGGGCGATGAAGGAAGAAGAGAGCGAGATCCTTTCGATCGATGGACATGAGGTTCAGGTGACGCATCCTGACAAGCCGTACTTTTCGAGAGACGTGCGGCTGACGAAGCTCGATCTGGTGCGGTACTACCTGGCGGTGGCGGCGGGGGCGCTGGCGGGAGTCCGGGGGAGGCCGCTGGTTTTGAAGCGGTTCGTGCACGGGGCGGAGGGGGAGGCGTTCTATCAGAAGCGGGCACCGACGCCGCGTCCAGCGTGGCTGCGCACGGTGACGCTTGCGTTTCCGTCGGGAAGAACGGCGGAGGAAGTTGTGGTGGACGATGCGGCGGGACTGGCGTGGATCGTGAACCTGGGGTGCATCGAACTGCATCCGCATGCGGTGCGCGCGGAAGATCTGGATCATCCGGATGAACTGCGAGTGGATCTGGATCCGGGGCCAGGCGTGGCATGGGAGCACGTGCGGACGGTGGCGCTGGAAGTGAAAGCGCTTCTCGCGGAGCTGGGGCTGCACGGCTGGCCGAAGACGAGCGGCTCGCGGGGAATGCATATCAATATACGGATCGAGCCGCGGTGGACGTTTGAACAGGTGCGGCGCGCGGCGTTGACGTTGTCGCGCGAGGTCGAGCGGCGCCTGCCGAAGGTGGCGACGTCGCGTTGGTGGAAGGAGGAGCGGCACGGGGTTTTTCTGGACTACAACCAGAACGCGAAAGATCGCACAACGGCGTCGGCGTATTCGGTGCGGCCCACGGCGGATGCGCGCGTATCCACGCCGTTGGGTTGGGATGAGGTGCCGGATTGCGAGCCGGGGGACTTTACCGTGCTGACGGTGCCCCGGCGATTTGCGGCGATCGGCGATCCGCATGCGGGGATGGACGCGAGTGCCGGATCGCTGGAGAAACTGCTGGAGCTGGCGGCACGCGACGAAGCTGCGGGACTGGGGGACGCGCCATGGCCGCCGCACTTCAGGAAGGCGGCGGGAGAGCCGGCGCGGGTGGCTCCTTCGCGCCAGAAGACGCCGCGCACGAAGATGCCATTGCTGGTGGTGGCGAATTCTCCCGACAAGGAGGCGGCGCTCGCAGGGCTGGAGCGATGGAAGACGGCCCATGCGGCAGCCGCTGAATATCTGGCGGTCGACGATGTGCTGGTGGATTCGATGCGCGGCCGCTCATCGACCTGGACGAGAATTCGGATCAACCTGCGGCACATTCCGGAAGAACTGCGGCCTGCGCAGGAGGCGCCGGATCCGGACGACGATCCGACGCGGGGCATGCGGCGGCCGCGAGCGAGGAAGTAGGCGCGAGTCAGCGATTGTGCGGAAAGATCTGCCGGAGCTCTTCGGGCGGGACGACTTCGAGTTGTTCGAAGGTGCAGTCTTGGGGCTGCTTATCGGAGCGCCAGCGGCGGAACTGCGCCATGTGGCGGAATCGTCCCTTCTGCATGTGTTCGTAGGCGACTTCGGCGACGAGTTCGAGGCGGAGCGGTTCCCAGGAGAGATCCTTGCCCTGGCTCCAGCGGCTTTGGCCGCCGGGCCTGCGCTGGGCCGGCTGCGGGTCGTCCGGGCCCTGGGTCCAGTGGGACCAGGGATGATCGGCGAGGGCGTTCTTGCGGAAGGGCTCCAGGAAGGAAACCAGCTCGTACCGTGTTTTTAGAGGAAAGCTGCCGCAGACGCCAACGTGCTGCAGGGCTCCGTGACCGTCGTAGAGGCCGAGGAGCAGGGAACCGATAGCGGGGCGCGAGCCTTTGCGATACCAGCGGAAGCCGGCGACGACGCAGTCGCAGTCGCGCTCGTGCTTGACCTTGAACATCGTGCGCTTGCCAGGCTCGTAGAGGCCTTGCCTGGCCTTGGCCATGACGCCATCGAAGCCGGCGCCTTCGAAGCGGCGGAACCAGTCCTGGGCCAGGGAGGCATCGTCGGTGGCAGGTGTGATGTGAATCGGGGGCTTTGCCCTGGAGAGGAGGGTTTCGAGATTTTCCCGCCGGTCGGTGAAGGGCTTTTGGGTCCAGTCATGCGTACCTTCGGCGAGGAGATCGAAGAAGACGACGGAGGCGGGTGTTTCGCGGCTGAGCATCTGCACGCGCGAAGCTGCGGGATGAATGCGAAGCTGGAGCGCGTCGAAATCGAGGACGCCGTGCTTCGCGATGACGATTTCCCCGTCGAGCACGCAGCGGCGGGGCAGTTGCGCAAAGAGCGGATCGAGAAGTTCGGGGAAATAGCGATTGAGGGATTTGTTGTCGCGGCTCTGGATAAGTAGCTCGTCGCCATCGCGGAAGACGAGCGTGCGGAAGCCATCCCACTTGGGCTCGTAGATCCACTCCGGCCCGGCGGGGAGTTGTTCGACGCGCTTTGCGAGCATGGGGGCGACGGGAGGACGAACGGGAAGATGCATAGCGTGACGGTGGCGCAGTGGAAACCGGCATTTGGTTTAGATGCGCCGTGACTCCCGCGACGCTGACGAACGGTTCGAGGGAAGCGAGGGGCGGCTATCTGACTTTTATCCGCCGGCATCTAACCCCTTGCCATGGCGTCCTCGACAAAGGCTCGGCGCACAACGCGATCGATGATGGTGCGGGCGCTGGCTTTGCTGGCGGTTGCGGGGTTGTGGGTTCTATTTGTGGGCGGCGTACGGCGCGATGAGATGTGGGTGGGCGGCGGAGTGCTGTTGCTCGCGGGGGCTTTTCTCTCAAAAGTGTGGCAGACGGAGACCCTGCGGCTGGATTTCCAGGGGAGAGAGCTGGCGCAGGCATGGCGTGTTCCCTGGTCCGTCGTCAGCGGAGTTTGCGCGATGATCGCGGTGCTGGCGGGCGACGTGTTCGGGCGCAGGCGCGCCGACTCGCTCTTTCGGGTGAGTGGTTTTCGACGAGCCAGGACGGAAGCGCGATTCGCCGCGCGGCGAGTATTGGCGACGTTTTACACGACGATGGCTCCGGACATCATCGTGATCGGGATCGATGCGGAGCAGGGCCGGATGCTGTTTCATCAGCTGAGGCGGGCCGAGATTCCGACGATGACGCAGGCCCTGGGAGCGGAGCCCGAAACGGGGGCGCGATGAACATCTGGCTCGCGGCGGGGGTGGGCGTTTCGGCCTCATTGGTGCCGTGCGCCGATATGTGTCTGCGCGGAACGCCGGAGCGTCGGCTGGTGGGGCTGGAAGTCGGCAGTGTGATTGTCACTCTGGCTCTGGTGCTGTTCACAATTGGGTTTGGGCGGACTCCTTTCATCGATTTGGCGCTGGCCGAGGCGCTGATGTCGTTCGGCGGCGGACTGGTGTTTGCGCGTTTTCTGGGGAAGCACTTATGACGGCGATTGTTGCTGAAGTGGTGTTGTTGAGCCTGGCGATGCTGCTTTGCTGGCTCGGGGTAGCGGGGATGTGGCGCATGAAGGAGCCGACGCAGGCGCTGCACTACATATCGTTGCCGGCGACGATGGGGGCGGCTTTTGTGACGGCGGCAGTTCTGATCTCGCAGGGGCCACGGGAGGTGTTCTGGAAGACGGCGCTGATCGCGCTGGTTCTGCTGGGAACAAATTCTGTGGTAACGCATGCGACGGCGCGTGCGTTTCGCGCGCGCAAACTGGGCCACTGGGAGCCGCGGGACGGAGACCCGATGGAGATCGTGGGCGAGGGTCGCGACCGATGATCTGGGTTGGAGCGGGGCTGCTGATGCTGGTGGCGGTAACGGGATTCGGGGTGGTGCGCACACGGGACGTGACGAACCAGGTGATCGCTCTGAGCTTTTACGGCACGCTGATGGCGCTGGTGTTCTTCTTTTTTCAGGCCCCGGACGTCGCGCTGTCGCAGATCACTGTGGGTGCCGTGGCTC
>JBKICP010000038.1:8708-21384 GCA_046567085.1 Acidobacteriota bacterium
CTCTGCCGCTGATGGTGATGCTGGCCATCTCGCGGATGAAGTTCCGAACGCGCAGCCAGCAGGTGCAGGGAGAGCGGGATGCGTGAGAGAGTTCGCACGCGGCTGTTCTTCCTTTTCGGTGGAGTCTTCCTGCTTCTTTACTGTTATGCAGCGCTGAATCTGCCCCCGTGGGGAAGTTATCGGGGGCCCTACGGAGATGTGATTGCGCATGGGGTGGTGTATGAACGGCATGCCACCGATGTGGTGAATGCGATCAACTACGACTATCGGGCATTCGACACATTGGGCGAGGAGTTCATCCTGTTCACGGCGGTGCTGGGCGTCATGATGCTGCTGCGTCGCGAGAAGGGCGCGTCGACGCGGGATGCAGGGAAGCTGGCGGACGCATTCCATCTGAGCGGCACCGTGCGCGCGGCGGCGATGCCGGCGATTCTGCTGATGGTTGTTTTTGGTTTCTATATCGGACTGCACGGCCAGCTGACGCCCGGCGGAGGATTCCAGGCGGGTGTCATTCTGGCGTCGGGCTCGTTGCTGCTGTATGTCTGCGAGAATACGGAGTCGTTTCGACGGATCACTTCGCATACGGCGGTGGAGGTTGTCGAGGCGCTGGGGGCAGGGGCGTATGCGCTGATCGGCCTTGCTCCGCTGCTGATCGGTGCACCATTGTTGACGAATTTTCTGCCGCTGGGACAGACAGGGGATGTGTTCTCGTCCGGGACCATTGCGCTGATCAGCGCCTGCGTGGGAGTGGAGGTGACGGCGGCGTTTCTGCTGGTGGCCTACACCTACCTTCAGGAAATCGTAACCGGCCAGGTGCCCGAGGAGTAAGCGATGCCTCATGCTCTGCATGCATTGCCGTACTTTGTTGCCGGGTGGCTTTTCTTCTGCGGGCTCTATGGGCTGGTGAGCAGCCGCCATCTGGTGCACTCGGTGGTTTGTCTGGCGATCCTGCAGAGCTCAACTTACATTTTGCTGCTGGGCATTGGGTATCGCATCGGCGGTGCAGCGCCGATTTTTGCCGATATTGCGCCTGGAAAAGGGACGGTAGACCCTGTGGTTCAGGCTCTGATGCTGACTGACGTGGTGGTGGAGGCCGTGGTGGTGGCGCTGCTGCTGGCCATGGTGGTGAAGGCACACGAAAAGTCGGGCACGGTTTCTCCCGATGAGTTAAGAACGTTGCGGGGCTGAGCTTGAGCACGCCTTCGCCTCTGACGCCGCTTCCGGTCGCCGTACCCCTGGCGGGCGCGGCACTGATTGCATGCCTGCGAAAATGGCTCAACCGCGCTGCGGTCGATTCGCTCGCTGTTTTGTTTGCCGGGCTCACGCTGGCGGTTTGTGCCGCATTGCTGCGGCGCGCGCTGTTCGGGCCGGCGGTGTACTGGTTTGGTAACTGGCATCCGCGCGGATCGGTGGCGGTGGGAATTAGCTTTGTCGCTGATCCGATCAGCACGGGGCTGGCGACCCTTGCTGCAGTGCTGACGCTGTTGAGCCTGATCTTTTCATGGCGCCTGATCGATTCCGGCTCGAATTACTTTCAGCCGCTGATGCTGATCTTTCTGGCGGCGATGTGCGGATTCAGTCTGACCGCAGATATTTTCAATTTGTTTGTCTTCTTCGAACTGATGAGCACGGCAGCGTTTGCGCTGTGCGGGCTGAAGACGGCGGAGCCGGCGCCGCTGCAGGGCTCGTTCAACTTTGCGGTGACGAACACGATCGCGGCGTTTCTGGTGCTGACGGGAATTGGCTTTGTCTATGCCGTGACCGGCGCACTGAACATGGCGCAGATCGGGCTGGAACTGGGGCAGCGGCATGATCCTCTGGTCCTGTTCGCGTTTGTGCTCCTGGCTTCGGGGTTCTTCATCAAGGCGGCAATCGTGCCGTTTCATCTGTGGCTGCCGGATGCTCATGCGGTGGCGCCGACGCCGGTGTGCGTGCTCTTTTCCGGACTGATGGTGGAACTGGGATTGTTCGCCGTGGCTCGGCTGCGGTTTCTGGTCTTTGGACAGACATTTGCAACCCACGGAGCGCAGTTACGGGCGTTGCTGGTGGCGCTGGGTGTGGTGACAATCGTGGTCGGCGGCCTGATGTGTTATGCCGAGCATCATGTGAAACGGATGCTGGCGTTCTCGACGATCTGCCATGCCGGCATCATGCTGACGGCGCTTGGTCTGGGGACCCCGCTGGCGTTCGCAGCGATGATGGTCTACCTGACCGCGCATGCCTTTATCAAGGGCGGGCTGTTTCTGACCAGTGGCATCCTGCTGCACCGGCTGCGCGCCATCGGTGAGCGGAGTTTGTTCGGGAAGGGAAGGGAAATGCGATGGACGGCTGCGCTATGGTTCCTCGGCGCGCTGGGTCTGGCTGCCGGTCCGCCCTTTCTCCTGATGGCGGGGGAGGGCGGAATTGAGAAGGCAGCCGATGGGGTGGGGTTCGGGTGGGTGTCGTGGATTTGCCTGTTGGGCGGAGCCATGACGGCGGCGGCGGTGCTCCGGGTCGGAATACACACCTTTCTGGGATGGGGGACCCAGCCAATCACCGACCGGTCTGCGCAGATCGGAGAGCTTCCGGAGACCGCGGCGGAAGATCGGCGGGTATTCTGGTTTCAATTTGTTCCGGCGGCGCTTTGCATGGCGATTCCGATAGCACTGGCGTTCCTGCCAGGATGGCTCGCACCTTTGCGCGATGCATGTGCGGGCTTCACGCGGCAGGTCGTGATGATTCATCTGACCTATACAGGTTCTGCGCCTGGCGCGGTGCTGCCCGCGTGGAAGCCGGAAGAGGGCGCGCTGCACGGGCTCCTTGCCATCGCATTCGCGGCGCTGCTGGCTTGTACCTCAGTGTTTCGAGGGCGCATCGCGCGATCACTTCGGATCGGAGCCATGCTGGAATCGCGGCTGCGCGTACTGCGCGCGATGCAGTCGGGACATCCGGGGGACTATGTGCTCTGGCTTACGGTCGGACTGGCGACGTGGGGATCGGTGGCGCTGGTTCTGCTGCGCTGAACCGCCATCAGCTGCGGAGACAGAGCGCCTGCACCCGCCCGAACGCGAGGAGCGAAGAAAGGATGACCAGCGCCCGCGTCGCCTGAAGGGGTTCGTGCGCTTACCGGAATCCTGAAAACGAAAGCCGCTCGAACTAACACTTCCGGCATTTGGCCAGAATGGCATTATGCAGCCGCTCGCGAAGATCGTTAGGCAGTTCGTAGAGTTCGTGGCTGCGGTAGATCTGGATCGTCTTGCGCGTGGTGTTCAGCGTGATCTCGCAGTGTTCGCACTCACGCAGGTGCTGCTCCAGGTCGGCGCGCAGCGGAAGAGCCGCGTCCTGATCGAGCATCTCATCGAGCTGAGCCAAAAACTCAGTGCACGTCACTTCGCACCCACCTGGGCCTGAGCCTGCTTTCCCTGCCCACGCTTGAAATAGCGGCTCAGACGTTCCCGCAGCTGCAGCCGCGCCCGTAACAGCCGCGATTTTACCGCCGGAATGCTCAATCCGAGCGTCTCCGCCGTTTCTTCGGTCGAAAGTCCTTCCACGTCTCTCAGCACAAACACCACCCGGAAGCCCGGCGGCAGGCCCTGAATCGTTCGGCGCAGAATATCGGCCATCTCGGACTGTCCATACATCGCCTCCGGATCCGGACTCCAGTCGGCCAGGTCGCGGGGCATCGAACCTTCTTCGGTCTCCACGTCTTCATCGATGGAAACCATCTTCCCGGTCCGCCGCTTCCTCAGCCGCATCAGCGCCTCGTTGACCGCGATGCGCACCAGCCAGGTGTAGAACTTCGAATTGCCCTGGAACTGGTCGAGCTTCTCGTACGCCTTCAGGAACGCATCCTGGACGACATCCTCGGCGTCTTCGCGGTTCTGGACGATGTGGTTGGCAATGCGAAAGACCTGGCGATCGTACTGCCGCACCAGCTTTTCGAATGCCGCCATATCGCCCTGGCGCGCCCGCTCGACGAGCAGCACATCAGGATGAACTTCAGGCGTCCCCTGTGTTTGGATGGAAGAAGACATGAATGGCTTCAGAATTTGGACAGCAGTCGACAACCGGGCCTTCTCCCATAGTAAACGGCGCAGCGGGGCTGCATCAAAAACCGCAACCCTCCTCTGCGTTCTGGGGCTCATTCTTTGGATGAGCGGCTGCCGCAAGAAGACTCCGACTTTCGACGGCCCGCCGGACACGGTTCGCCAGATTGTGATGAAGAAATGGGAGATCCTGCCGAATCGCCTCGAAATCCCGCAGGGCGCGCGGGTCGAGCTGGTCGTGAGTTCAACGGACATCGAACATGGGCTGGCCGTGCCCGGGCTTGGAATCAATGAGCCGGTCCAGCCGGAGCACCCGGCGGTGATCCGATTTCTCGCACAGACTCCTGGGACGTATCCGATGCGCTGCAGCATCGCCTGTGGGCGAGGGCACGACCAGATGACGGGGGAGATTGTCATCTTGCCGAGCGGGAACGAGGAGACTGGTAGCCGATAGCCGGAGGGCGCTGGCGAGGGCCGTAGCGCCGGTCACGGGGAGTCTCCTGGATGCTCCAGGGAGAAGGGTCGAGACGCAGTGAGCGGCGAGCGGATGTACGGGCGCGTGGACGAAAGAATTGCAAGAGAACGTACCAGGGGGAGGCGAGAGCGAGACTGGGCAAACTCCGCGCAGAACGGCGAGCAAGCGGCGGTCTGCCGGGAGCCTGATCAGGTACGGACTGTTGCAACTTTTTGGTCAGAGCCGGGCTTTCCCTTCCGAAAGCCAATCCGATTCGTCTTACTCTGGTAGCCAGAGGCGTATTGATGTCGTTTTTTCGCGTCCCCCCTTCGATTCGGCTGCTTGTATTTGGGGCTTTTCTCCTGCTCGGAGCGCCCGTGGCCTTTGCCCCGGCGCAGACCGGATCCAGTTCGTCTTCGCAGGAGTCGCAGAAGACTACCCATCGCACGACGACGCATCACAAAACGACCCACGCCAGGACCACGCCGAGCAATGCGCATGCCTCTCACCGCGTTTCGGCTCGGACCGCCCACACGACCCACGCGCGTACATCCGCGCATCGCCGCCGGCGCCGGCGTGTTCTTACGGCACGCGAGCGGGCCCGCAGCCGCCGCTACCAGCACGCCTTCGTCGCCTCGTCGCAGCTGCGGCCGATGGCGCAGCAGCTTGCCCAGAATCCGACCCCTGCCGCCTTTTCCGGCGTGAGCGCGTGGGCGCGCAGCCACACGGGCGAAGCGGCGGCAGCAGCGTACCTCGCCGTGGGGCACGCTTATTTGCTGCAGAAGAAATTTCCCGATGCCGCGGCGGCGCTCCGCTCAGCCGATCGCGCCGATCGCACCGCAACGCAGCCGGACGGCGCCCTGGCCGACTACGTCGACTACCTCACGGCGCAGGTTTACCTGCAGAACAATCAGCTGCCCCAGGCGGAAGCGGTTCTGGACAGTTTTGTGCGCAAATATCCGGACAGCATCTTCGTGAACAGCATTCCCGTGCTGCGCGCCAACCTGATGATCCAGCAAGGCAACGCGCAGGCGGCGCTGACGGTGCTGAATCCTTACCGTCAGTCGGCCATCGGCGGGAAGGCCGACTTCCAGCTCGCACTGGCGAAGGCGGAAAGCCTGGCGGGCAACACGAGCGAAGCGCAGAGCCTCTTCAGGCACGTCTATCTCGATTACCCGCTCTCCATCGAAGCGGGAGTGGCGCGCAGCCAGTTGGCGAGCGACGGCACGCTGGCCACGCTGCCTCCTGAGCAGCGGCGCCACCACGCGGATGCGCTCTACAACGCCGGGCATTTTTCCGACGCGGAGGAGGAGTATCGCTCCCTGGCCAGCCAGTCCAATATCGACTCCACAAGCCGCACAGCGCTGCTGGTGGCAGCGGCTGAGTGCGACTGGAAGCTCCATCGCCTGACGCAATCGGAGCTGAACTCGATCCCCGATACAAATGACGAAGCGGGTGCACGGCGGATGTATCTGCAGATGGAACTGGCGCGGGACCGGGGCGATCAGACCGCGCAACAGTCCATCGTGAGCCAGATGGAGACGCGCTTTCCGACCAGTGCGTGGCTCGCGGAGGCGCTCTATTCCAGCGGCAATATGTATCTGCTGCTGAAGGATTATCCGCACGCGATCACGTATTACGGCGAACTGGCGCGGCGATTCCCGACCAATCGCTATGCGCCGAGCGCGCACTGGAGGACGGGCTGGCTGAACTACCGGCTGGGCCAGTATGCCGAGGCGGCGCGCCTGTTCGACGAGCAGATTCGGGTCTACGCCGGAGGCAAGGAGATTCCTTCGGCCATCTACTGGCGTGGCCGAGTGTATGAGAGCCAGGAGCACAATGCTGCATCGGCTGCGGAATACTACCGCACGATCCTGCGTGTCTATCCGCACTACTACTATGCGATGCTGGCGCAGGGCCGCCTGCACAACCTCGGGACGGTGACGCCGGAAGCGAATCCGATCCTTGACGCGCTCCAGCCCGCGGCGATTCCGGAACTAACCGACGATGTCCCGGAAGACGATCCTCATGTGGTGAAGGCGCGTCTGCTGGCCAATGCCGGTCTGAACGAATACATTGCGCCGGAGATTCAGGCTTCCGAAGGCAGCGATCAATGGGGTGCTTTTGCCGAGGCGGAAATCTACGCCTCCTTTGGCGAGTCCTGGCGCGCCATGCGGCTGCTCAAGCGCGCCCTGCCGTTCTATACCTCAGCGCCGATCGAAGCCATTCCGGTGGCTTACTGGCGCATTCTCTTCCCGCAGAGCTACTGGAGCGACATCAAAGCAAACGCAGGGAAGAACGGCCTCGATCCTTACATGGTAGCGTCACTGATCCGCCAGGAGACGGAGTTTAACCCGGGGGCCGTCTCCAACAAAGACGCCTACGGTCTGATGCAGTTGTTGCCGTCGGTGGGCCGCTCTCTCGCCCGCCAAATTGGTCTCTCGCATTTCCACACAAGTGAGTTACTCGATCCTTCCACCAATATTCGTCTGGGCACCTTATATCTGCGGCAGACACTGGATAAGTTCGGTGGCCAACCGGAGTACGCCTTTGCCGCGTATAACGCCGGCGACGATCGCGTGACGGACTGGCAAAGCGTTGGCAACTATCACGGCATGGATGAGTTCGTGGAGTCCATCCCTTTCACGGAAACCCGCGAATACGTCGAGGCGATCCTGCGCAACGAGCAGTTTTATCGCGAGCTGGACAAGGTGACGACGCAGGAAGCCCAGCGCTAAGACGATCTGCTATTATCCTGCTTCCGCTGTGCCTGCGCTCCACCACTTGTGAGGAGTTCCGTTGACTACCGATCGATGGTTTCAGGTTTCACCCCGGACGGCGCTGGCCGTCTGTGCGCTCGCTGCCGCTCTGCCGTTCGCCCTTGCTCAGACCAACACGGATCAGACTGCGCCACCGCCTGCGCATCATGGAATCGCTCTCGACAACATCGATCGCGCGGTCACGCCGGGCAACGATTTCTACCGCTATGCGAATGGCGGCTGGATCGCCCGTACCGAGATTCCGGCGGATCGCGCCGGAATCGGAGTCTTCTCGATCCTGGCCGATCGGAGCAGCAAGAATGTGGCAGCGATCATCGAGGAGGCTGCAAAGTCAAAAGCGGCGGCCGGTTCAAGCGAGCGGAAGATCGCGGACCTCTACAACGCCTATATGGATGAGTCCGCCATCGAGGCGAAGGGGCTGAAGCCTCTGAAGCCACATCTGGCGGAGATCGCCGCGATTCACACCCGGCACGACCTGGCCGTGGCGCTGGGTAAGACGTTGCGAGCCGATGTCGACATGCTGAACAACGCCGTCTTCTCGACGCCGAATCTCTTCGGGCTGTGGGTGGCTCCGGGGTTCAGCGATTCGGATCACTACATGCCCTATCTGCTGCAGGGCGGCCTGGAGATGCCGAGCCGCGACTACTATCTCGACCAGTCGCAGCACATGAAGGACCTGCGCGTGCAGTATTACTCGCACGTCGCTACCGTGCTGCGCGAGGCAGGCTTCGATAACTCGGAAACGCGGGCTGGCCGAGTGATCGCTTTGGAGCATGACCTCGCGGCGACGCACGTGAGCCTTGCCGACATCGAAGACATCGCGAAGGCGAATAACCTGTGGACCCGTGCCGATTTTGCCGCGAAGGCTCCGGGGCTGGATTGGGATGCCTACTTCGACGCCGCGGGGCTCGGAACGCAGAAGCAGTTCATGGTCTGGACGCCGACGGCGCTTACCGGCGAAGCGGCGCTGGTGGCCTCAGTCCCGGTCGAAACCTGGAAGGACTGGCTGGCGGTGCGCCTGATCGAAGCGTATTCGAGCGTTCTGCCGCGTGCGCTGGCAGAGGAGCAGTTTTCCTTCTACGGCAAGATTATGTCCGGTGTGCAGCAGCAGCGGCCGCGCTGGCAGCTGGGGGTGAACCTCGTCAACGAGGATCTTGGCGATGCAGTCGGTCAGATCTACGCGCAGAAATACTTCTCGCCGCAAGCCAAGGCGGAGGCGCAGGCGATGGTCGCCAACCTGATCGCTGCATATCACAAGCGGCTGGATCAACTGACGTGGCTCGCACCATCGACCCGCGCCGAGGCGCAGGCGAAGCTCGACACACTGTATGTCGGCATCGGCTATCCGGAGACGTGGAAGGATTATTCGGCATACGAAGTGCGGCCCGACGATGCTTTCGGCAACTCCTGGCGTGCCTCGCTCTGGGAATACCATCGGGCGATCGCTCGTATCGGCAAAGCGGTGGACCGCCACGAGTGGTCGATGGAGCCGCAAACGGTCAATGCGGTCAATCTGCCGCTGCAAAACGCACTCAACTTCCCAGCGGCGATCCTGCAGCCGCCGTTTTTCGATCCCGCGGCGCCTGCGGTAGTGAATTATGGGGCGATTGGCGCCGTCATCGGCCACGAGATCAGCCACACCTTCGACGCCGAGGGGAGTGCGTTCGATTCGAAAGGCCGCGTGCGCAACTGGTGGACGCCCGCGGATCACGCGCACTTTGAGCAACAGGCGGAGAAACTGGAGAGACAGTACGACGCGTACGAGCCGTTCCCCGGCGTGCATGTGAACGGCAAGCAGACGATCGATGAAAACATCGCCGATCTCGGAGGCGTGGCCGCGGCATATGACGGCTATCGCGCATCCCTGAACGGAGCCGAAGCGCCGACCCAGGACGGGTTCACGGGTGATCAGCAGTTTTTCATCGCCTTCGCGCAGAACTGGGGCTCGAAGACGCGTGAGGCGGCTCTGCGGAGGCAGGTTCTGACCGACGGCCATTCGCCCGGCGAGTATCGCGCCGATATCGTCCGCAACTTCGACGCCTGGTATGCGGCGTTCGATGTGAAGCCCGGCGAGAAGCTGTATCTGGCCCCGGACGATCGCGTCCGGATCTGGTAGCTCGGGCCGTCCATCGTCGTTTTACGTGGATGGCTCCACGCCGGAGCCATTCCCATTTATCGTAGCTGTCATGAAAAATTCCTCGCTCGCCTGTGTCCCCAGGCGCTTTGCCTTGTGGTTCGCCCTTCTTTCCTTCACCGCGTGGCCGTGCCTTTCTGCCGCAGCCCAGTCTGAAGGCGGACACCCGCATCCTCCGGCTGCAGCGGCCTCAGATTCGTCGAAACCCGGCCAGAATCCAGTCGCCGAGAAAAATCCGCTGCCGCCGTTGCCGCCCGATGCGCACGTGCAGCAGAGCATCACGCTCGACGGCAAGAAGCTGAACTACACAGCCACGGTCGGCACGCTGTTCGTGCGCGATGCCGAGGGTAAAGCGGTCGGGCAGCTCGTTTACACCGCCTATACGGTTGATGAACCGAACCGCCCGGTCACCTTCGCCGTGAATGGCGGACCGGGTGCGGCATCCGTCTTCCTGAATCTGGGAGCGATCGGTCCCAAGCACCTGAATGCCGGCAACGAAGGAGACAGCCCATCGGACCCCGCGACGCTGAAGGATAATCCCGGGACGTGGCTCGACTTCACGGACCTTGTCTTTCTCGATCCGATCGGCACGGGTTTCAGCCGCTCTCTGGTGGACGCCGATCAGACGAGGAAGCTGTTCTGGACAACGGAGCCCGACATTGAGTATCTGTCGCGCGCGATTTACGACTGGCTGGTGCTGAACGACCGGATGGAGTCGCGCAAATATCTGGTGGGCGAAAGCTACGGCGGATTCCGCGGCCCGCGGATCACCTATTACCTGCAATCGCAGCTGGGCGTGGCGATGAACGGGGTGGTCCTGGTCTCGCCGTATCTGAACCCGACGATCGAGCAAAATGGCGATCTGTCGCCCCTGCCATGGCTGGTCACGCTGCCTTCCATCACGGCTGCGAATTTGGAGCGGCAGGACAAGCTGACGCCTGAAGCGATGAAGGGCGTCATCGATTACACGCTGGGCGACTATGTCACAGCGCTGATCAAAGGCCACTCCGATCCCGCAGGGAACGACGCGATGATCCAGAAAGTGACGCAGATGACCGGCCTTGACCCCACCTTTGTGAAGGACTCGGGCGGAAGGCTGGAAACACGCGCTTACCTGCGCGAGGTACATCGCGAGCAGGGAAAGCTGGGCTCGGTCTACGACTCGAACGTGACGATGTTCGATCCGTTTCCGTATGCGCCGGAGCAGCGCGCGAACGATCCGCTGCTGGCCTCGATGATTGCGCCGACGACAACGGCGATGGTCGACTGGGTGACGCACACGGTGGGCTGGAAGGTGGACGCCCGCTACAACGCGCTCTCCTATGACGTAGCGGAGCACTGGAATCGCGACCAGGAATTGCGTGCCGGCTCGGTGACGCAGCTGCGGCAGTCGGTAGCGGCGGATCCGAAGCTGCGGGTGATGATCGTGCATGGCTGGAACGATCTTTCGTGCCCGTTCATGGGCTCGATTCTTACGGTGAACCAGATGCCGGTGATGGGCGATCCGACGCGGGTGTCGGTGCATGAATTCCCCGGCGGGCACATGTTCTACACGCGGGAGTCGAGCCGGGTGGCGCTGCGCAAGGATGTGATGGAGATGTTCAGCAAGCACTAAGAAGGGAACGAAAGACGAGTCACAACCGAGCGGGGAGGCGAGTCGCGGCAGATCGCTGCAACTTCGCCTTCCCGCTTTTGCCGTTGCGGCTGAGGCTCTCTCATCCGTGCAGTAGCGCCTCCAGCCATGCGATCGGAAAGGTCTCGTATCTCACGACAGGCGTGCCCCGAATGTGTGATTGATCGTCCTGAATCCGAGGGGATAGCCTCGATTGCGTTTTCCGGATACGATCTCACCCCGCCACGCAGGCGCTGCCGTACTGCGACGAACGCCCGAGGCGCCGTGGAAATTTACTTTGCCGGTTTCCTTGCAGAGGGGAAGTCCGGGCTAAACCTTCCAGTGGACGTGCGCCGCAATTGACGTGAAGAGACGCGAGGCTGCGGATCCCGGGATACTGCCCGGACGCTACCATTCCGGCTCGCGCTTCAGCCTTACGTGCACAAATTTCGCCGATTGCCGTCAGCTTCGAAAAGGAGAGCATTCTCATGATCAGCTGTTGTGCTAATCCCGATTGCGGTAAGCCACTCCACTACCTCCGCGAAGGCCGAATCTATGTTTTTGACAACGCTGCCAGAAACCTCGGCGGCGGCAAAAGCGGAGCAGGACGCCTCGAACACTACTGGCTCTGTGGCGCATGCATCGAAACGCTCGTTCTATCCCAGGACGGGCAGGGCCAGATCCACCTTCTTCCCAGACGGCGCGCGGTGTACGAAAACGACGACAGCCGTGCCCCCGGTTCTTGGGTGAGGATGGTTTCCTGATCTAAGCTTCTTCGGCCAGCGCGTCGGGAGCGTGGGCGATGCGCATCAGCTTGCCGTGGTCGAGCCAGTCGAGGGAGCAGCGTTCACAGTCGGAGAGGATGACATTGCCGGGACCGGCGTAGAAATGCGTCTCCATAGCCTGACGGCAGTGGGGACAGGTGAGGCGGCGCTGCAGTTCGCTGCGGTCCGGCGGCCGGGGGATGACGCCCCCGCCGTCATGTCCCGCGCGCAGGGTTTGGATCAGGTCGGAGAAGGCTTCCATCTCGATCAGCATGCCGCGGCAGCGGGTGCAGTAGCGCAGTCGCGCTCCCGAGAAGGAGGCATCGACAAGGCCGATGCCGCACGTCGGGCAGAGCTCGCCAGTGGCTTCGCCGAGAACGCGGACGCCGTCATCGTTTTTTTCAGGAAAAACAACATTGCCGCAGTAAGCGCAGGTGAGGCTTTCGGCGCCGGACTCCAGATCCATCGGCGCGCCGCATGCCGGGCAGTTCATTGCGGGCGAGTTCATCGGGTCGGGATGAGGAGGGCCGCGCGGGTCATTGTTGTTCGCCGCACTCCGGGCAGAATTTCGCCGTGCGCACCATTGGTTTGCCGCAGGCGATGCAGAACTTTTGTCCTGAGGCTGCAGGGGCAACGCCGCCTGAACTGGCGATCTCGCTCGCGGTCATGGAGCCGGCCAAAGCACGGCCGAGGGTGACACCGGCGCCTACGCCCACGATAGTTCCCGCGGGTCCGCCGGGATTGGCAGCTGCGGTGCCGAGCGCCTGCGCTGCCTGGAATTGCGTGTAATTGTCGAGGTTGCCGGCCATCTGCACTCCAATCCGGTGATCCATGACCTGGGTGAGGTCGTCGGGCAGGGAAACGTTCTCAACGGTGAAGGACGTCAGCTCGAGGCCCAGGGTCAGAT
>JBKICP010000039.1:0-2819 GCA_046567085.1 Acidobacteriota bacterium
GGGCAGGCACGAATCGCCTATGCCGGTGATCGTAAAGCAACTCGTCGGCATTATCGGCCGCAAGCTCACCGCCTACGTAGGCGGTGTCCGGGATGTGCGCGCCGTCGATCGGTGGATGAAGGGAGGCGAGCTCTCTGGTGATGCCGAAAAGCGTCTGAGGTTTGCGTTCCAACTGGTCCGGATGCTCGCCGAAAGAGAAGATCCCGCCGTGATTCAATCCTGGCTGACCGGCCTGAACCCGGAACTCGGTGACCGCGTTCCGCTCCGGCTCATGAGGGAAAATGATCTGGAGACCGTGGCGCCGGAAATCATGGGAGCGGCGCGAGCTTTCCTCGTCGGTGGCTAGGAGTGAATGGAATGGATCTCGAATCGAAGCGGCCTGCGGGGCCGCTTTTCCGTGTCGGAAGGGATGACGATGCCTGGGCAGTTCCTGACTGGGCCTATGCGAAGGAAGACGGAACCTTCGGAAACCGGTTCGACGATCCGATGGGTGTGTACCGGGTGCTCTGTGAGCTTTCGGTGAGCCTGGGTAATTAAGGATGGAGTCGCTATTTCTTCCTGGGGGGAGCGGCCAGGATACGGCGCACCGAGGTGCGGCCGATGTTCAGTTGTCGCGCGATCTGGGATTTGCTGATGTCGGAGCGATAGAGCTTTTGGATCCGGTCAGCTTTGAGGCCGGCAGTGAGAGGGCGGCCCAGAGTTTTGCCGTTCTGCCGGGCGTGAGCGAGACCAGCACGAACACGCTCGCGCAGCACTTCACGTTCGAACTCGGCGAAGACGGCGAGCATGGCGGCCATGGCGCGACCGGCGGGTGTGGTCAGGTCGAGGGCCTCTGTCAGCGAGACGAAGCCGACGCCCAGATGTTCCAGTTCCTGCAGGGTGGCCAGCAGATCGGTCACCGATCGGCCCCAGCGATCGAGCCGCCAGACCAGCACTACATCGATGTCGCGCCGCCGCGCTGCTTCGATCAGCTTGTCCCGCATCTGCCGCTGCGAAGCGCCGGAGCCGACTTCCTTGACCTGCATGGCGATGGTCCAGCCACGGCGGGCAGCATACTCGCGCATAGCGCGATTCTGCATCGGCAGCGTCTGCTGATCGTGCGTGGAGACGCGGGCGTAGAGAGCAGCGCGAAACGCGGCTTTTGCGGGTTTGCGGGGGTGGCCGAAAACCCTTCGCGATTTGCCGGTTGTCGAGGCTTGTTTTCCGGGCATTTCAGGCTACCTGCTGACCATGGCCGCAGAGTATCCTTTTCGGCCATGCCGAGCATGATAGCGCGTCAGGACTCAGCGATGCGGCTGCGGTAGTTCCATGGCATCCACTCCGCCGGATTTCGCGCCAGCTCTTCGGCGTGCCGCTGCAGCTCGGTCAGGTAGTCGAACGGGTTGGCGCCGTTCAGCTCGCAGGTATGGATCAGGCTCATATAGAGATCGCCCACCTGCGCTCCATTCAGCGTCTTATAAAACAGGGAGTTTTTCCGATGCAGGATCGCACGCTTCAGAGAACGTTCGCAGATATTGTTATCGAGCGGGGCCCCGGCGGTACGCAGGAACAGCGTCAGCGCCTTCCAGTGGCGCAACATATATTGGATAGCTTTGCCTAACCCGGAGTTCGGCTCCGTTCGGCGGTTGTCCAGCTGGGCCTGCATCCAGCCGTGCAGCCTGTCCATCACAGGACGGCTGTGTTGCTGATGGAAGCGCAACCGCTCCTCCGGCGACATCTTCTGCTCCCGCGCCAGCGCATCGTTGCGATACACCGCACCCAGCGACTCCAGCACATGACGGCACTCTTCGGGGAAGTTCGCCAGCACTTCAACGAACTGCCGCCGCCCGTGCGCCAGGCAGTTGGCGATCAGTTCCTCCACGCCGTCGCTGAGCTTCGGCGCGTTCCGCGCCAGAGCGTCCGACATGCGGATCGGCGCAGCCAGTCCCGCCGCCCGGTGCTTCAGCACCGCCGTCAGGTTCTCGCCCGCATGTTTTGCCCCGCTGAAGAACAGCGCGATCTTCCAGCCCGGCGCCGTGGAGACGATGCCGCTGGTGAAGACTCCGGTGCGCTCATCTGCCGGTTCCCGCGCCAGATGCAGCACCCGCACGCTGGTGTCATCGTTGTGCACCACTTCGCCCTGCGCTGCCTGCCGGATCAGTTCATCCCACGCCGGTCGTATTAACTCCGCTGCTTCCTCGACGATTTCCCACTGCGTGGCCGCCGGCAACGGGATGCCGAGACTCTGTTCGAGATGTTCCAGCCGGTAGAACGGCATGCCGCTGCCGTACTTCAGCTGCGCGATCATCGCCGCCGCCGTGTCTTCGTACTTCTCCTCACCCACTCCTTCCGGAGTCGGTGCAGTGAACACCTCCCCGCACAGGTTGCAGCGCAGCCGCTCCAGTTCATAGACGGAGGCCGTCAGCGGCGCCTGCCCCGCGATCCGCACCAGTACCCGTGGATCCTGCTGCACATAAACTCGCCCTTTTTCGCACCCCGGACAGTGATCGCCCGCCGTCAGCTGCCCATGCGGTACTTCCACGCGCGTGGCGCCACTGTAGGCATCGGCTCCGTTGCGCCCGTGCCCGGGCTTCTTCGGCTTCTTCCTGTCCTCTGCTGCCGGCTTCGGCTTATCGCTGAGCCCGGCCCGTTCCAGCACTTCCCGCGTCTTCTCCGTCACCAGCGGGAACAGCAGCTTGCGCAGGTCCCGGATCGTGGTGTCCTTATCCGCGATTAGTTCGGTGAGATAACTCAGCCCCTCCACCACCGCCTTCAGCTTGCGGAAGTCCTCCTCCGGCAGCGACGGCCGCACGCGCTCCAGCAGCGATTCCAGATCTTCG
>JBKICP010000040.1:0-36637 GCA_046567085.1 Acidobacteriota bacterium
TGGCCGTATCCCACTCCGCCCCATCTTTCCAGGCGATGCGTCCAGGCTACACGCTGTCCGTCACCGCGTACGCCGTTGCCGTCCCCAGCGGCGGAACCTGGTAATACATCACCGTAGCCGACGAGCCATCCAGCATCATCATGGCGAACGCATTGTTGTAATCGGTCCCGTTATTGCCCAGCGTCGCGTTCGTATTCCACACCGGCATCGGTGCATTCTCATACGTCTGCAAACCCGTCGCCGTCGCATACGCCTGCTGATCGGTGAACACCGGCACCGCAGATGCCCCGACACACCGGCCTCGCTGCAATCCCATGTACGGTCCATAGAGAGCCAGCGTGTGCTCGTGTCCCCAGAACCACAGCACCACCTCGGAAAGAACGCTCTGGAGCGCACCATGCAAATTCGGATTGTAGGCATACGCCTGCCCGTTCACGCTCCCCACCGAAGCGAACGCGGAAAACAGCTGATGGTGCGACAGCAGCACCGTGCGCCGTCCGCCCGCCTGCTGGATCTTCTGTACCACCCAGTTCGCCTCCGACCAGCCCTCCACGCTCACCAGGCTCGTCATATGCGTGGCCACCGTCAGCGGATCGCTGTCGTTGTGCCCCGTATCCATCGCCACAAACTGCCAGTTCGCATTCTGCAGGCAGAAGTAACTCGCCTGTTGACCCAGCTGGTCCACCAACCCGTAATACCCATTCCCTCCCGAATACATATCGTGGTTGCCGCAGAGGCTGAACACCGGCACCTGGCTTCCCAGAAACTCGCGGCAGATATCGAGAAAGTTCGCCTGCTCCTCCATCTGCGTGCCCGCGTAGTAGACATCCCCCAGGTGGATCAGCACGTCGGGATGCAGGCTTGCCACCTGCTGCAACAGATTGATGGCCACTTCATCGCCGGTTCCCCAGTCCCCCACAATCGCCACCTGCGTGGCTCCGCCCAGATCGATCACCGGATTCAGATTCGGCCGATACGGCAGCTTTCCCCCGGACACCTTGTAGGCCAGATACGTCGTCAGGCACTCAGCCCAGCCCGGGTCGCAGACCGAGTCTTTCAGCTCTCCCGCCAGCAGCTCCGATTGCTGCTGATTGCCCGTCATCTCCGCCCATAGAAACTGCGCCGCCGTTACCGCGCAGTCCCCGACCACGCCTCCCACCGTCATCGGCGCCTTCAGCGGAGCGCCCGCCCTCACGGGAGCCGCAGCCAGCGCCCCTTGACTCAGCGTCTGTCCCGCACCCAGCGGTTCCCCAATCATCCGCGCCGGAGCCATCAGATCGTCCGGCGCCGGCTGCGCCGCCATCGCCATCCTCCGCGCCGTCGCGGTGGCCATCCGGCTCCGGACGCTCGCGTGACGCCGCTGCACCTCCGCCGCGGCGGCCTGCCACAAAGAAAGAACTGGATTGGCGTAAGTGTACGGCTGCGACATGCTTCCTCCTCGCTCCGGAGAATGCGCCACGAAATTCGCCCGGAAGATAGCACTTTCGCGATATCACCCGCAACCGGCGACGGATCGATATCTGCCGCAAACCTGTCACTTATCCCGCATTTTCGCCGCAGCACCGGAAATGTGGAAAATCTGTCAAGCCTCGCACCCGCAATCGAAAGTAATGCCCCCTGATTCCAGGCTACTTACACGCCATAACTGATCAACAAATTTGGCAGAGTTATTCCCTGGACTTGGTATTCTGATAATAGGGGGATAGAAATTCTTTTCCCTCTAACTCGAAGGCCCGGAAAGATACCGGCTCGCCATCCAGCGAGCCTTTTCTGTTGCGGAAAGGAGCAAGCCCCTGCGCCCGCCCACTCGCTTCTCCACTCGCCGCTCCCTCACGACCGAGCCTGCAGCAAACCCAGCCAGGTCTGCCGCAGATCCGGCCGCCCCTGCGGCAAACTCGACCGAGTCGCCGGCAAACTCCGCCGACCCTGCGGCAATCTCGGCCGGGTCTCATCTGCTCCGGAGTCAATCAGGTACGAAGAACTCAGCCAAACCTGCGGCAATCTCGGCTAACTTTGACGCAATCTCATCCAGGGTCATATCTGATACAAGCCACGGCACATCGCCAGGGGAATCAAGCCTGGTAACGAAGCGAACTTCAACAAAACAAAGCACAATCGATTTTTCGAAAACAGAGAAGCAAAATTCGCGCGTTCCGCTCTCCGAAACCCGCGCGCCTCGCAACCTTTACGGATGCTGCTCCAGTTCGAAGGTCAGCGTCGCAGTCCCGGTCGCCGCCATCGCCAGCAGCCGCGCCGGCAGCCCCTGATTGGAGAGCGGCGTCAGCGTGACCAGCCCGTCGATACCCGAAGTCGCCTGGACGATCTGCTGCCCGAGAACCGGTGCCGCAGGACAACTGCCCTGGACCGGACAGGGTTCGCTCCAGCCCACCAGCATCTCGGCAAAGGTCACCGTGGCCCCCGCCAGCGGATGCCCGAACGCATCCGTTACCCGCAGCACGACCGGAGCCAGCGACTGGCTGGCCGCGACAAACTGCGCGGTCCCGCTCCAGGCTGCGAGCGCCGCCGTTTCCGGATGAACGGGCGTCACGGTGAAGCTGGCGCAGGTGCTCGACCCGGCCAAACACGCCCGGACTGTCGCCAGGTCGCTGGCCGTGAACGGCCCGACCGTCAGTTCATGGCTCGCCAGGCCTTCGGCATCGCTGACGCTCGGGCCCGTTCCCGGCGTGATGCCCGGATCGGCGGTCCACGCCACCGTCTGCCCGGCCAGGGCGCCCCCCGCGGCATCGAGCACCAACGCCTGCACCGGCCACGGCACCGTCGCTCCCAGCGCGACATAGAGATTCGGGGCCAGAGCCGCGATCGAAGGAGGAGCGGTACCGGTGAACTCCGCGACCACACTGTTCGCATTCACCAGAGACGCGGTCACCTGCGCCAGCGCCGCCGAATTTGGAGTCACGAAAAGAGTGGCCGTGCCGTCGCCGGCCGTCCGCACGCTGCACGCACTCTTGCCGCAGCCGAGCATCGCCGTGCCCTCGGTGATAGCGAAGGTCACGGTCACGCCCGCCGCAGGCATCTGCGTCGTGACATCGATCGCCCGCACCGTGAATGGTGCCGGCACGCCCATTGGCAGCGCTCCCATGGGCGCGGAAAGAATCGCCAGTGCGTCCTCAGGCTCAGCGTCGTAGCTCACGCCACTGTTGATGGCCGCGATGCCCAGCGTCAGCGGATCCTCGACCTGCACAACCGCGGTTCCGGTCGCGCCGCCAGACGCTGGCGCCGTAGCAACAATCGTGGTCGGCGTCACGCTGCTCACCGGAGCGGCAACGCCGTTGACGGTGACGATCATCCCCGGACGGAATCCCATTCCGCGGATGACCATCGGGCCGCCGCTCTGCGGCAGGCGCGCAGGCGTCACGCTGTCTGCATACAGGACGCGCCCTCGATACGCGTAGTCCGGCCGCCCGTCGCCACGCAGATCGGCGAGCCCGATCCGCACCTCGCTGTCCGCGATCGTCAGCACCGGCAGAGTGGTCAGGCCAACCGCGTTGCCGTTGAAGGGCTGCACGGTGCCGGTGACCGGAGCCGTACCGGGCGCATCGGTTCCGTTCCAGGCGCCGATGACGGGTTGAGCTTTGTCCTCGGCCGGGAGACCGTTTTCGTCCAGGGCCTGGGTTTCGATGGTGAATTCGCGGCCGCCGCGAGCCCACCACTGGAACCAGCCGGAGTGCCCGTAACCCGTGATGCGTCCGCTCCATTCACCGGTGACAGGCACAGCTGCCGCAGCGTCTTCTGTCCCGTCGGCTCCGCTCTCGGCCCAGTCCGCGTCGGCGACGGTCACGCTCTGTGTCACGACCGATCCGGCACCCAGTGTGCCCAGCTGGGATCACCGGCATGGTGCCGGACGGGCTCACCTGGCCGGTGACGTAGGGCCCAACCGACACGTTGCCGGTGTAGAGCGGATCGAGGGCTTCGAAGGTCAGCTGATATTGCGCCGAGGTCGAGCCCGGCGGAAGCGGAATGCCGCTGAGATCGAAGTACCCCTCGAGGGAGGCATCGTCGCTGCCAAAGCGGTTCAGCGCGTTGCCGGAGGCGTCGGCGGAGCCGTTCACGGGATTGCCGGCGTTGCCCTGGAAGGACGCGCCACTGACGGCGGTCGCGGTATAGCGAAGATCGGGAAGACCCTCGATGAGGGGCTGCAGGACCACGTTGACTCCCTGCATTCCCTCGCCGTCCGGGAACTGGATGGTGCCCGTCACCGAAATCGTCGCGGAAGCGGTGAGCGTCTTGCCCGGGAAACCGGCGATGTTGGCCGAGGTCACCGGATAGAGCCGGTTCAGGGCGGCAACGTCATCGGTGCGGAGCTGGGTCGGGTTCGTGAAACACTGCCCGCTGCCTCCGTTGCACAGCCGCTCCAGAGGGTGCATCACCGGCCAGCCTGCGAGACTGCCGGTGCTGAACTGGCCGGTATCGAACATCTCTTCGTTCGTCTGGGACCAGTCGAGCCCGAGCACGCGGCCGAAGCCGCGGACGAGCTGGTACTGCAGGTTCGCGATCTGACCCGTTGTGGTGGCGCAGAGCCCGTTCACCAGCATCAGCGCATGGACGATGTTGCCGGTGACGGCGAGATTGTCGACCGAGACGATCACGCCGTCATTCTGGCAGACGAGCGGAGAGCTGGCGCCGCTGCCGTAGAGGGCATCGATCACCGCGCCGTCCTGGTCATAGACGACGGCAACAGGAATGTCGGTGGCGGTGGGCTGAAGATCGGCGGGCAGCGTGACGCCGCTCGGGCCCGCGATCACGTTGGTTCCATTCACGTCTTCGCCGAGGCTGCCGCCGTTCTGGATGGAGACGGCCGCAGTCGGCACCGCGCTCCAGACCGCAGCGGCGGTTGCAACCATCGCATTGGCCCGGGACTGATTGATCTGCGCGCTGAGATTGCCCAGGTCGGTGAAATAGGCGACCTGGCCGTGAGCCCAGACGAAAGGCTGTCCTTGGACCAACGAGTCGAAATAGCTGGAGCCCGCAACCCAGCGCGGCCCTCCGGCATGGGCGATCTGCAGCGCAAAGACGACGAGCAGCGCGAGCAGCACGAGGCGTCCGAAACTGCGGGCTGCTCGCTCTTCAGAGCCTTCTGCAGGGATCGCACGGTCCATCGAGGGGCCTCCGGAGGCCGCGGCAGGGGCGATAGCGCGGCATCCAGAATCAATTCCGCCACGAGCCGAGGCGCAGGAGCAGCAGAATCGAACACGAGGGGAGCAGCATCATTTCAGTTCGGGACGAAGAACAGGCGCGGTTTCGATTCGGGAGAAAGCGCCCCGCAATTGGCGATGGCAAGGACGCGCGGCAGGTACAATTTGAAGGTTCAGGCACATGGCAGACAATATTCGCGACACAGTGATTCTTGGCTCGGGATGCGCCGGGCTGACCGCAGCGATCTACACCGCACGCGCTAACCTTCGTCCGCTGGTGCTCGAAGGGCACGAGCCCGGCGGCCAGCTCTCCATAACCACGCTGGTGGAGAACTTTCCCGGCTGGCCCGAAGGCATTCAGGGGCCCGAGCTGATCGAGAACATGCGCAAGCAGGCATCGCGCTTCGGTGCGGAGTTTCGCCTTGGACATCTGGCCACGGCCGATCTGACGAAGCATCCCTTCGCGCTCAACCTCGGCAACGAAACCATCCACACGCGCACGCTGATCATTGCCAGCGGCGCCTCCGCGCGGTGGCTGGGACTTCCCTCCGAGCAGGCGCTGATCGGCCATGGCGTCAGCTCCTGCGCCACCTGCGATGGCTTCTTCTTCTCCGGCAAGGAAATCGGCGTCGTGGGCGGCGGCGACTCGGCCATGGAAGAAGCGCTCTTCCTGACGCGGTTCGCCAGCAAGGTGACGCTGATCCATCGGCGCGAGCAGTTCCGGGCCTCGCGCATCATGCTCGACCGGGCGATCGCCCACCCGAAGATCCAGTTCCTGACCAACGTGAAGATCCTCGAAGTTCTCGGTGTCGAGCAGAAGGAAGTCACCGGCGTCCGGCTGCTGGAT
The DNA here is from genome assembly GCA_046567085.1 of Acidobacteriota bacterium. Classification (GTDB taxonomy): domain Bacteria; phylum Acidobacteriota; class Terriglobia; order Terriglobales; family Acidobacteriaceae; genus Palsa-343. Next base: position 6,001 of record JBKICP010000040.1, read on the forward strand.
ACAGTGACCGGCATCGAGTCCGACCTCAGCCTGAGCGGACTGTTTCTCGGCATCGGACATATCCCGAATGCGGCCATGTTCGCCGGCCAGCTCGATCTGGACGAGGACGGATACATCAAGACCCACAGTTACGTCTTCACGCGGGTTCCGGGCGTGTATGCGTGCGGCGATGTGCAGGATCGCCGCTACAGGCAGGCGATCACGGCGGCGGGAACCGGATGCATGGCCGCTCTCGAGGTGGAGAAGTACCTCGAAGAACATGGACACTGAAACAGCCCGCACGCCGTAACCGGCAGCTTGCATGCTCCGGGACGCCGTAGTGTCTCAGGAGAATTCGAATCCTTCGAGGTCCCTTGATTTCGACTCGTCCGTTTGTCTACTCCGATGCGGCGAAGATTTTATCCGTGGAGGGCGTCAGTCTGGAGTCCCTGGCGCGCCGCTACGGGACGCCGCTCTATGTCTACTCCGCGGGCCACATTCTCGAACGTTTTGCCCTCTTCACGCAGGCATTCTCGGGGGTGCCGCACCTGGTCTGTTATGCGGTGAAGGCCAATTCGGCGCTGGCCATCCTGAAGTTGCTCGCCGCAAAAGGCTGCGGGTTCGATGTGGTGAGCGGCGGCGAATTGGAGCGGGTGCTCACCGTCGATCGCGCCGCTGCGGAGCGAGTCGTCTTCTCCGGCGTGGGCAAAACGGCGGCGGAGATGGACCTGGCGCTGAAGGCCGGCATCCTGGTCTTCAACGTGGAGGGCGAGGAGGAACTGGCGCTGCTCTCCGAGCGGGCGGCAAAGCTGCGGAAGCGCGCGCGCTTTGCGCTGCGGGTCAATCCGGATGTCTTTGCCGAGACCCATCCTTATATCTCCACCGGGATGCGGGAGCATAAGTTCGGCATCGATATCCGGCGCGCGCGCACGGTCTACCGGAAGGCGGGTAAGTTTCTCGAGCCCGCCGGAGTGAGCGTACACATCGGATCGCAGATCCGGAGCGCCGATCCGTTTGGCGCGGCGGCGGAGCGGGTGGTGCGGCTGGTCGCTGATTTGCGCCGTGACGGCCACGCCATCCGGTATATCGATCTGGGCGGGGGTCTGGGAATCGAGTATCACCTGGAGAAGCCATTCGATGCAGCGGAAAAGGTTCGGCAGTATGCGGCCGCGCTCCTTCCCGCAGTCGAGAAGGCGGGCGACCTGACACTGCTGCTGGAGCCGGGACGGTTTCTCGTGGCCCAGGCGGGGGCGCTGCTCGCGCGCGTGCTGTACGTGAAGAAGAACGGGGCCAAGACGTTTGTGATTACCGATGCAGCCATGAACGACCTGATCCGACCCGCACTGTACCAGGCGCATCACGAGATTGTACCGGTCAAAAAGCCTCGCTCCCGAAGAACGACACCCGTGGACGTGGTGGGGCCGGTGTGCGAAACGGGAGATTTTCTGGCGCGGGATCGTCCGATGCCGGCCGTGAAGCAGGGCGATCTCGTGGCGGTGCTGGATGCGGGGGCGTACGGCATGTCGCTGGCCTCGAATTACAACTCGCGGCCACGCCCCGCGGAGGTGCTGGTACAGAGAGGGCGGGCCGATCGGATCCGGCGGCGCGAGACTGTGGCGGAGATGCTTGAAGTGGAGCGCTAGCCCGCAACGCCCTTCCCCCGCCTCGCGGTTCTGGTACTTTGGTGGGTTCGGATGGAGGCGTGAATGTCGATGCGCGGAAACTTGTTGACGGCTGTTGTGTGCGCGGTTTGCCTTTCCTTTGCCATCTCCGCGAAGGCGGACGACCTGACGGTCAAGACCGCTACGGGGAAGGTTCACGGCAAGAAGACCGACGATGGCCAGGTGCGGATGTTCCTGGGAATTCCGTACGGCGCCCCACCGACGGGCGAGCTCCGCTGGAAGCCGCCGCAACCGGCGCCGAAGTGGCACGGGGTGCGCGAAGCGAGCGACTTCGGATATCGCTGCATGCAGCCGGACATCTACCACGACATGCATTTTCGCGATCCAGGAATCAGTGAAGATTGCCTCAACCTGAACGTCTGGACGCCGGCTAAAAACAAGCATGCAAAGCTGCCGGTGATGGTATGGATTTTCGGCGGCGGATTTGCCGCAGGGGCAACGTCGGAGCCGCGGCAGGACGGGCAGTTTCTTGCACACAAGGGTGTGGTCGTGGTGTCGATGAATTACCGGCTGGGGATGTTCGGGTTCTTCGTGCATCCGGACCTGGCCGCGGAGTCGCCGGAGCATGCCGCAGGCAACTACGGACTGATGGATCAGACCGCGGCGCTGCGCTGGGTGCAGAAGAACATCGCAGCATTCGGCGGCGATCCGAAGAACGTCACGATCTTCGGGGAATCGGCGGGATCGTTTTCGGTGAGCGCGCAGATGGCGTCGCCTCTGGCGCAGGGATTGTTCGAGCGCGCGATCGGCGAGAGCGGCGCGGCCTTTGACAGCCACGGACTTTCATTTCCGCCGCTCGCAAAGCGCGAGAAGACGGATCCGGCGTGGGCGCTGGCGACCTTCGGGACGTCGGACCTGAAGGCGCTGCGAGCCATGAGCGCGCAGGATCTGATGGAAAAGATGGCCGCGGCCGCCGCCGAGAGGGCGCCCGGGACGCCGCGCGTTCGGGCGGGCGACGATCCGGATATCGACGGCTACTTTCTGCCGGAGAGCGTGCCGCAGATTTTCAAAGAGAACAAGCAGGCGCATGTGCCGTTGCTCGCCGGGTGGAATCGCGACGAGCCCAGCGCGCTGGCTGTGAATAATCCTCAGCCGCCGACCGTGCAGAGCTTCCAGGAGATGGCGCAGAAGGACTTTGGCGATCGCGCGCCGGAGTTCCTGAAAGTCTATCCGGCGGCGACGGATGCCGAGGCAGTGCGGTCGGCAATCGACTACATGGGCGCGCGGTTTCTGACCCTCGCCACGTGGGAGTGGCTGGAGGCGCAGGTCGCCGATGGCGGCGTGGCCTACCGGTATCACTTCGAGCGGCCGTCGCCGGAGGACAAATATCATCCGGCCGGCTCGGGGGCGTTTCACTCCGACGAGATCGAGTATGTATTTGGAACCCTCGACTCGCGCCAGGGTGCCGTGTGGCAGCCCGAGGACCGCAAGATCAGTGACCTGATGCAGACCTACTGGACGAACTTCGCAAAGACAGGCAATCCGAACGGCGGCGACGCGCCAAACTGGCCGCAGTACAAGGGGCCGGAGTGGCAGGTGATGCATCTGGATGTGGAGAGCCATGCCGCGCCGGACGATCATCGCGACCAGTGGTTATTTTTGCAGAGCGCCTGGAAGCGGCCGGTCGGCGGCCAGTAGCTGCCGGCGCGAGCCGCGTTCGATGACTCGCCTAATACGGCTCTATCGAAGCTGCTGCAGGAGATGTTCGCGGTGCGGGGCGAGCACCTCCTGCAGCGGACCGATTGCTGTGACCCGTCCGCCTTCGAGAAAGACCACCTGGGCAGGAAGCCGCCAGATTTCGGCCAAATCGTGGGAGACGTAGACGACGCGGACCTGCAGAGATAGCAGGCGCACCAGAATGTCGTGCGCCGAAGCGTCATCCAGTCCCGCGAGAGGCTCATCCAGAAGAAGCAGATCGGGACTGGGGGCTAAGGCCCGGGCGAGAGCCACGCGCTTGCGCTCTCCGCCGGAGAGTTGCGGAGCCGGGCGGTCGGCGAGCGCTTCGGCCCCAAATAGATGGAGCATCTCGGCGACACGGGCGGCCCGGGCTTCCGGGGCAAGGTGGCGGATGCCGAAGGCAACGTTGCCGCGCGCGGTGAGGTGCGGAAAAAGGGCAGGCTGCTGCGTGACAAATCCGATCGAGCGTCGGCCGGCGGGGACGCTGAGGTTCGCGTTCGAGTCGAGAAGCGTGCGCCCATCGAGGTGAATGCGGCCCGAGGTGGGTTCCGTGAGACCGGCAACGATGCGGAGCAGGGTCGTCTTGCCGGCGCCGGAGGGGCCGAAGATCACCGTCCACGGCTGCGTGAGAGAGAAAGCCGCATCGAGCGCGAAGCGGCCCTGGCGGTGACGGATCGCGATGTTGGGCCGTGGCTCAGGCATGCCGGCTCCCATTGACGCCGCGCCGCGCGTAGAGCAGAACGAGCGCGAGCGCGGCGATGCCGATCAGAAGAAGCGAAGTGCGATTCGCGGCGGCGTAGGAAAACTCCTGGACCTGGTCGTAGATGGCGATCGAGAGGGTGCGCGTAGCCCCAGGGATGTCGCCACCAATCATGAGAACGACGCCAAATTCACCGACCGTGTGCGTGAAGCAAAGCGCCGCCGCTGCAATCAGAGAGTGCGTCGAGAGCGGGAGCAGGACGGAGGTGAGGGTGCGCAGACGTCCCGCACCAAGCAGGCGCGCCTGCTCCAGAAGCGCGGTATCCACCGAGCGGAAGCCCGCAGCAAGCGGCTGCACGGCGAAGGGCAGCGAGTACAGAACCGAGCCTGCGACCAACCCGGAGAAGGAGAACGCAAGCGGGTGGCCGAGGATGCGAGTGGCAAGGCGTCCGACCGAGGTGTGGGGACCGAGGAGGACGAGGAGGTAGAAACCGAGGACCGTCGGCGGAAGCAGAATGGGCAGCGTCGTGATCGCTTCAATGAGCGGGCGCAGCGGCGTGCGCGCCGAGGCAATCCAAAAGGCAAGAGGAATGCCAAGCGCCAGCAGCACCACCGTAGTGGTGGCGGCAAGGCGCAGAGAAAGCCAGAGTGCCTGGAGATCCATTCAGCGCGCGAGCTCGAGACCTTCAACGGTGAGGGCTTGGCGAATGGGTGGCTGCGCGAGGAAGTCGAGGAAGCGATGCGCGGCGGCGGAGCCGGGGCTGTTGCGGACGATAATGGCCCCCTGGAGGATCGGCAGATAGGCGTGGGCGGGAACCCGAAGATAGTGGCCGCTGGCGCGAAGGCGCGGCGTCAGAGCGGAGGTAAGCGAGATGAATCCAACCTGGGCGTTCCCCGAGTCGGCGTACTGCGCCGCCTGCGCGATGTTCTCGGCAACCACGAGCCTGGAACGGACCGCGTCGTAGAGACCGAGATGCTGCAGCGCCTCCTGCGCAGCGCGCCCATAGGGAGCATGCTCGGGATTAGCAATGGCAATGGTTTTGACGACTGGGCCGCGCAGGGATTCGAGCGAGAGCGGACTAAGTCCGGAGTCGTTACGGGTCCACAGGACCAGGGTGCCGCGAGCGTACGGAATCGGCTCCGACTCTTCGGCCCGGCCGGCGGCGATCACACGCTGCGGAAAGGAAATGTCCGCGGCGAGGAAGAGATCGAACGGGGCGCCGCCAATGATCTGGGTCGCGAGCGTCGCGGAGGACTGATAGGAGGCCTCAGCGCGGATGCCGGTTTGCTGTTCGAACTGCGTCAGAAGTGCCGGAAGAAGAGGCTGAAGGTCGGCGGCCGCAGCAATCCGCAGCGCGGTCGTTTGTGCCTGTTGCGCGCGGGAAATATGCGGCATCAGCAGGAGAGCCAGCACCATGCCCAACACGCGGCGATCAAACACGCAGCACCATCACTTCGGTGGATTTGATGAGGGCGGCGACGGTCTCGCCCTTTTTGAGGCGCATCTCTCGCGCCGCATCGGCCGTGATGATCGAGGTGATGATCTGGCCGCCGATCGAGAGGCGCAGCTGCGCGAGGAGGCCCTCAATTTTGAGCTCGACAATGCGTCCCACCAGCTGATTGCGCCCGCTGATCGTCCGCATCATCTGGCGCTTCGGAGTTTCCGGCCGTTTGGCCTTGAACAGCAGCGCGTCGAGTTCGGCTTCGGGGATGCGGTAGTGGCCACCGGGAGTTTTCACGGCCTTGAGCTTGCCGCGGTAGATCCACTGTTTGATGGCGGCGTAGGAGATGCCGAGCCGCATGGCTGCGTCGCGGGGCGTCAGGAGAGGAGCCATTGCGCGATTTTAGACGAAAATAGACGTTTAAACCAGACGAAACCGTGCGATCCGGGAAAGACGAATCGCGATGGTAGGCTGAAGTTATCGACGCGATGAGTGAGATTTTTCAGTTGCGATGCATCGGCTGCGCGCAGGTTGTGGCGGCACAGGCCATCCCGGGGAATTTTCGCTGCGCCGCATGCGGCGAATTGTTCGAGGTGCTGTATCCGAGCTGGAGCGGTCCGAAACACGCGCGGCCAAACCCCAGTGCGCTGCGCTGGTTGTGGAAAGAGCGGCGGATGTCGATGGAGGCCGCCGATCGCAGCGGCGTCTGGCGCTTCCGCGAGATGCTGCCGATTCTCCGCGCGGACAACAATATCGTCTCGATCGCCGAAGGCAATACCCCCCTGTACCATCTGCCCCGCGCCGGCGAGCGCCTGAAGATCGCGCGACTGCATGCCAAGCATCAGGGGATGAATCCCACCGGGTCCTTTAAGGACACGGGCATGACAACCGCAATCTCCGTGGCAAAGGAAGACGGAGCGGCGTGGGTAGCGTGCGCGTCGACCGGAAACACCTCGGCGTCGATGGCGGCCTATGCGGCACGGGCCGACATGCGGAGCCTGGTGCTGCTTCCCGATGGCGAGATCGCCTGGGGCAAGCTGGCGCAGGCCATGGATTACGGCGCGCTCACGCTGCAACTGGCGACCGATTTCGATGGCTGCGTGCGCGTCCTGATGGAAGTCGTCCGGCGCGCCCCGGTCTATTTGCTGAATTCCGTCAACCCCTTCCGCCTGGAGGGCCAGAAGACCGCGGCGTTTGAGATTGCGGAACAGATGGACTGGCAGGTGCCCGATCACCTGATTGTGCCCGGCGGCAATCTCGCGAACAGTTCGGCACTCGGCAAGGGATTTCTGGAAATGAAACAGCTGGGGCTGACGGAGAAGGCCCCGCGCATCTCCGTGATCCAGGCAGAAGGGGCCAATCCGCTCGTGCGGTCATTCAGCCAATTCGGCGGAAAGAAACTGGAGCCGGTAGAAGCGAAGACGCGGGCCACCGCCATCCGCATTGGCAATCCTGCTTCCTGGAAGAAGGCCGTGCGCGTAATCGAGGAGACCGGCGGATGGGTCGACCAGGTTTCCGAGGCCGAGATCGCGCTCGCAAAAGCCGAAATCGGCGCGGAAGGGATTGGTTGCGAGCCGGCCTCGGCGGTGACCCTCGCCGGGCTGAAAAAGCTGGTCGCGCAAGGCAAGGTGCAGGAGGAAGATTCGGTGGTGCTTCTGCTGACAGGCCACACGCTCAAGGATCCGGATTTCACAATTCAGTACCACCGCGGCGAGTGGCCGACGGACGCGGAGGGCGCGCTGGGCTCGGCGATCGCAGCCACGCGGCGGAATGCGGTGCGGATAGAGCCGTCGGCCGACAAGGTACTGCACGAGCTGGAGACCTTCGCGGGATGAAGCCCCTGCATCTGCGGCTGCCCGCAACCTCGGCGAATCTGGGGCCTGGCTTCGACGCACTCGCGTTGGCTCTGAAGGTCTATTTGTTCGTGGACGCCGAGCCGGCCGAGCGCATATCCGTGACGGCAACGGGTCGCAATGCGGAGATCTGTGGCGCAACGGAAAACAACCTGCTCCTCGATACCTATGTTGCAACTCTGGAACGCGAGAGTCGGGCGCTGCTTCCGCTGCGGCTGACGGTGAGAAACGAAATTCCGCTCGGAATGGGTTGTGGGTCGTCGGCCGCAGTGCGCCTGGCCGCCGTGGCGCTGGCGGCACATTTCGGCGAACTGGGGTGGAATGGAGAGCAAATTCTGGCCGAGGCATCACGGCTGGAGGGGCACCCCGACAACGCGGCGGCCTGCTGGCTCGGCGGCTTTGTGGCGAGTGCGTTCGAAGGAGATCGAGTGCGGGCGATTTCGATCCCGGCGCCCGAGGAGTGGCGCGCGGTGATCGCTATGCCCGAGCAGCCGCTGGGCACCCATGCGTCGCGTGGATTCCTTCCCGAGGCCTGGACACGAAAGGATGTAGTCGAGAATCTGCAGCGCGTCGGATTGCTGACGGCGGCCTTCGCTACGGGAAACGCCGAGATGATTGCCGCCGCCATGGGGGACCGCCTGCACCAGCCGTATCGGTCGGAGGCGTGCCCATTGCTGCCCAGACTATTGCCACTGGCCGGACAGCGGGGCATCACAGGCGTGGCCCTGAGCGGAGCTGGGCCAGCCGTCCTGATGCTAACCGCTTCGGAAAAAGACGCTTTCCAGGCAAAAAATATGGCAAAAGAGCGACTGGAAGGCACGGGCAAGGTCGATTTTCTGCTCTGCGCCTTGGAAAATGATCCCGTACAACCTTGATTAATCGAGACCGAGGAGCGTCGGCGCACTCGCCAACAGGCATCCCCCAAAAGTAACCGCATTGCCGCGCCGCGCGTAACTCATTGAGTCTATTACCAAAAATTACCGAAGATTGCTTGCCACAAACCACCTGAAGCCCTATTTTCGCATCTGTGGGCAGTTCTGGGGGAGGGCTGCTCCGGCGTCCGTGATTCCTTTAAGGATCCGGGCGCCTTAACTTTTTGCACCGAAGATTGTGCACAGCGTCGGGCGGGCCTCGCCGCGACCTGCGACCCGCAGATACTGCCTGCATCTAAAGTCTGGTCGAGTAAACTAGACGAGGCGCGCGACCGCGCAGAGGGGACAGGAAAAGAGATGGCAGCATTGGGGATCGCAGAAGTAAGTGATGCGACGTTTGACCAGGAGGTGCTCAAGTCCGAGCAGCCGGTTCTGGTGGACTTTTGGGCAACATGGTGTGGACCGTGCCGGGCTCTGGCGCCGATCGTCGACGAAGTCGCCACCGAGTACAGCGGGCGCCTGAAGGTGGCGAAGATGGACGTGGATCACAATCAGGCCACGCCAATGCGCTACGGAATCCGGGGGATTCCTGCCCTGCTCATCTTCAAGGGCGGCAAAGTAGCGGACCAGATTGTGGGATACGTTCCCAAGGAAACCATCGCGCGGAGCATCACCCGGGTCCTGGGATAAAGTCCTGGGGCAGAACGCTCGGGCGAAGCAAAGAGAGCCGGTCGCCCGCGGGCGGCGGCTGAGCAAGGATTGATAGACCGCGTTGCGCGGGGAAGCCCATGGCCTCCCCCCACAGCGCGGTTTTTCTTTCCCCATTTACCGGGTCTGCTTGCCGGGGGTCGTGGATGATCCCGCCTCCACCGTGATCAGATCGAGGGCGTTTTCGCCGAGGATGAGGTGGAGCTTGCCGCCGTCCAGGTGAGTGGCCTGCGGCGGGGGCAGAGCTGTCTCGCGGTTGAGCTGAGCCGCCTGGGAGGGCGTAGGGTCGCTGGGCTTACCCATCGCGGCATACTTCGGCAGAACGTTGCCGTGGTCCTTGTCGACCGTCGCGATGGTGACGGCTGCGTCGGCGGCGACTCCCGTAAAGGAGAGGTCCAGCGTTTTGGGTGCCCCGTGCTGGCCTGACGGGTGAGCATCCGGATCGACAAGGTTCCAGGCAGCGATTACGAGCGAACCGTCGGAGGAGCGGGTGGCGATGACATCGTTCGACGCAACTGCGATTCGCTGCGTGCCAAGCCGGTGAAGAAGCGCAAAGTCGTAAAAGCTGGGCTTATTGATGCCGTCCTTGGCGCGCAGGCCAAAGCCCCCCACGAACGGCGTGGGGAACGGGCCTCCTTCTTCGAAGACGTCGGAGAACGTCCAGAACGACATCTCGGCCACTTTGCCGTCGCACTCGCGGATGGTATTGGCGAGAGCCGGACCCACAAAGGTGGTGTCCCGCGACTGATCCATTCCCTCGACGTTCCATTCGGTCCACAGCAGCGGCAGGTGGGGGATGGGCGAAGCATCGATCTGGCCGCGCACTTTGGAAACAGCGGCGCAGACGCGATCGTCCATCGCCACCGGATGGTCGTTGTGGAAGAGATTCTCGACCGTATCGTCCGCGTAGCCATGCGTGGACACAAAGTCGATGGGGACATGGTTGGCGGAGACATGGTGGAGGAATTCGGGGATCCACGAGGCCGCAGCCGTGGCCGGCCCGCCAACGCGGAGGCGCGGATTCACGCCCTTCAGCGCACGGGCGGTGTGGTCGTAAAGATCGAAGTACGAAGCCTGGCGCGGAATGCCGCCCCAGAAGTCGATGTTGGGCTCGTTCCACACCTCGAAATACCAGTGCGAGACCTCATCGATGCCGTAGCGGTCCACAAGGTGCCGCGCGAGGTGGGTGATCATGTCGTCCCACTCCTCCCAGCTGCGCGGCGGCGAGACATTGGGGTGGTACCAGAAGACATGGCGGTCGAGAGGGTTGAAGGCGAGTTGCGTGGGCATGAAGCTGATTTCGACGAGCGGACGCACATGGTTCTGGAGCAGGCCGTCGTAGATCTCGTCGATCAGTCCGTAGTTGTAAACGGGCTGGCCGTGCTGGTCGCGGGTGAAAAAGCCGGTCTCGTCATCCAGGATGCCGTGGAAGCGAACCCATTGGAAATCGGTGACGGAGTGAACCGCGCGGAGGTCGTTGCGCCAGGCCTCGCGGAGAGTCAGGATGGCGTGGCCGGAGCCGAACATCTGGTCCCAGAAATGCGGAAAGGGTGTCGTGGGGGCATGGGCGTCGATGGTGACCGATGGCTGGGCGTGAACGGCCGGCGCCAGAAGCAGGACGCCAAGTGCCAGGCTGCGGAGGACGGGTAAATACGCGCGGCTCATGCAGATTCCTTTACCCTTAGGATGCGGAAGCCTTCGATCCGTCTTCAGGAGTGCACTCGTCAGGCCCGCTTCTCGGGAATCACAGCCTCGGATGCGGGCTGCATGTCCTGCGGCGATGCCTCGAAACACTCGATGCGATCGCGCCCCATGCGTTTGGCAACATACATCGCTTTGTCGGCGGCGGTAATGAGGCTCTCGCCGGTCGCCTGCCCGTCCGTCAAAGCCGCCAACCCAATGGAAAAAGTGATACCGGGCAGTGGCTTGCCACGAAAAACATAGGTTCGCGTTCTAGCGTTGCCGGCGATATCGGCCATGCGCTGGCAAGCGTCGACTGCGCTGCAGCCGGGCAGCAAAAAGAGGAATTCCTCACCTCCGTAGCGGCAGACAACATCGTCGGCACGGAGAGCGCCGGAAAACTGTCGCGCGAGCTTGGCCAGGATCCAGTCCCCCGCGTCATGGCCGTACACATCGTTGAAGCGCTTGAAATGGTCGATGTCGAGCATGGCGAACGTCAGGGGGGCGCCACGGCGGCGGCACCGCCCGATCTCGCGCGGCAGCGTCTCCATCAGATAGCGCCGGTTAAAGAGTCCCGTCAGGGGATCGCGGATGGCCTGCTCCTGGAGCGATTCGCGAAGCTGCAGATTCGCGAGCGAGAGCTTGACCACGTCGGCAAATGAATGCAGCGCCTGTCGTGTCGCATCGTCGAACGAATGATCAGGATCGAAGGCCACCGTCAGCACGCCGCGGGGCTGCCCGTGCACCGTGAGCGGCAGACACACAGAACGGCACTTGAGATCCGGGCTGATGTGCCGGCAACGAGGACCGGAATCCGGGCTGCTCTCGACCTCCTGTTGCGCGCGCAGCGCCTGGCAGTCTTCCTGCTGAAAGGCGGGAAGCGAGCAGGAGGGCTCCGGACCCCATGCGGCCACGCGCACGAGTTCTCCATCTTCCGCAGGCAACTGGGCCAGCGAGCCGCTCGCGTTAGGAAACAGGGCTACCGCCATATTGGCAATCACCGGATACGCCTCGCTCACAGCACGACAGGATTGCAGCATGTCGCTGAGCTTTGCGATCGTCGTCAGGTCGCTCTGGCGGCGCTGGAGAGCCATGGCGATTCTCTCCTTTTCCGCAATCTGCTCGGTCAGGTCAAGCGTGACCTTCTGCAGATTCGTGTTCAGGACCTCTTGTTCGATCTTCAGGCGGATGTAGTCCGCAAGACGCTGGTAGTTTTCCCGCCCCAGCAGAATCATGACGGTCACGAAGGCCGCCAGCAAGGCACCCATCGCGGAAGGGATGAGCTGTCTGCGCAAAAACAGGGCCACAGCCATCGGCGGTGCCGAGGTGCCGATATACGCATAGAAAGCGGCGGGATGCGGAGACAGACGCATCGCAGCGCCGGCACAGAGTCCTCCCACCACGAAGGCGGCGAAAACATAATGGATCGGCTGAGGAGCGACAAAGGGAGTAACGGCCACCAGCCCCCAGAGACAACCCGTCGCGCCCGTCGCCAGCGTGAACTGGTTGGCCCATGCGGTGAGACTTCCGGTCCGTGCGCGGCGCCTGTTGAATTGGGACCACAGCAGAAGCCGAGCGGCGACAATCGCCAGCGACGCGATCAGCCAGACCAGGAGCATCCACGGACGGAAGATCGGCCACAGCACCGCCGCCGTCACCAGTGCCACCAGTCCGTTGATCAGAGGTACAGACGGCGAGCCAAAGAGCAGCACGATGAGTTCACGCTGCACGGCAAGGTCAACCGCATTGGGCGGTATTTGTCGGATCTCTCCTTTGTTCATGCGGAGATTCCCTGATCGCGACGCCGAAGTGCGAGCTTACCTCCGCTGTTGCAATCCTGAACACCTGTCTTCGCTTGATTCCCATTCTCTTCATCGGACATTTCGGCGGGAAGTTTATATCGTGACCAACATAATTTTCCTTTTGGACACTTGCGGATCAGAGCCGCCAGCAACGCCCGAGGCTCCTCAAACTTCGTCAGATCTGCGTGATTCCGGTCACTGACGCGTATTCAATCAGTGTGTATGTCTGAAGGCACATCGCCGGAGTCAACCATGACCGGACTGCTGCACGACATCCGCTTTGCGCTGCGCCAGTTATGGCGGAGTCCTTACTTCACCGCAACCGCGATCCTGATGCTCGCTCTGGGCATCGGCGCTACGGGCACCGCATTGAGCTGGATCGAAGGCACGATGCTGAACCCGGTGCCGGGAGCGCACCACACCAGCCGTTTGGTGACGGTGATGCGCGGCACGTGGAATGCTTCGCCGGGGCCGCCCTTCTCTTACCCGGATTACCGCGACCTGCGCGATGCGAATCGCAGCCTCAGCGGCATCCTGGGCTATCACCATGAATGGGCCACGCTGACTGGAAACGAACAGCCGCAGCGGATCTACGCCGCAACCGTTTCAGCGAACTATTTCGACGTACTGGGCATTCGCCCCACCCTGGGACGGTTCTTCCGTCCCGATGAAGAGGCGCGGCTGGGCGGAGTGCCCTATGTGGTACTGGGCGACGCACTGTGGAGGACGCGGTTCGGAAGCGACCCGGCAATCGTGGGCAAATCCCTCGAGATCCAGCATCAGATCTTCACCATCATCGGGGTTGCGCCCAAAGGATTCGTCGGATGCATGCCGGCGATCCGCGAAGATCTGTGGGCCCCGCTGGCCCCGAGCACGGCGCCGGGCAGCAACGACTGGCGCATCCTGCATCGGGAGGACACCTGGCTCAATGTGATGGGCCGGTTGCGTCCGGGAGTGAGCCGTGAGGCGGCCAGCGAGGACCTCGGAACGATCATGCGCGGGCTGGTGGCCGCGTATCCCCTCTCCCATGCGGGAGCCAACGACATCACGCTCGATCCCCTGTGGCGCTCTCCTTTTGGAGGCAACATCTATTTCGCCGCATCTCTGCCGGTGCTGCTGGCGTTTGCTGTCCTGGTGCTGCTGCTGACATGCGCAAATGTGGCCACGCTGATGCTGGTGCGCTTTGTGGCGCGGGCGCGGGGCCTGGCGATCCGCCAGTCGCTGGGCGCTGGCCGGGCGGCACTGATGCGGCAGATGATCCTCGAGGGATTGCTGGTCTCGCTGGCCGGATCGGCGATCGCGCTGATCTTCACTCGATGGAGTTCAGGTATGCTGGGCCGCTTCCTTCCGCCGAATGCGATTCCGGTGGCGGTAAGCGGCGACGTCGATGCAACCGTGCTGCTGGCGCTGCTGGCGGTTGCCGTCGCCGCCGGCGTGCTTTGCGGAGCGCTGCCGGCGTGGCGGTCGCTCCACGTTCAGCCAGCGGAGGTACTGCGCCAGGAATCCGTGAATCTTACCTCCGGGTCGCGGAACCGGCACGTTTTGAGCGGACTGGTCGTGGTGCAGGTGGGAATCTCCGTGGCGCTTCTGGTCTCGGCCGGACTGTTTCTGCGGACGCTCCACAATACGACGACCGCGTGGCCGGGCTTCGACCAGAGCCACGTCCTGACAGCGACCGTCGGCCTGGATACCGGCTATTCTCGCGAGGAGATCCGCCAGTTCCAGAAACAGATTCTGGCGCGAGCGGGGGAGCTTCCCGGGATCGCGGCGGTCTCGCTCACGGACTGGGTGCCGCTGAGCCTGTCCCGCAAATCAAGCGACGTATGGCCGGCAGGCTACGTTCCGCAGCCGCATGAATCGGGCGAAGTCACCCGTGCGGACGTCTCGGCGGATTACTTCACAACGATGCAAATCCCCATCGTCGAAGGGCGGGCCTTCACCGACGCCGACGACGAGAAGGGGCTGCCGGTGATGATCGTGGATGAGAACGCCGCGCAGCATTACTGGCCCGGTGAAGATGCGCTCGGGCACCGACTGAGGATGTGGAATACCCTCTACACCGTCGTGGGTGTGGCGAAGAACTCGGCGCATCTGCGCCTTGGCGAGACGCCGCAACCGATGGTTTACAACTCGCTCCTGCAGGAGGGTGGCCCGGAGACGATTTTGCAGGTCCGGACGCGAGGCAATCCGCAGGACGCCGCTCCGGCGGTAGTGGAAATGCTGCACCAGATCAACCCCCAGTGGCTGGTCTATGACGTGCGTCCGCTGCGCGAGACGACGCAGGTGGCGAGTACGTTCGCTGTGATCGAATCCACATTTGCCTCAGCCTTTGCCGGGCTGGCGCTGGTGCTGGCCGCATCGGGCATCTATGGCGTCCTGGCCTATCGCACGCAACTGCGCGCACACGAAATTTCCATCCGCATGGCGCTGGGGGCCGGGCGGCGCAACGTGCTGTGGCTGATTCTGCGCCAGGGTCTGGTGCTGGCTGCCCTCGGCATCACCCTCGGACTGGTGCTTACGGTGGTTCTGACGAGATTCATCCGCGCACAGCTCTATGCCGTGAGCCCGTCGGACCCATTGACGTTGGTGCTCGTAACTCTGCTGCTGGCGGTTGTGGCGGCGGCGGCATCGTGGCTCCCTGCCCTGCGCGCAACGCGCGTCGATCCCATGAGGGCAATTCACGAGCCCTGACGATCGGCGGCCGGTCTCGCCTGCGGACCCCACCATAAACTGGAAGTATGCCGCCGATCGTCAACGCACAAAACATCTCCAAACGCTTCGGCGTCACGCCCCTGTTCCAGAACATCGGCTTCGCCGTGCATGATGGCGACCGCATCGGACTCATCGGGCCCAACGGAGCCGGCAAATCCACCCTGCTGGCCATCGTGGGCGGCGAGCAGGAGCCGGACTCCGGTGAGGTCGCGTTCCGCAAGCGCGTGCGCGTCGGCTACGTGCATCAGATCTCCGACTTCTCCCCTGGCGCCTCGGTCCGCGCCGTGATTGAAGCAGCACTGGTTCGCGCGGCTGTGCCCGAAGCGAGCCGAGAGCAGCGCCTGCGGGAGACGCTCGGGCGCGCGGGCTTTGTCGAGCCGGGCGCATCGGGCATTCCCTTCTCCGCCGAAGCCGCAACCCTGAGCGGCGGCTGGCGCAAGCGCCTCGCCATCGCCGAAGGCCTCGTCACCGAACCCGACGTGCTGCTGCTCGACGAGCCGACGAATCACCTCGATATCGAAGGCATCGAGTGGCTGGAAAGGCTGCTCCAGACAGCCGCATTCGCCTTCGTCGTCGTCTCGCATGATCGGCGCTTCCTCGAAAACACCGCGCATGAAATCGTCGAACTCAACCGCATGTACTCGGACGGGCTGCTGCGCGTCGAGGGCAGCTACTCCAGGTTTCTGGAAGAACGCGAGGCCTGGCTCGAGTCCGAGCAGCGCGCGCAGGAGAGCCTGCGCAACCGCGTGCGCACAGAAATCGAGTGGCTTCGCCGCGGCCCGAAAGCGCGCGCGACGAAGGCCAAAGCCCGAATCGACAATGCCAACGCTCTGATCGCGCAATTGCAGGACGCCGAATCGCGAAGCCGTTCCCTCACCGCGGACATCGCCTTCGACGCGACCGAGCGCCGGACGAAACGCCTGATCGAACTGGATGACGCATCCGTCACTCTGGGAGAGCGCGAGATCCTTCGCGGCGTTACCTTCAGCCTCACCGCGGGCCTGCGCCTGGGACTGGTCGGTCCCAACGGCTCGGGGAAAACTACGCTGCTCCGGGCCATGACCGGCGAGTTGCCCCTGTCAGCCGGGCAGGTGCGCCGCGCCGCCGCGCTGCGTATCGTTTACTTCTCCCAGCTCCGCGAGCTCGACGAATCGCTCACGCTGCGGCGGGCACTCGCGCCCGATTCCGACTCGGTCGTCTACCAGGATCGCGTCGTGCACGTGGCCAGTTATGCTTCGCGGTTTTTGTTTACCGGCGAACAGCTGAATCAACCGGTCTCGCGCCTCAGCGGCGGCGAGCGCGCCCGCGTGCTGATTGCCCGCCTCATGCTCCAGCCGGCCGACGTGCTCATCCTCGACGAACCGACGAACGATCTCGACATTCCCACGCTGGAGATTCTCGAGGAGGCGCTGCTCGAGTTTTCGGGCGCGCTCGTGCTCGTCACCCACGATCGCTATCTGCTCGATCGCGTGACGAATGCGGTCCTCGGGCTCGACGGGCGCGGCAACTGCGCCCTGTTCGCCGATTACATCCAGTGGGAAGAATGGCGGCCGCAACTCGCGGCGCCAGCAGAAGCGGTTCGGCCGGAACCGCGCGCAGCCGCAGCCGCTCCTCCTGCTTCGCTTCCGAAGAAGAAGCTTTCCTACCTGGAGCAGCGCGAATACGACGCAATCGAAGGCCGGATCGCGGTCGCAGACCAGCGCCTCCTTGACGCTCGTGCGCGCGTCGACGACCCCGCCGTTGCCATCGATGCGGCTGCGCTCACCGCCGCGCTCGCCGAACTGGAGTCGGCGCAGGCGGATCACGATACCGTCCTGGAGCGCTGGCTCGAACTGACCGAAAAGATCGGCGGCTGACCCTTCATGAGGGAACGCGCTCCGTTGCCGCGGCCGTGCGCGGAGACAGGCACTCTCTGCCCCCGGAACCGCAAACCTGCACGGCTCCTCAGTGTTTTCCGGGGAAGCCGCCGAGTCCATGGAATGTCATATAGAGCGAATACGCGCTGACCGCGATGGCAATGCCCATCTCGAAGACGAGAACGGCAACACCGTATTTGTACCAGGGATCGTGGGCCTTTTCTTCCGTTGCGGAGCTGGCGTGATGCATCGTTGAAATTTCCTCCTGGGCTGAGATGGGTGGGCGCTATGCGGCTTCTTCCACCGCGAACCGTTCCGTCATGAGGCCGTGCTCTTCGGGGTGCCGCTCGTAGCGTGCCGCCCAGAAGTAGAAAAGGACAAAGGGCAAAAACATGGAAAGCGCAACCGCGAGATAGCCGATGTGAATATTGGCGCCCCGCGAGAAGATGAGCGGGTACACGATGCCGGCCGCCGTGGAGACCCCGCCGATAAAGCCGGAAGCGGTTCCCGGGCGATCGGGAAAGAGAAGCGGAACCAGCGCAAAAGTGCCTCCGGTTCCGCAGGAGATAAAGACGCCGAGGACCACGAGAACCACAACGGAAAGATGCAGCGATCCCATCAGACCGGCGACGGTAAGACCCGCCATCCCCAGCGTGATCAGGATGACGGCGGTCCCCAGCCAGTGCAGACGCGGTGCATAAGGCAGTGTCCTCGCGATGAACGGCAGCGGCGTCCAGCGTTTGCGCTGGAAGAGATCGGACATGAATCCGGAGAAGGGCCGAAAGAGCGAGGCGGTGAACGATTCGACGGCCGCAAAGGTTCCCGCGGCGATCTGAATGCCGGCGACGCCCGTGAATCCGAGAGCGGCGATCTCGCCGTGAAAGCCGCGGGTGAAGTATCCCGGCAGCCACGCATTGAGCGCGATCTCCAGCCCGAAGGACATGGCGTACGCGAGCATGAGAGCAACGGCGATGTACCGGCTCCACACGAAAAGGGTTCCGCGGAAATCGCTGCGGGTGCGCACGAGGTCGCGCTGTTCGGCAGTCGGCGCTGCCTTGCCGCGCGCAAGATACCAGACGGCAATGCCCAGAGCGATGACGCCGAGCCACAGGAATGCGCTGCGATAATCGGTTCCGAAGATGCGGGGCAGCAGCAACGCGCCCGCACCCGCTCCCACATTGCCGGTGCCGGCGTAGAGACCTTCGGCGGTGCCGATCTCATTGGCTTTGAACCATTGCGCCACATGCTGGATGCCGATGACGAAGGACACGCCGGCCGCGGCGACGATGACGCGTTCGATGAAGAGCAGGCGGTAATCGAGCGTCCAGGCAGAGGCGATCGAAACCAGGCCGCAGACGCCGAGAACGACGGCGAAGGTTCGCGGGGCTCCGAAGCGGTCCGAAGCCCAGCCCGCGGCGACGCGGCCGACCGGCGCCATCCAGATGGCCGAGCTGGCCAGCAGCCCCAGCGCTTTGATGCTGAGGTGATAGTGTGCGGCGATGCTCGGGCTGAATGCCGCCGTGGCAAACCACATCAGGAAGCACCAGAAGAATCCCACAGTGGCGATGATCAGCTGTTCGACTTTATGCGTCTTCATTGGAGTCCTCTCCGAAGTGCGACTCGTAACTTCTACTGTGACAAATACCGCCTAGTCGCCCCAGTGGTAGACCATCTCGACGTATCCGTACTGGAGGCTGTGGCCCGTGGGGTAGATGGCCGTGGGCGCACCTTTGCCCTGTGCATAGCCGTAATAGAAATTCAGGGCGACGTTGTGCGTGGTCTGCCAGTCGGCGCTGCCGTCGACAAGCGTGGCGAAGGAAGTGTGCCCGCTCGCCGGGCGTCCGACGAATCCGAAAACGCTGTTGTCGAAGGCGCCTCCTCCGAGATACCAAAGGTCCTTCGAAGACGTGAGCTGCAGGCCGTGTACATCGGCTTCGAGATTGAGCCGCCGCGAGGGCTGGTCGACCACCTGCACGAATTCGTCCGTGCTGTTCATGAGGTTGTAGAAGGGCGTTCGAGCGTAGATGCGCGGCGTGGGCAGAATCTGGAAGAAGGTGTTGTGCCTGTTATCCGTGGGATTGTTGTCGCCCGTGGAGCGAAACCATCCGGCGCGAACCCAGGGCGAAGTCTTCAGCGATGTGAGGCGATAGCCGCCTTCGACTGCGGCCGCCCCGGCGCTGTCACTCTGCACACCCCAGTTGCCGTTCTGCAGCGCGCCCCAGAAAACAAGATCGAAGGAGCCGGGCCCCGCGGGGATCGAAGCGAGGACGTCGCCGCCATAGGTTCCGAGGCGGATGTTATGGCGATCGGCCTGACGCACCGGAAGGGCGCGGTTGTCAGTCTTCGCGATGCCGGTGCGGCCGTCGTGATAGCCGATGCCAAAGGCGCGCGCCAGCACGTGTCCATGTGCGGCGGAGTGCGTGAAGGCAAGATATTGCACATCGACGTTGAACTCGGGATTGCCGTTCATATTGAAAACACCCTGATCCGCCCTGGAAGCCATGGCAGTCAGCGTGGAGGATCCAAATCTGTAGCTGGCGTCAAGGCCGTCAAAACTGCGCTGGGCGTTGGAGAATCCGAAGTTGCCGATGAGGCGCTGAGCGATGCGGTGGCTCTGGAGCCACGCGATCGTGGCATTGGTCGGCCGTGTTTCCTGTCCGTCGAAAAATTCGAAGCGTCCCAGGCGCACGTTGCGGCCAGCACCGGAGAAGCGGTAGCGAACGAATCCCTGTTTGAGAAATGCGGCGGCAGGATAGTCGTTGTTGCCGTTCGCGGCGTAATACGTGCCACCGAGTCCAAGCTGTCCCTGCGCGGCGACAGGGGAGACCGCGTCGGTGGGGGCGTCGAGGATTGCGGGCTGCGCCAGTTCCAGTTGCCAGTCCCAGCGATCGAGTTTCTGTGCAATGCCGATGCGCAGCAGGGATTGCACATAGCCGTAGGTCGCCGAATACGGCGGAGCCGCAAACCACTGCCACGTATCCACACGCGTGCGGTCGAAGAGCGAGAAGGTGACCGGATGATGCACGGAGGCGGATTTGCCAGGCGGATCCTGCGCGCAGCAGGAAAGGCTGGCGAGCAGAGCGGCGAAACAGACGACTGATCTTCTCATCGTGCAGCGTTCCTCATTGGTGGTTTTCGCTTCCGTGCAAATAGCCGGGGACCTGATGCCGCAGACTTCCGGACACAAGAGCCGGAAGCGCCTGTACGATCCGGAGGGTCGGGATGGTGAGGACTGCACGAGCCACGAAGGCTCTTCGCAAACCGGTGACCGGCAAGAATGAATTTCGGTAGTTTGAACCGGAAACGGTCGCCGCTGGATCAGGGGGGCGCCGCCGCTCGTTCAGTGCACTCACCCGCCGCACAGTCGTGCGCGGGAAGCTTCGGCACATCCAGGGTGCCGGAGCAGCGGTGGTGTGAGTGCGAGTTTAGCCGGGGATAACCGGGATGCAAGACGTATCAAAAACTTCTATGGGGCAGATAGAAGTGCGCCAGCACTGAGCTGCCTGCACCTGCGTATTGCGGGCGGCGCCCTTGTGGACGCAGGCTGTCTCGCTTATCATCGGGTTACCTTTCTTCGCCGGCACCGTGCCTGTGCTGGCTGAATCTCTCCACGATGAGCCTTGACTCGGGAACGTTGGTTCCCGCGGACGGCCTTGCGCCGCAAGAGGCGATCCCTGTCGCTTGCAGAACGATGTGGAGGAATGATGGACCTGCCCCTGCTCATCCGGGCACGCGAGGATGATGAACAATTCGCGCTCACCCCGAAGGAAGGCAGCGCCGCCGAGTCTTTCTCTGCGCCGTTGACGCCCGGACGTCTTCCCGCTGCCGGAGAGCAATACCGCTTTCATCTGGACATGACGCAGTGCATCGGCTGCAAGTGCTGCGTGGTGGCGTGCAACGAGCAGAACGGCAATCCGGCTGCGATCCAGTGGCGGCGCGTGGGCGAAGTCGAAGGCGGCGCGTATCCGAATACGGTTCGCCACTACCTTTCGATGGGCTGCAATCACTGCCTTGAGCCCACATGCATGACCGGATGCCCGGTGAACGCGTACAGCAAAGACGCGGTGACGGGCATCGTGCTGCACAGCGCGGAACGATGCATCGGCTGCCAGTACTGCACCTGGAACTGCTCCTATGGCGTACCGCAGTACAACGTAGAGCGCGGCGTCGTCGGGAAATGCGACATGTGCTATGGGCGCCTCACAGACGAGCGTGAGCCGGCCTGCGTGGCGGCCTGTCCCGAAGGGGCAATCCGCATCGAAATTGTGAACATCGCCGCATGGCGCCAGGATTATGCGGCACAGGCGAACGCCCCGGGGCTGCCCTCGGCCGATGACAGCATCTCCACGACGCGCGTGACGTTGCGGGATGCGTTGCCCGAGGACGTAAGCCGCGTGGACCGATGGCGCGTCGAACCGCAGCATCCGCACTGGACGCTGATCTTCATGACCGTTCTTACCCAGCTGGCGGCAGGTGCGATCGCTGCGCTGGCAATTCTGCAGGCCGTTGCCCACCTCCATGCGGCGCGATCTGCCGTGGCTGGCGTTGTGCTCACCGCGATGCTGGCGCTGGCTGCCTCGACGCTCCATCTGGGGCGTCCCGCCTACGCATGGCGTGCGCTGAGCATGTGGCGGCGTTCCTGGCTCAGTCGCGAAGTACTGGCGTTCTCGTTGTTCTCTCTGGCTGCAGGTATATACGCGGGGATGCTGTGGACTGGTTCCCCCATGGCACCGCCGGCAGGCATGGCAGCAGCAGTGCTGGGTGCTGCGGGAATCTACACGAGCGCGCGACTCTACATGGTTGCGGCTCGTCCCGCGTGGAACAGCCGGCACACGCTCGCGGAGTTCGGGCTCAGCGCAGCGCTGACCGGAGCGCTGGCCGTCGCATTGTTTCTGCCGGCTGCACGGCCGGCGCTGATGCTGGCGGCAGCGGCCAGCGCGATGGCTCTGGCCATCCAGCAAATCGCCAAAGCAATAGCGATGCGGATCTCGGGCGACTTTGAACGCCGCGCAACCGGCGAGTTGCTGTTGCGGCGCTTTCGGGCTGTGTTCCTCGTGCGCCACCTGGGGCTGTGGGCGCTGGCGCTGGCATTGGCAATGCAGCTTTCAACGGCATGGCTGAGCGTCTGCCTGGCAGTTGCCGTGGGCCTGGAATTGATCGGCCGCTGGCTCTTCTTTGTCAGCGTGGTGCCTCGGAGCATGGCGGCTCCGTATTTGAGCGAGAGGAGTGCGGCATGAACCTGCGGCGCTTCCTGGGACTGGACATCGCTCGCGAAAAGTATGCCTTCGCGAAGGATGATGCCGTAGGGCATATATCCGCGGGTAAAGTGGCCGACCGATGGGTGAAGACGACGTGCGGCTATTGTTCAGTGGGTTGCGGGATGCTGCTCGGTGTGCGCGAGGGCAAAGTAGTTGCGTCGCGCGGCGATCCGCAGCATCCGGTCAATCGCGGCAAACTCTGCCCGAAAGGGCTCGCAGAACACTACGTGATGGAGGCGGAGCATCGCTCTCTGTATCCCCTGGTGCGCGGCGACGACGGTTTCCGGCGCACATCGTGGAACGATGCGATGCAGCGAATGGCGGGGGAATTCCGTCGCGTGGCTGCGAAGCATGGTCCAGGTGCGGTCGGCGTCATCAGCACAGGACAACTCGTCACCGAAGAGTTCTACACGCTCGGCAAGCTGGTGCAGTTGGGCCTGGGCACGTCGAACTACGACGGCAACACGACGCTGTGCATGTCCACCGCGGTCGCTGGCTACAAACGCTCCTTCGGCAGCGACGGCCCCCCGGGGGCGTACGAAGACCTGGCCCGTGCCGATGTGATCCTGCTGATCGGCGCCAACATTGCGGAAAATCATCCAATCCTCTGCCAGCATCTGGAGAGCAATCGCGAGAAGACGCTGATCGTAGCCGATCCGCGCGTAACAAAGACGGCGATGATGGCCGATGTCTATTTGCCGGTGCGTCCTCGCTCCGACCTCGCGCTGCTGAATGGCATCGCGCACCTCCTGATTCGCGATGGCTTGATCGATCGAGACTACATCGAGCGGCACACGTCGGGGTTCGACGAGCTGCGGCAATCCGTCGCTCGCTACGATCCCGAGTTCGTGGGCGGGATCACAGGTCTCGATCCAGAGCTGATCCGCAAGGTGGCTCATCTCTACGGAAACGCTCGGGCGGGTTTCATCGGCTGGACGATGGGCGTCAATCACAGCTCGAAAGGGACAGACACCGTCACCGCGATCAACAATCTCGCGCTGCTCACCGGCCATGTGGGGCGCGTCGGCGCGTCGCCCTTTTCAATCACCGGGCAGTGCAACGCGATGGGAACGCGCGAGTCAGGTTTTACCTCGGGCCTGCCGGGATATCGCAAATTCGAGAGCAGCCCCGATCGCGAAGATCTGGCGCGGATGTGGAACATCACTGAGGATCGCATCCCGATGCGGCGGGGGCTTGCGTACCCCGACATCATCGACGCAGTGCTGAAGAAGGAGATACGCGCGCTGTGGATCATCGCCACCAACCCGCTCGTCTCCTTTCCGAATGTCGACGTGCTGAAGCAGGCGCTCGGAGAGCTGGAATTCCTGGTCGTGCAGGACTGTTTCCATCCCACGCCGACAGCGGAGCTGGCCCATCTTGTGCTTCCGGCGGCAACCTGGGGCGAGAAAGAGGGAACGTACACCAATTCCGAACGCCGCGTGAGCAAGGTGAATGCGGCGAGCGCGCCGCCCGGCGAGGCACAAAGCGACTTTGATATTTTTCTGCGCCTCGCGCAGGAGATGGGCTGCCGCGACGAGCTGTTTCCCGAATGGCAGTCGCCACGCGATGCCTTCGAAGAGTGGAAGCGCGTATCGAAGGGCCGTCTTTGCGACTACTCCGGCATGTCGTGGGAACTGCTGGAAGACCAGGGCGGCGTGCAGTGGCCGTTTCCGGAAGACGCAGCCTCGCCCCCTGCGGCGGTTCGACGCTTGTATGCGGATGGCAAGTTCGAGACGTCCGATGGCCGGGCACGCTTTTGTTGTGCGGAATGGGAGCCGTTTCCCGAGCAGCCGTCGGAAGATTTTCCCTTCGTGCTGAACACGGGCAGAACCGTGGAGCACTGGCACACGCGCACCAAGACGGGCGCCGTGCCGATTCTCGAGAAGATGGCACCCCGGGCCTGGCTGGAGATGAATCCGCAGGACGCCCGGACGCTGACGCTGCATCCTCACGATCGTGTCGATGTCGTCTCGCGGCGCGGCGCGGTGCGGGGTATCGAACTGCGCGTGACCGAAGTGATCGCACCAGGGCAGGTGTTTGTGCCGTTCCATTTTGCCGAGTGGAACATCAACGATGTCACCCAGGACATCTTCGATCCGGTTTCGCGGGAGCCGAACTACAAGCAGTGCGCGGTTCGGGTGGAGAAGTCACCGCGCACCTGAGTCAACGCTGCGGCGACGCCAGCCCGATTTCCTGCGCGTCCAGCGGACCTTGCTGCCCCAATACCCCCAGCGTCGTGCGCGCGTGTTTTGCCGACAAGTGACGGCGTTCGCAACCACGGTACAGGGTGCATCCACGCAGATCGGGATCGCCCGGCCCTGCTCCGGTCAGATATACGGTTCCGGGTGCGGCGCTCGAGATTCCCGCGTAGCGGCCGCACGGCGGAGTTCGTCGCTGAGGATGACTGCCTCGGCGATCTCGCGCATACTCTTGCGCCGCTGGCGGCTCTCCTTCTGCATCATGCGGTAGGCCTCTTCTTCACCGATGGCGTGATCGCGCTGCAGCAGGCCCTTCGCGCGCTCGATCAGCTTGCGCGATTCCAGCTGATCCGAGAGCGCGTTCTTTTCGATCTCGAGGCGCGCCATCTCGATCTCGGCGCCCACAAGAAATGCCAGGGTGGAGATGGTCTGGACTTCCCAGGGCGTGTAGTGATGCGGCTGGCGGTGCTGCACATTGATCACGCCGACAAGTCGGCCCCGCGTGAGCAGGGGAACGGATAAAAAGGCTTCGAAAGAATCTTCCGGAAGATCCTTGAAGGACTGAAAGCGGGAATCGCGCAGGGCGCCGCTGTCGATGGCAACCGGCTCGCGATGCTCCGCGACCCAGCCCGTGATTCCCTGCCCCAGTTTCAGCCCAAGATGGTCGATCACATCCGGGTGCGGATTTTTTGAGGCGCGCAGCACCAGTTGGTTCTCTTCGAGCACGTAGATGAAGCAGGAGTCGCAGCGCAGCAGGCTCTCGATGAAACTAACGATCTGGTTGAGGACCGCGTGCAGCGGATCGGAGGTGGCCATCCTGCGGCCGATATCGTGGACGTGGCGGATGGCGGTCAGCTGCCGTGCATCGGGCACAGTCGGTGCATCGCCTTTGCCCTCCGGGGTGGGCCCGAGCGATCCGGATGGGGCGAAGCGAGCCGTTCCGGTTTCCGCAGGTGCCTCTGCGATCCGTGCGGCCTCGCGCGCGACGCTTCGTTTTGCTTCGAGCAGACGGACCGCGCACTCCGACGCTTCGTTCATCAGGAAACCCATCTTGGGGTGCGATGGTTCAAAGTCCGGCTCGACACCGTAACGCGACAACTCTTCCGTGGTGCTGGGGCCAATGGAGAGAACCAGCGTCTGACGCAATCCGGAACGCAGCGCATCGACGGCGTTCATCTGCTCGGCAACGCGAAACAGGTGCGTCACCTGAATGGCGGTGAGGAAAACGATAGCGTCCACGATGCCGGCGGCAATGGAGCGCACGCTGTTGCGCAGCGGTTCCAGATCGTCAGGCAGCGCCCAGTGGTAAACAGGAACGCGCGTGCATTCCACGTGATGTTCGGTGAGCGCTTCGAGCAGCTCGTTGTTGGTCTCGCCGTACTCCTGGATGGCGACCCGCAGCCCTTCGAGCGAAGGACCGAAGGCGCCGTCGAGAGCTCCCACCATCTCGCGCCAGGTGCAGGGCTCGGGCGCGGTGACCGCGATGGGCAGACCCAACTCGCGGATGGCCGCGCTGGACTTCGGCCCGCGGGTCGCAATCTTGACCGAGCGAAGCGATTCCACGATCTGCGCCCGGTCGTACTTCGTGGCGACTATGTCCATAAGACGCCGCACACCCACCCCGGTCATGAAGACGATAAGATCGAAATCGCCCCGCAGCAGACGCTGCCCGAACGCGAGCGCTTCCTGATTCGACTCAAGCGGGACTTCGCGCATCGCCGAAGCCACCGTGGGTTCCCCGCCGTAGGTGCGGATCAGTTTGGCGATTTCCGTCGCACGACGGCTCTCCAGAGCGAGAACGCGCAAACCGTGAAAGCTGCCCAGCGCCATTCTCTATTCTTGATCGAAACGGCCCTCCGTGCGAGACGTCGGCAGCATTCGGCGCGCGTCATAAAGAAATCTGATGCGGCCGATTCCGAAACGCGCAGGAGTCGCCCGTGCAAGCGCAGAGAGTCTTGTGGAGCGACGGAGGACGCAGTATCCTTGCCCTGAGAGCAGCAGGCCATAAAGCAGCAATTCCTGGCGAACTGAACGATTCTTCTCTGCTCCGGCACCTCGCTTGTGCCACCCCCTTGGCTTCGATTGCGCTCGGGCGCGGTCGGGCACCATCGCTCCCTGGCGAGCACCCCATCACAAACGGGATTGTTGCGCATGAACGAGACACAGGTCTCTGTCTTTGCGCACATTCAGCGGAACCGATTCGGCGTTTGCGCCGGTCAGGGTTTCCGCGCAGGAGGGATGCACACATGGCGGCACCGGAGATCGCAATCCCGGCGGAACTGCACCATACCTTCACCTCGGAACAGAAGGAGTATCTGGCGGGCTTTCTGCTGGCCGTTGCGCGCCGCGGCGATGCCGTCTTTGTCGGTCGCAATGCCGCGGGGCTCATCACCGATGCCGGCGGCGCAGGCGTTGAGAATCTGGCGGCGCCACCTGCGGGCGAAACCTGGTTTGGCACTCCCCTCGACGATCTTTGCCGCGAAGAGCGCTGGAAACACGAGGCCAATCCTCTGGATCTGTGGGATCAGCTGGTGGCACACGCGGATGAGAATCGCGCCCCGCAGGCGGGCGACGTTTTCCGCTTTAAGTTTCATGGGCTGTTCTATGTTGCGCCAGCTCAGGAATCGTTCATGCTGCGCCTGCGTGTGCCGGGGTGCATCCTCACGGCCGCGCAGATACGGGGCCTGGCGCAGATGGCTGAGGAGTGGGGCGCCGGCGAAGCGCATGTGACCACGCGCGGCAATCTTCAGATCCGCGAATTTCAGCCGAAGGATATCGTGCGCGTACTGATGAAGCTTGAGAGCCTGGGCATGAGCTCGCGTGGCTCCGGCGCGGATAACATCCGCAACATCACGGCAACTCCGACCAGCGGCCTCGATCCGGCGGAACTATTCGACGTCGCCCCGCTCGCGCAGGCGCTGAACTTCTGCATCATGAACTCGCGCGATCTGTACGGCCTGCCGCGCAAGTTCAACGTCGCCTTCGACAGCGGAGGCGCCGTGAGCGTGGTCGCCGATACCAACGACATCGCCTTTGTCGCCACGCGTGTGGGAACAAACCGGGGCGTGCCGGAGGCCGTCTATTTCCGCGTCCAGCTCTGCGGAATCACCGGCCATCGCCAGTTTGCGAGTGACTGCGGCATTCTGCTGACCCCGGGGCAGACCGTCGCCGTCGCGGCCGCGATGATCCGCGTCTTCATCGATCATGGGGACCGCACGGATCGGAAGAAAGCGCGCCTCAAATATCTGATCGATCGCTGGGGCGTCGAGAAGTTCCTGGCGGAGACGGAGAAGCGGCTCGCGTTTCCGCTGCTGCGGTTTCCACTCAGTGACTGCGAGCCTCGGCGTGCGATCGATCGGCACGCGCATCTCGGCGTTCATCCGCAGAGCAGGCCGGGGCTGGTCTACATAGGCCTCGCGCTGCCCGCCGGACGGCTAAGCGCCGCGCAGATGCGCGCCGTTGCCGACGTCGCGGAACGCCACGGCACAGGAGAGATGCGGCTGACCGTCTGGCAAAATCTGCTCATCCCCAACGTCGCTGCGGAGCGCGTGGATGAAGTTCGCCGTGAACTGGCCGCAGTTGGCCTCAGCGACGTCGCGGCCAGCTTTGCCGCGGGCGTGGTGGCTTGCACCGGCAATACCGGCTGCCGTTTTTCCTCAACGAGTACGAAAGCACATGCTCTGGCGCTGGCTGATTTTCTCGATCGGCGAGTCGCGCTGACGGAGCCCATCAATCTGCATGTCACCGGATGCCCGCACTCGTGCGCGCAACACTACATCGGCGATGTTGGACTTCTGGGAACCAAGGTCGGTGGTGAGGAAGGCTACCAGGTGCTGATCGGTGGCGGCTCGGACGACCGTCAGGGCCTCGGCCGCGAATTATTCGCGGCGGTGCCCTTCACCGAGTTGCCGCCGCTCATGGAAAGGCTCTTTCGCTGTTATCTCGAGCGGCGCCACGCAGAGGAATCGTTCCTCGCCTTCACACGGAGACACGAGACTGCCGAACTGAAATCGATGGCAAGCGAAGGAGGTCTGGCATGAGCACGACTCCATCGCTGGTTCCTTCGATTCCCGAAGACGCGCCGTTCACCCCTGCGCAGCGCGCGTGGCTCAATGGGTATTTGGCGGGTCTCTATTCGTATGCACCGGCACAAACGACGGCGACTCCGCCGCGATTCGCTCGCGTGGCGGTGCTTTACGGCTCGCAAACCGGTACTGCCGAAGGGCTGGCCCGCAAATTTGCGAAGGAACTCAAGTCCCAGGGATTCTCGGCCTCCGTCAGTTCGCTCGAAGGGTACGTTCCCGCAACCCTGGCGGCCGAGAGATGCGCCCTCTTCATCGTCTCCACCTATGGCGAAGGTGAGGCTCCCGATGCGGCGCAGCCCTTCTTCCAGCAGCTGTGTGTCGAGCACTTTCCGCTGCTGGGCGATCTCTCCTTCGCAGTGCTTGCGCTCGGCGATGCGCACTACGAACACTTCTGCCAGTTTGGCAAAGAGTTGGACAGCAGGCTTGAGGCGCTCGGCGGAACGCGCCTGATGCCGCGCGTCGACAGCGACGTGGACGTCGATGCCCCATTTGCGCAATGGAAGAAGGCCATCGTGACACAACTGCGCGAGCCCGCGCCTGCAGGCGCCGCAAGCGTCGCATGCGTCGAGCCTGCGGCTCCGGAATCCCCGCAGACCAGCGCGCCGCCCAAATACAGTCGTGAGAGCCCCTGCCTCTCCGTGCTGGCGGAGAAACGCGCCCTGACCCATCCTTCCTCCAGCAAGCTAACCATCCACCTCGACTTCTCGACCGACGGCGCCGATCTGCATTACGAAGCGGGCGACGCCTGCGGCGTCATTCCGCAGAACTCGCCGGCACTGGTTGATGCGGTGCTGCGCTCCCTGCCGTTCAGCGGCGATGAAACCGTCGAGATTCCAAAGGTCGGCGCCGTGACGCTGCGCGAGGCATTGATGGGCCACTTTGCGGTGAACCGGCTCACGCGCAGGATCGTCTCCGAGTATGCGCGCCTCACCCAATGCGCCCCTCTCGATGCCCTGCTTGCCCCCCAACGCCAGGACGAACTGGAAAAGTATCTGCAGGGACGCGATCTGATCGATCTGCTGCGCGAGTGGCCCTGCGTTTTACAGACTCCGGGGGATCTGCTCAAAGTCCTGCCGCGTCTGGCGCCTCGGCTCTACTCCATCTCGTCGAGTCCCGCCGCCCATCCCGGACGCGTACACACAACGGTCTCGGTTGTCCGCTATCGCGCTCACGATCGCGATCGCGGGGGAGTCTGCTCCACGCTGCTCGCGGACCGGGTCCACGTCGGAGATCGGCTTCCGATCTACATCCAGCCCAACCAGAAATTTCGCTTGCCCGCGGACCCCGCCGCTCCGGTGGTGATGATTGGTCCGGGGACCGGCGTCGCGCCCTTCCGCGCGTTCCTTCACCAGAGGCGTGCCACCGGTGCCACGGGGAGAAACTGGCTCTTCTTTGGCGAGCGCAGCGCCGCTACGGATTTCCTCTATCGCGAAGAACTGGAAGCCATGCGAGCCGATGGCCACCTCACCTATCTGGATACGGCCTTCTCGCGCGATCAGGATCGCAAAGTGTACGTGCAGGATCTGATGATGCAGAACGCGCGCCAGCTTTGGACGTGGATCGACGAGGGAGCCTTCCTTTACGTCTGCGGAGACGCCGAGCGCATGGCCAAAGACGTGGATCGAACCCTCCGCGCCATCGCCGGTCAGATCGGAGGGATGCATGGAGATGCGGCCCTCGAATATATCGAGACGCTGCGGAGCGAACGGCGCTATCAGCGCGACGTCTACTGACAAATCCGTGTGCCGCTCCTCCGGAAGACGGCGTAAGCCTGCCGACGCCTATTCCCTGGAGTTCGAACCCATAGCACTGTTATCCAGTCCGGAACCGCGCGGATCCGGCTTAACGGTAACAGGCTGCTCATACGTCTTGCCGTCCACAGTCAGTCGCACGGTGTAGCTTCCCGGAGCCAGCGCCGCAGGTCCGCGACGGAATCCGCGAGCCGGCGGCTCCGGCTTCATCGCACCCGTGCACGCGTCGTGCGTTTGTCCACTCTGCGCCGGGTCGAAGAAACGCGGCTGCGGCAGATTGAGCACATAGCGATGCATCCCCGGCTCTACGGAAGGCGGCAGCTGTGCCGGCTTCTCCCACACCGCCTCGATGTTGATCTTCTCCGTGTCGACAGGGGGTACCG
>JBKICP010000041.1:0-18292 GCA_046567085.1 Acidobacteriota bacterium
CTCGTCCGCCAGGCGTGCGCCGAGCGCTCTCCGATCCCGCCTGCAACCATCGCCCTCTTCCGCAGCCTGGACGGCCACCCCATCGGACTCGTCACCAGCTCCTGCCGCTCCGAAGTCGAGCCCCTCCTCCACCACGCCGGAGTCCTCTCCTGCTTCCACACCCTGGTCTGCGCCGAGGACTGCACACGCCACAAACCCGACCCCGAGCCCTACCTCAACGCCCGCAGACTTCTCGCCGTGACAGACGGCCTCGCCTTCGAAGATTCCGACTCGGGCCTTGCCAGTGCCGAAGCCGCCGGCTTTACCGCCCTCCACATCGACGAACCCAGCCACCTCGCCTCCATCGTCACCGGCGCACTCGCTGCGCGATAAGCCGCGACTTAGCCCCAGGTACTTCACCAAAGTACCGTGGGTTATCGCCGCACTCATTGACCATCCATTCGGATTCGTGCGAGATTAAAGCCCTGCAACGCGTGCGCGAGGTGCAGCCATGCCCCTGCAAGCCCAACAGACCACGCTCGCCCTTCACGGCGGAACGCCAGTCCGCTCCAATCCCCTGCCTCTGGAATTTCCCGGCGTCCATCACATGGACGAAGACGAGATCGAAGCCGCTGTCCGCGTTCTGCGCAGTCGCTCTCCCTTTCGCTTCTACGGCGTCGACCTCCAGGGCGAAGTCGAAGCCTTCGAATCCGAATTCAAGACCTTCCAGGGCGTCCCGCACTGCCTCGCTCTCACCAGCGGAACCGGGGCCCTTCATACCGCCCTCGCCGCGCTCGGCGTCGGCCCCGGCCAGGAAGTCATCGTCCCCGCCTATATGTGGGTCTCCGTCATCGCGGCCGTCGTCAATCTCGGCGCCATTCCCGTCCTCGCCGACATCGACGACACCTTCTGCCTCGATCCCGCTTCCGTTGAAACAAAGATCACCCCACGCACCCGCGGCATCATCGCCGTCCACATGAGCGGCGCTCCGGCCGACGTCCCGGCCATCGCCGCCGTCGCCCGCCGCCACAACCTGTTTCTCCTCGAAGACTGCGCCCAGTGCGCCGGTGGCTCCATCGACGGCCGCCGCGTCGGCACCTTCGGCGACATCGGCATCTTCAGCTTCCAGATGAACAAGAACATGACCGCCGGCGAAGGCGGCGCGCTGGTCACCTCCAGCGAATCCCTCTACCTCCGCGCCGTCGCCGTGCACGACACCGGCTATGCCCGCGACGATGCCGGCCGAGCCATGTACGACCGCCTCGAATACTGCCTCTGGGGCCGCGGGTATCGCCTCGACGAGATGCGCGCCGCTATCCTCCGCGTCCAGCTCCGCAAACTCCCGCAGATCATCGGCCATATGCGCGCCAGCAAATACCGCATCCGCGAAGCTCTGAAGAAATTCCCCCAGGTCCGCCTGCGCCGCATCGTCGACGAGCGTGGCGACACCGGCTGCTTCCTGCTGGTCACCTTCCCCAGCCCCGATCTCGCCCGCCAGATCAACGAGGCGCTGCGCGCCGAAGGCATCGTCACCTTCAGCCAGGGCATCAACGACATCCTCATGACCAGCTGCGGCCTGCACCTCTACTACAACATCCCCAGCCTCGTGCACAAAACGGGCATCGACAAGCGCAACGCCCCCTGGTCGCTCGCCGAAAACAAGGACTCGCGCACCGACTACGCCAAAGGCACCTGCCCGCAGGCCGACAGCCTCTTCGAACGCACCAACCTCCTCGCCATTCCTTCCAACCTCACCACAGGCGACGAAGACGATATCATCGCTGCATTCGATAAAGTGCTTACCGCCATGGCCGTCTGAGACGCTCGCGTGCTCTTCCGCCGGATGGCCTTCGCCGCTCTGCACGTTATTCTGGGTGCCCCGTCTCCCGGTGTTGGGACGCGACGCCCGCGCAATTGCTCACGCACCGCTGATGCAAGCCAAATACGATGCCCGCTACGGACAAGCCCGCTGACGAAATCCGCCTCCGCAAAGTTCTCGGTCTCTGGGACCTGATCTTCTACGGGATGGTCCTCATCCAGCCCACCGCGCCCATCCCCCTCTTCGGCGTCGCCCAGAAGCTCTCCAACGGACACACCGTCACCACCATCCTCATCGCCATGCTGGCCATGATCATCACGGCCTTCAGCTACGGCCGCATGGCCGCTGTTTACCCCTCCGCCGGCTCGGCCTATACCTACGTCGGCCGCACCCTCAACCTCCACCTCGGCTTCCTCATCGGCTGGGCCATGCTCCTGGACTACATGCTCCAGCCCCTCATCAACGTCGTCTGGATCGCTGCCGCCCTGCACAGCCGCTACCTCGCCGCGGTCCCCTTCCCGGTCATGGCCCTCATCATCGCCGGCCTCGTCACCGTGCTCAACCTCATCGGGATCCGCGCTTCGGCCCGTGCCAACAAAATTCTGCTCGCCGCCATGTGCGTGGTCATCGCCGCCTTCTTTCTCCTCGCCGTGCGCTTCCTCTTCGTGCACGAGCACTGGGCCGGCCTCTTCTCTCTCGCCCCCTTCTACGCACCGGATACCTTCGACCTCCACCGCATCTGGGGCGCCACTTCTTTCGCCGCCCTCACCTACATCGGCTTTGACGGCATCACCACGCTCTCTGAAGACGTGAAGAACCCCCGCCGCAACGTCCTCCTCGCCACCGTCCTCGTCTGCCTCTTCACCGGCATCCTTTCCGGCGCTGAAGTCTACCTCGGCCAGCGCATCTGGCCCAACTGGCACGCCTTCTCCAACCTCGAAACCGCCTTCATGGACGTCTGCCAGCGCGTCGGCGGCCCCTGGCTCTTCCAGGCCATGGCCGTCATCCTCATTCTCGCGGCCCTCGGCAGCGCTCTCACCGGCGGACTCGGCGCCGCGCGCCTCCTCTTCGGCATGGGACGCGACGGCGTCCTCCCCCGCCGCTTCTTCGCCCACCTCCACTCCGAGACCAATACGCCGACCTACAACATCCTCCTCATCGGCGCTCTCGCCTACCTCGGAGCCGTCGCCCTCAACTACGTCGGCAACGCCTACGAGCACGCGGGCGAGTTGCTCAACTTCGGCGCCTTCCTCGCCTTCATGGGCGTCAATGTCTCGGCCTTCTGGCATTTCGGGCTCCTCGCCCGCAGCCAGCGCCGCCGCATCCTCGGCGACATCGTTCTCCCCCTCATCGGCTTCGCCTTCTGCGCGTCGATCTGGTGGAACCTCAACGTCCTGGCCAAAATCGTGGGCGGAATCTGGTTCGCTCTCGGCCTCGGCTACCTCGCCTGGGCCACCCGCGGCTTCCGCCTCAAGCCCAGGACCATCGACTTCAGCGAGTCCTGATGAATCGCTCTCTGCCAGATCGCGAGAAGTGCCCGGGTCGCAAAAGATCCGTGCTCCTGAGCAAGCTTTCCGCTTGGTTGGGCTGCTTTCGGCGCAACAAACATTCAGGCGCGAGTCGAATAGACCCGTCCCTCCTCATCGCCGTGCTCGCCACAGCTACAGCGATTCCCGCTCACGCCCAGCAGTCCAGCCCCCTCTATCTCGACCCCGCGCAACCCGTCGAAGCGCGCGTTAGCGATCTCATGCGCCGCATGACGCTCAAAGAGAAAATCGGCCAGCTCAACCTTCCCTGTGGCTACGTCGACGAACTCGGCAAAACCCCCGATGAACAAGCCGCCGCCGCGCGCCAGTTCGTAGCCGGCACCTATACCTCCACCATCGGACCCGGTTCCGGATTTTTCACCCTCGCCAATACCCTCAAAGATCCCGATCTCGCGCGCCAGGTCGCCCTCTTCAACGAACTCCAGCGCATCGCCACCACCCAAACCCGCCTCAAAATCCCCCTCCTCGAAGATGAAGAAGGTACCCACGGCGCGATGTTCCCCGGCGCCACGGTCTTCCCCGAAGGTCTCGCCATCGGCAGCACCTTCGACCCGCCGCTCGTCCAGCGCCTCTACGCCGCCGCCGCTGAAGAGGCTCGCGCCGTCGGCATCCACATCCTCTCCACCCTCGTCCTCGAGCTCGACCGCGACCCGCGCATGGGCCGCAACATGGAGGCCTACACCGAGGATCCTTACCTCGACGCGCAAATCGCCAAAGCCATCGTCACCGGCGCCCAGGGCGACAACATCGCCGCCCCCGATCGCACCGTCGCCCTCATGACCGATTTCCCCACGCAAAGCCAGCCCGCCGGCGGTATGGAGCGCGGCGCCATCGACCTCTCCGGGCGCTCCCTGCGTGAAACCGCCCTCGTCCCCTGGATCGCCGCTTTCCAGGCCGGAGCCCTCGGCGTCATGGCCGGCTACCCGGAAATCGACGATATCCCCGAGCACGCCTCGGAAAAATGGAATACCGAAATCCTCCGCAACGAACTCGGCTTCCGCGGCATCGTCGTCAGCGAAGGAGGCGGCTTTGCCTCCCTCATCTACGAAAACGTCGCTGCCGATCAGAAACAGGCCGGCATCGAAGCCCTCCGCGCCGGCGTCGATATGGACATCACGTACGAACCCGCCTACATGGCGCCCCTTATCGAGAGCGTCCAGAGCGGCGCCATCCCCGAATCCCTCGTCGACCGCGCCGTCCGCCGCGTCCTGGAACTGAAATTCCGCCTCGGCCTCTTCGACCATCCTTACGCCGACCTCGCCCACGCCCAGCTGGTCGTCCACTCCACCGAACACCGCCAGCTCGCCCTCCAGGCCGCCCGCGAAGGCATCGTTCTCCTCAAGAATGACAACCAGATCCTGCCCCTGAAAAAAGACCTGCAAACCATCGCCGTCATCGGACCCAATGCCAACGATGGCTGGAGCCAGCTCGGCGACTACTCCCCATCCGTCGTTCCGCAAAAAGTCACTACCGTCCTCGACGGAATAAAAGCTGCCGTCCCCGCAGCCAATGTCCTCTACGCTCAGGGCTGCGACGTCATCGCCGGCAAAGAGGACTTCTCACCCGCCATCGCCGCCGCCCGCAAGGCTCAGGTCGCCATCGTCGTGGTCGGTGAACGTCCGGACAATACCGGCCGCGGCGATGCCACCGCCACCGACGGCGAAGCCTTTGACGTTGCCGGTCTCAACCTCACCGGCGCGCAGGAAGATCTGGTCAAAGCCATCCACGCCACGGGAACGCCCGTCGTCCTCGTCCTCATCAACGGCCGCCCGCTCTCCATTCCCTGGGAAGCCGCGCACATGCCCGCCATCGTCGAGGCCTGGGAGCCCGGCGAGGCAGGCGGAGAAGCCATCGCCGATGTGCTCTTCGGCGACTACAACCCCACCGGCCGCCTCGCCATCAGCATTCCGCGCAGCTCCGGTCAGTTGCCCGACTACTACGATTACAAGCCCTCAAAGGAATACTGGATGACCCAGGGCTGGTCGCACGACGGCGGCTACGTCGATATGCCCGCCGCCCCGCTCTGGTCCTTTGGCGACGGCCTCAGCTACAGCGCGTTCTTCTACAGCCATCTCCGCGTGGATCTTCCGCGAAGCGGCAGCCTGCCAGCAACTGTCACCGTCAATGTGACAAATACCGGCTCCCGCGCCGCAACCGACACCGTGCAGCTTTACCTGCACCAGCGGGTCGCGCCCGTTTCCCTGCCCGTCCGTCAGCTCCGCGGATTCGCGCGCGTCACGCTCGCTCCCGGCCAGACCCAGCCCGTCACCTTCACCATTCGCCCCGAAGACCTTATGTTCCTCGACCGCGACATGAAGTGGCGCATGGTGCCCGGCACCGTCGACATCCTCATCGGCGGCGCCTCGGACCACATCGTGCTCCGCGGTTCTCTCGACGTGAAGCCGCCAGCCGCCCTCACCGCCGGCTCCCCCACCCAACCCAACCTCGCCCGCTGAATGTATCCGCTGTCCTGCTTCCCCGCAGCCACCCACCATCGAGCCCACTCGGCCACACCGGACCCGCGACAGCCTGAACGCTATCCGCCATCCGCTATCCGCCATCCGCTATCCGCTGCTCTCTTCACTACTCCCTCAAAGCCCGGCTCGGATCCACGCTCGCCGCCCGTCGCGCCGGAATCCACGTCGATCCCAGAGCTACCAGCCCCAGCAGCAGCGCCGCTGCCCCCAGCGTCGCCGGATCCCACGCCTTCAGCCCGAACAACAGGCTCGCAATCACGCGCCCCAGCAACAGCGCCGCCGCCAGTCCGGCCGCGATCCCCACTGCTGTCATCCACAGCGCCTCGCGCAGCACCATCGCCAGCACCTGCTCCGCCTGCGCGCCCAGCGCCATGCGGATGCCGATTTCGTTCGTGCGCTGCGACACCGCATAAGCCATCAGCCCGTAGATTCCAATGCAGGCCAGCGCCAGCGCCAGCACACCGAACCCACCCGTCAAATCGGCGAAGATGCGCTCGTCCATCAGCAGATCGTCGATCTGCTCCTGCTGCGTGCGCACATCGGTCATCGGCAGATCCCGGTCCACACTCTGCACCGCGTGCCGCAGCTCCGGCGTGATCGCACCTCGCCCGGCGCGCGTCCGCACCGCAAACGTCATCCCCCAGTCGATCTCCGGAGACTGCCGGTAATCGCGATAGAAAATCGGCGGTGGAACCTCGCGCAGGCTTCCGTACCGCGTATCCGCACACACACCCACAATCCGATAGGTCAGCTTCTGGTCCCTGATCCCGGACGTGACGAAGCTCTTCCCGATCGGGTTCTCGTTCGGGAAATATTCCCGCACCAGCGCCTGATTCACCACCGCCACCCTGGGCGATGTCTCCGTATCCGTCGGCAGCAAACCGCGTCCCATTACCATCGGTACGCGGAATGTGGCGAAGTACTGGTCGCCCACCGTCGTGTTGTTGACCGCGCGGTCTTTGTCTTCCTTCGCGCCCACCACCTGAAAATCGTCGTTCTCATAGCTGTGCGCCAGCGGCGCAATGCTCGTCGCTGCAACCGACTCCACACCCGGCACCGCACTCACCCGATCCGTAATTTCGTGGAAGAGCTGAATCTGCTTTTCGCCGGGGTAGGCCTTCTGCGGCGGCCGCAGCTCGAACAGCACCAGATCCTTCGTGTCGAATCCGGGATCCACATGATCCAGATTGATCAGCGTCCGCAGAAAGATGCCCGCCGCCACCACCAGCAGTGTTGACAGCGCCACCTGGAATCCCACAATCGCCTTGCCCGCCAGCCCGCGGCGCCGCCGCGTCGCCGTCTGTGCGGAATCCTTCAGCGTCGTGCTCACCTGCGCCCGCGTCGACTGCCACGCCGGAGCAATACCGAACAGCAAACCCGTTGCCACCGACAGCCCCGCGTTGAACGCAAAAACGCCCCAGTCAAATCCGCCCTGCACTCCGATCTGCTCCATCGGACTCGACAGCATCGCCAGAATCGCGTTCCGCCCCACCCATCCCACCAGCAATCCCGCCAGCCCGCCCAGTACCGCCAGCACCAGGCTCTCCATCATCACCTGTCGCAGAATCCGCGCGCGGCTCGCGCCCAGCGCCAGGCGCACGCTCATCTCTTTTTGCCGCGCCGCCGAACGCGACAGCAGCAGATTCGCCATGTTCGCGCACGCCAGAAGCACCACCAGTCCCACCAGCGCCATCAAAAACCACAGCGGCTTCGCCATTTGCTTTCCCGACTGGTTCTCGCCCCGGCTGCCGTCCGTCAGCATCAGTCGCGGCACCGACTCGTCCTTCTTCACCGTCATCGTCGCGCGAACCGCCGCCTGCAGCGCCACATCCAGCGCTGCCTGCGCGCGCGCCTCGTTCACCCCCGGCCTGGCACGCGCCATGATCTGCATCCACCAGACGCGATCGCTCGCCAGCAGCGAAGTCTCTGTGTCGTAGGGATAAACAACCGGCTGCACGCTGAACGGCATGAAAATTTCCGGCGACGTCATCGTCCCTTTCGCGCCCGTGAATCCCGGCGGATTCACCCCGACCACCGTCACCGGCACCAGATTCACGAGGATCGTCGACCCCACCGCCGACGCCGCGCGATTGAATCGCCTCGTCCAGTACCCATCGCTGATCGTCGCCACCGGCGGCGCGCCCGCGCGATCGTCTTCCGCCCCGATCGCCCGCCCCAGCTGCGGCTGTGCCTCCATCTGCTCGTAAAAGTTCCCCGAAACAAGATCCCCCTGCACCACCTCCGCCTCGTTGTTCACCGTCACGTTCAGCCGCCCAAGATTCTTGAACGCAAACAGATCGGCCAGTTCATGATTCTGCTTCCGCATCAGCTGATACACCGGATACGAAAACGACGTGCTGTCGACGCTGTGCGGCTCCGCGTCCCAGTCCCCCCACGTGCTGTGCACCGCGCTGTTTCGCCCCGATCGCCATGCGAGCAGCCGCAGCTCTCCCGGCTGCGGAACGTTCAGCCGATCCAGCAGCACGTGCTTCGCAATCGAGAAGATCGCCGTGTTGGCCCCGATCCCCAGCGCCAGCGACCCGATCGCCACCGCCGCAAATCCAGGACTCTTCTTCAGCATCCGCAGCGCGTACCCAACGTCCCGCCGCAGATTCTCCACCCACATCACGCCTTCGCGCATCCGTACCGTCTCCCGCACCTGGGTCACCCCGCCAAAATCCCGCAGAGCCTTTTGCATTGCTTCATTTGCCGGCATCCCGCGATGCTGATACTCCTCCGCTGCCATCTCCAGATGCGCGCGCAGCTCTTCATCCAGCTCCCCATCAAGCCGCCGCCGCCGCAACATCGCCGCCACACAACCGATCGCCCCTCGCATCCAACGCCCTCCCTGTCCGTCCATCCCGACTGCTCAGGCTCTTCGCGATTCACTCCCGCAGGGCCTCCGCGGGATTCACCGAGGCCGCCACCAGCGCCGGCCGCAGCGTCGCGATGGCTACGGGAATCAGCAGCGCCGCAATCGATGCGGCATACACCAACGGATCGTTCGGCCGCACGCCATACAGCTCACTGCGCAGCAACTGCGTCAATCCAAGCGAGACGCACGTCCCCGCGGCCAGCCCGATCCCCGCTGCGGCCATCGCGCGTTTCATGAACAGAGCCGCAATCTCGCCCCGTGTCGCGCCCAGCGCCATGCGCACGCCGATCTCCTGCCGCCGCTGCGCCACAAAGTACGCCACCACCCCGTAGATTCCGACGCACGCCAGCAGCAGTGCGATTCCGGCAAACGACGCGACCACCGCCATGTTCAGCCGAGGCTGCGCGACGGCTTTGTCCAGCAGATCATCCATCGTGGCGACGTTGCCGATTGCCTGCTGCGGATTCACCTCGTGCACAATCCGGCGCACCGCCGGCACTAACTGATCGGCCCGCAATTCCGATCGCACGATGAAATAGCGATTGGGAACGCCTCCGCGCCATTCCGCAGGCCAGTACACCTCGGGTCCCGAGGGCGCAGTCATCAACCCACCGGTCCCGCGAACGTTGGCGAGAACTCCGATGATCTCGTGCGGTTCGCTGCCCACCAGGAGGTGTCTGCCCAGAGGATTGCCATCAGGGAGGTATTCCTGAACAAGCGCCTCGTTCACCAGAACCGGAATCTGTGCGCGATCCAGGTCTGCCCTGTCGAAATACCTTCCGGCTCGCAGCGAAGCGCCCATTGCAGCCAGATAATTGCCGCCAATGCTGCGATCTTCTGCGTTGATCGCCGGTTTATCCGCAGTGCGCGGCAGCCAGTCCGCATCGAAGTTGCTGCGCAAATGCCAGTCCGTCATTGGAGGCGCGTCGATTTGCCCAACCGCCACAACGCCCGGCAGGGCTTCCAGCCGCTGCTGCACGTCTCCAAAAAATGCCTTCGTCACGCCGGGTTTCGCATCCGCATCCCAAGGCAGCCGCAACGAAAATGTGAGGACATGTTGCGGCGCAAATCCCAGAGGATTTTTCACCAGGTGCCAGAGGGACTCGGCGAGCAGCGACGCGCCGACCAGCAGGATCAGCGACAGCCCTACCTGCACCGCCACCAGCGCGTTCCGCAGGCTGTGCCCCGACCCACCAACGCGCGTCTCGCCCTGCTTCATCGTGGTATTCAGCTCCACTCGCCGGCTCTCGAGCACCGGCGCAAGGCCGAAGGCGATCCCCGTTCCCACAGCGACCACCAGCGCCACCACGACTACGGGCCAGTTCATCTCCACGGTTCCCGGCACGCCCAGCCGGCCCGGCAGCCTGGCCGCCACGCCGCGCACCAGTACAAAAGCCGACGCGATCCCGATCGCTCCTCCCGTGGCTCCAAGCACGACGCTCTCGGTCAGAAACTGCATCGTCATCCGCGCCGCCGTTGCTCCCAGCGCCCTCCGCAGCGCCACCTCCCGCTGCCGGGCCGTCGCGCGGGACAAGAGGAGGTTCGCCACGTTGATGCATGCAATCATCAGCAGCAAAGCCGATGCGGTGAGGAGCACGAGCAGCGCCGGCCGCATCGCGCCGTAGCGATCCTCGCGGAGCGTCTCGCCTGCAAATCCCCACATTCCGTCGCTGGCCGGATACTCCTGCCGGAGTTGCTCGCCGATGCGCGCCAGATCTGCCTGCGCCGCGGCGCGCGTCACGCCCGGACGCAACCGGCCGAACACGTTGAGGAACCGCGTCCCCTCCCCGCGATATTTCGTCTGGTCCGCCGGTACAAACTGCGCGTCGTGCCATAAGTCGATGCCCGACGGCAGATCGACGCCAGCCGGCATGACGCCGACAATTGTCACTGCCCTGCCGTCGATGCGAATCTGCTGCTGGAGGACGTCCGGATCGCCGCCAAAGAGCTTCTGCCACCCGCTGTAGCTGAGGACCGCGGTTTCCGGCGCATTCGCCTGATCGTCCCGGGGACCGTACACCCTGCCCAGCAGGGGCTGCGCTCCGAGCACTTGCCAGAGAGCCGCGTCTGTGCCCGCCGCTTCCACCGCGATCGGCATCCGGTTGCCCACAATCATCGTCGACTGATCGAAGAAGAAAAATCCGAGGCTCGCGAACGACCGGTTCCGCGCCTGCACGTCGAAAAATCGCGGCACGCCCATCAGCCCGCCGGTGGACTGTCCCTGCGTCCGCATGTCATGCAGCGCCAGAATGCGCTGGCCCTCTGGATACGGCAGCGCCCGCATCAGCGTCGAGTACACCAGCGTGAACATGGACGTCGTCGCGCCGATGCCCAGCGCCAGCGTTGCCACCACCACTGCGGCAAATCCGGGCGACCTCCGCATTTGGCGCAGTGCGTAAAACAAATCCCGCCGCAGGTTCTCCACCCACATCACGCCTTCGCGCATCCGCACCGCCTCCCGCACCTGGGTCACCCCGCCAAAATCCCGCAGCGCCCGCTGCCATGCTTCATCCGCCGCAATCCCGCGCCGCTGATACTCCTCTGCCGCCATCTCCAGATGCGTGCGCAGCTCTTCATCCAGCTCCCCATCAAGCCGCCGCCGCCGCAACATCGCCACAATCCGACCCATCACTCCCCGCATCGAGCACCCTCTCGACTCCCGACCCGCTCCCAGCTCAAGCTCCGGCCCGGGCTCCCAGCCACCAGCTACCGGCCACTGGCGACTGGCTACCGGCTCTCCGCTGCCTTCAAAAACCGCGCCATCGTTGCCGCCACCCGCTCCCAGCTCTCCGTCTCTTCCGCGATCTGCGTCTGGCCCGCACGCGTCAGCGAGTAGAACCGCGCCCTCCGCCCGTTCTCACTGGTCCCCCATTCCGCCCGAATCCACCCCTTCTGCCGCAGCCGCAGCAACGCCGGATAAATCGTCCCCTGATTCAGCCGCAGCGCCTGCTCGCTGATCTGCTCGATCCGCCGCGCGATCCCGTACCCGTGCTGCGGCCCCATCCACTCCAGCGTCTTCAGCACCATCAGGTCCAGCGTCCCCTGCAGCATCGGCCCCGCTTCCCCCGCGCTCGGACGAAGGATTTCCTCTCCACCGTCTCCCATCTCTCCCTCCTGTTGGATTTCTACAGATACCCGCTTCTCCAGTTGAATGTCAACAGGAAAGCGCTTTTCATAATCAAAAAAACAAATCCAACCTTGACCCGAAAACCGTGTCTTTTGGGTCAAAAGGGTTTGCTGTGCTTGCTGGTAACCCTATAAAAATCTGGCACATCATGGCGTGATGGAAGTACCGCCTCCAGGGTGTCTTTATGGATTGTTTACATCGGTTTCCTGTACTCTGGTATTTGCCCAGCGTGGGTCGTCTGGAGGTGTAGTTCTTTGGCAGAGGTTCGCATTCAGGAAGGCGAGCCGCTTGAAAATGCATTGCGCCGGTTTAAGCGCAAGGTCCAGCAGGAAGACATCATCAAGGAAGTCAAACGTCATTCCTTCTACCTCAAACCCGGCGAAAAGCGCCGCGTGAAGGAGGCGCTGGCGCGAAAGCGGAATCGCAAGAAGGCTCGTAAAGAGCAGGACTAATTCACCGAACCGGTCCGTCCAGGTCCCCAGACTCCGACGGATCTGAGCTTTGTCGACTGCATTGCCGACAAGTGGAGGACCACCCTCAGAGGGCGCCACGCTCGCGCCCTCTGAGCTGGCGGACCGGCTCATTCTCTTCCTCTCTG
Organism: Acidobacteriota bacterium; assembly: GCA_046567085.1. Classification (GTDB taxonomy): domain Bacteria; phylum Acidobacteriota; class Terriglobia; order Terriglobales; family Acidobacteriaceae; genus Palsa-343. Next base: position 12,423 of record JBKICP010000041.1, read on the forward strand.
ACTCCGTTTCCTCAAAACGGAGAATTTTCGGCGCTTTCGCCGATGTAGTTCTTCGCCGCAGTTCCTTGCGGCGCGGCAGTTTCGAGGATGATCCGCCCAGGAAGTCGAATCCCGGCCGGATCGCTGCACTCTCTCCGACTGCCGCAGGGCCCCTTCCAAATCAGAAGTACCGCGCCGGTCGCTGTCCGGCGTATCGCTGGAAGCCGGCAGGAATCGCCGGGCGATTCAGGCACGCCGTCCGTTCGGCTCAGCCTGAACGGGTGCTTCGGGCAAAGGCGAGGGTAGCGGGATGGATTTCGTCGACAAGGTGCTCAAGTGCGCTGACTGTGGAAGCGATTTCGTTTTCACAGCCGGCGAGCAGTTGTTCTTCTTCGATAAACAGTTCAAAAACGATCCGAAGCGTTGTAAGCAGTGCAAGGCCAAGCGTGCCTCCGGGAGCACCTCCGTTCGTCCGGAAACGCGCACCGTCTGCTCCGAATGCGGTACCGAAACCACCGTCCCCTTCAAGCCTACTCAGGGACGGCCGGTTCTTTGCCGCAGTTGTTTCCAGCAGAAACGGACCATGAGTCAGGCCAGTTAGTTCGATCCCCGCTGCGGCCCCTCGCAATCTGGCTTTCACGACGGTTTTCACGCTCGGCAGCACCCCGTGTGCTTCCGGCATGATCCGCCGTCCGTGCTGCGTGTGAGAAAAGTTCTGCGCGAGGGGCCCCGGTATCCCTGCCTCAGGAAAACGCCGCCCGGCCCATTCCCCTGAAGCGGTGCAGGCGTCCCATCATCAGAGCCAGAACCACCAGCGTCGGCACCAGGTCCACCAGCCAGGCCATCGTCATCCCACGCATCGCGTGCGTGATGTGCAGCCAGCATTCGCACGCTGCCAGTACCAGGTAGAGCAGCAGCCCCGTTCGCGGTCGGCGCATCACCGTCATCAGCGTCGCGCACCCCAGAGCATTTCCCGGCAGGATGATCGAGACCCACGTGTTCACTTCCCTGCGCGCCAGAATCTCCACCGCCGTCGGTATCCCGTACAGCAGGATCGCCGTCAGAGGCAGCAACAGCGCCGGGTGGATCCGCTTCAGCGCCCGCTCCATTAACGAAAGGCTCGCCGCCTCGGACGCCCGAGCTTCCTCCCGCGAAGCATCTTCACCGCCGGCCACGGGCACGACCATCGCCTGCATCCAGGCGCCGCAGATATGTTCTGTCTCTCGGAGGGCCACCGCATCCCGGTCGGGCAGGGTTCCCAGATTCTCGTAACAGTCCATGCAGATGACCTTGCAGCTGCCATCCCGGTTGTAAAGGCGGTAGAACCGCATGTTGCTCTTCGTCATCTGCTCAGGGAACCTGCCGAAGGAGAATCTCTGAAATTGTAATCCAGCACCCGCGAAAAATCCCCCGCGGCGGCGCCATTTTTACAAATGACACACCTCAGCCGCGGCATCGCTCCCTGGCGACTCGCACTGCGGTACCTTGTGCTGATTTCCTGCTTCTTAGCGGGCCCGGCTCTCCACCAGTTTCCGCGGCTTCTTCACCGCCGCCTCCGCCACCACAGGCTGGACCTTCTTTTCCTTCTCCGTCCGCTTCTTGTCCTCGTGCGCCACCAGCATCGCCTCGATCTGCCGCAGCAGATCCTGCGTGTTCATCGGCTTCACCAGAACCTTGTCCGTATCGGACGTCGTCACCCACTCCGCGTCTTTCGGCGGATACGCGGTCAGCATCGCCACTGCAGGCTGATTCGCCGCCTTCTTCGCTGCCGCTGCCACTTCCTCGCCTGCCGTCTCGCTCTCCATGCGCAGATCGGTGATCACCATGTGGTATTCGTTCGCCTTCAGCTTCTGCTTCGCTTCCCGCGCCGACGCCGCCGTCGTCACCTCAAACCCGCTGATCTCGAGCACGGCTTTCAACGTCAGCAGAATCGCAACGTCGTCATCGACTAAAAGAATGCGTCTCTTCATAAGAACTCCTGGGGTCCCACCGCTGGATCGTACACGAAAAACAGCAGCCTGAGCTTCAGAGACAAGAGCCCTCGCAGCCGGACCCTTCCTCCCGGTTGTTACACTAAGCAACGTGGCAGAATACCACGTTGAAAACTTCGGCTGCCGCGCCAGCCGCGCCGATGGCGAAGCCATTGCCGCCAACCTGCGCCTCAACGGACTCATCCCTGCGGACCAGCCGAATACCGCTAATGTCATTATTGTAAACACCTGCAGCGTCACCGCGGAGGCCGATCGCCAGGCCCGCGCATATCTTCGCCGCGTCCGCCGCCAGAACCCTGCCGCCCGCGTCATCGTCACCGGCTGCTACGCGCAGCGCGCGCCGCAGGAACTCGCCGCACTCGCTGAAGTCGATGCCGTCGTCGGCAACAGCCACAAAGCTAAAGTCGTCGACGTGGCCCTCCGGTTCGCTCCCTCCGCTCCGGCCTCGGCCAGCCCACTCGTCCCTCTGGCCTCCATCCTCCACGACGACGCCTTCGCGCACACTGAGCTTGCCACCCTCCCCTTCGCTCCCGATGCCCGCCAAACCCGGCCCAACCTCAAAGTGCAGGATGGTTGCGGCAATCGCTGCTCCTTCTGCATCATTCCCACCACCCGCGGCCACTCCCGCTCCGTCCCTCTCGCCACCTGCCTCGACAACGTCCGCCGCTTCGTCGACAACGACGGCAAAGAGCTTGTCCTTTCCGGCATCAACCTCGGCCGCTGGGGCCGCGACCTCCAGCCCGCGCAGCGCTTCGAAGACCTCGTCGCCGCCATCCTCACCGAAACCTCGCTCCCGCGCCTCCGCCTCAGCTCCATCGAGCCCATGGACTGGTCTCCCGACCTCCTCGCCCTCTACCGCGAATTCGCCGTGACGGATCACGAACCGCACTCGCTGAGCGCTGACCGCCATCCGCTGTCCGCTGTCGTGCCCCGCCTCGCGCGGCACACACATCTCCCCCTCCAATCCGGCTCCGACACCATCCTCCGCCGCATGCATCGCCGCTACCGCCCCTGGCACTACGCCGAGAAGCTCGCCCGCATTCGTTCCCTCCTTCCCGACGCCGCCATCGGCGCCGACGTCATGATCGGCTTCCCCGGCGAAACCGACGCGCTCTTCCAGGAAAGCTGCGACTTCATCGCCGCCCAGCCCTTCACCTATCTCCACCTCTTCCCGTTCTCCGCGCGCCCCGCCACACCCGCCTGGGAACTCCACCGCCAGAACCCCGTTTCGGCCCGCGCTGTGCAGGAGCGTATGACCACACTGCGCGACCTCATCGCCGAAAAATCCCGCGCCTTTCGTTCCCGATTCATCGGCTGCACCCTCTCCGCCGTCACCATCGGCGACGACGCCGAAAAGCCCGGCTCCGGCCCCACCACCCAGGCCGTTACCGACAATTTCCTCAAGCTCACTCTCGATTCCCCGCTCCCCGCCAATCGCCTCGTCAACGCGCGCATTACCGCACTGTGGGACGACGGCCTCCGCGGCACTCTCCTCGCGTAGCTTCCGCTGCTTATACTGGCTCGGTCCTTCAGGCGAGCCTCATCAAGACCTGCGCCTGAAACCCGGAGGATTTCCGCATGCGTGCACGCACGTTTGTCTTCACCTGCCTTGCTTCCGCCCTTCTCACCGCAACCGTTGCGCACGCGCAGGACAAATACTTCCAGAACTGGCCCGAGAATGCCGACCCCCACTCCATCGGCGACCGTGTCGCCCTGCACTTCCTCGCCAGCGCCCACATGACTCCCATCAACTACCCCGAGGTCTGCGCCTGGTACGGCTCGCTCAAATATGCTGAGGCCACCGGGAACTCCGCCCTCGAAACCGAACTCCAGAATCGCTATACCGCGCTGCTCAACCCGCAGTTCGCCAGCCTCATCCCCGACCGCGAACACGTCGACGCCGAAATCTTCGGCATCGTCCCCCTGCAAATCTCCATGGAGACGAAAGACAAAGGCACCCAGCAGCAGGGCCTCCGCTTCGCCGACCGCCAGTGGGCACACCCCACTCCCGACGGCCTCTCCGGCGAGACCCGTTTCTGGGTCGACGACATGTTCATGCTCAACATCCTGCAACTGGAGGCCTGGCGCGCCACCGGCGATCGCAAATACCTCGACCGCGATGCCCACGAGATGGTCGCCTACCTTGCCAAATTGCAGCAGCCCAACGGTCTCTTCTACCACGCGCCCGATGTCCCTTTTTTCTGGGGACGCGGCGACGGATGGTTCGCCGTCGGCATGGCCGAAATGCTCCTCTCCCTGCCCCAGGACCATCCCCAGCGCGCCGAGATCCTCGCCGGCTATCGCAAAATGATGGCCGCGCTCATCAAGTATCAGAACCCCGACGGCACGTGGCGCCAGCTCATTGACCGTCCCGAAGCATGGGAAGAATCCTCCTCCACCGGCATGTTCACCTTTGCCCTCATCGAAGGCGTCCGCCACGGCTGGCTCGACGAAGAAACCTACGGTCCCGCCGCGCGCAAAGGCTGGATCGCCCTCGCCGGCTTCGTCGACCAGAACGCCGACGTCACCAACGTCTGCGCCGGCACCAATAAAAAAGACAGCCTCGAGTACTACCTCGCCCGCCCGCGCCGCACCGGCGACTTCCACGGCCAGGCGCCCGTCCTCTGGGCCGCCCGCGCCCTCCTCGAAAAATGACACAGTATCTCCTGGCCAATGTGAAAGCCCGAGCGTTGGCCGGGCCCCGCGCCGGGTCCTGGCGTCGAAAAGCCAGGACGCAAACGTATAAAAAGTCTCACAGACACCGCGCTGCCGCGGGAGCCCAGCCCCCCCCACGGCCATGAATCTGCGCGCCATTCGATCCCTTCCATTGGTCCTTCGCTTGCCTCTCTCAACGGCAAGCCCCTCCGCTGAAAGACCTGTGTCTGGAAAGGAAAATCGAATGCTCAGGAATCATCCCATCGTTTCTTCGCTGCCGAAATGGTCGTTGCTCATCGCTCTGACCGCGGCTTTGGGTGCGGGTGCCACCGCTTCCGCAACCACCCTCGACAATCTGCAGACCGCCTACAACGGCGAAAGCAACGCCCATGCCCGCTATCTGGCATTCGCGGATCAGGCCCAGAAAGACGGCTATGGCCAGGTCGCCAGCCTCTTCCGCGCCGCCGCGCGCGCCGAAGAGGTGCACGCGAATAATCATGCTGCTGTGATCCGGGAACTCGGTGGCACCCCCAAAGCGAACATCGAAACTCCCGCCGTCCAATCCACCCGCGAAAACCTCGCTGTCGCCATCAAGGGTGAAACCTACGAGCGCGACACCATGTATCCGGACTTCATCAAGCAGGCGAGAACCGATCGCAACTCCCGCGCCCTGCGAACCTTCAACCTCGCCAAGACCGCAGAAGCCGAGCACGCCAAACTCTACCAGCAAGCCCTCGACGGTCTCGATGGGAGCAAGGGGATGCAAGCCACCGCCTTCTATGTTTGCCCCATCTGCGGCTTTACCGTGCGGCAGACAGATTTTGAGAAGTGCCCGTCCTGCTTCACCCCGAAAGACGAATTCGAAAAAGTAGCCTGAGGGGTCCGGGGCCGCGGCTCTTCCTGCCGCTGGCCCCGTCCGCTTCAGCCGGGAGGCTTCCATGCAATTTCCACCCTGGCCCACATGGGACTCGCTTCATCCGCTCATCATTCACTTTCCCATCGCGCTCCTGCTGTTGAGCCCGCTGTTCGTCCTCATCGGCGCAATTCCAAAACCGCCCCGGGGACGGCCCTACACGATCGCCGGAATCCTGATCCTGCTGCTCGGCACCTCCAGCCTCTTCATCGCTGGATCCACCGGCCACGCGGCCTCCGAACTCGCCGAGCGCGGCGGCCCCGTGGATGCCGTCCTCGAACTGCACGAACACATGGCTTCCGAAACCCAGATCATCTTCGCAGGACTTTCCG
>JBKICP010000041.1:18302-25970 GCA_046567085.1 Acidobacteriota bacterium
ATCCTGCTCGCCATCTTTCTCGCCCCCATCTTTCTACACCGCACCGAAGACAGGCTCTTTGCAACGCTGCTCCCCATGGCCTTTCTGTTGCTCTACTCCGCCGGCGCGCTCTTCCTGGTCAATACCGCCCATGCCGGCGGCCGTCTGGTGCATGAATTCGGCGTCCATGCGCTCGTTCCCGCCACTCCCGATCAAAAGCCTCCCGGCGAATCCGAGCGCTCCGATCTCCATGCGCCTCGGTGACGCCCCGTTTCAACCCGATCCCTTCCCTCAGACTTCCGATCCGGCCGTGCGCCTGTCGCTCGCGCGCGGCCGATCGCCGTTCGCTGCGTGCATCTTGCCTGCCCGCACCTACCCCGTAGAAGATGGGCCATGTACGAGAACATCTCCGAACTCCTCGACAGCGTGCCCCGTCACGCACGCTCCTGGTTTGAGAGCCTCGCCACGCGCCCCGTCCGCGCTACCGCCACGTCCGACGACCTGCGCCACCAGCTCGGCGGTCCGCTCCCCGACGAAGGCACCGCACCCGCAGCCGTCATCGATGCCCTCGCCCGCGCCGGCGCTACCGGCACCATTGCCTCGGCGGGACCTCGCTACTTCGGCTTCGTCGTCGGTGGCAGCCTCCCCGCCGCGCTCGCCGCCGACTGGCTCGTCTCCACCTGGGATCAGAACGCCGGCATCTTCGCGCTCTCGCCGCTCACCTCCACCATCGAGCAGATCGCCGGCGCCTGGCTCCGCGACATCGCAGGCCTCCCCTCGACCATGAGCTTCGGCTTCGTCACCGGCGGCCACATGGCCAACTTCACCTCCCTCGCCTGCGCCCGCCACAGCGTCCTGCGCAAAGCCGGCTGGGACGTCGAAGCCGACGGCCTCTTCGGCGCGCCGCCCATCGACGTCTACGTGAATGAAGAGTCGCACTACACCATCTTCATGGCCCTTCGCCTGCTCGGCCTCGGCGCTGCCCGCGTCCATAAGATCCCCGCCGACGAGCAGGGCCGCATGCGCGCCGATCTCCTCGCCGCAGCGCTGCGCGCAACCTCAGGACCCGCCATCGTCTGCGCCCAGGCGGGCAACGTGAACACCGGCGCCTTCGATCCCCTCCCCGCCATCGCTGACGCAGCCAGAGAACGCGGCGCCTGGCTCCACGTCGACGGCGCCTTCGGCCTCTGGGCCGCGGCTTCACCCCAGCACGCGTACCTCGTCCGCGGCATCGAGCGCGCCGACTCCGTCGCCAGCGACGCGCACAAGTGGCTCAACGTCCCCTACGACTGCGGACTCATCTTCTGCGCCGACGAAGCCGCCCACCGCACCGCCATGTCGCTCGCCGCGGCCTACATCGTTGCGACCAGCACCGAGCGCGATCCCCACGAATACGTCCCCGAAGAATCCCGCCGCGCCCGCGCCATCCCCGTCTACGCCGCGCTCCGCTCCCTGGGCCGCCGCGGCCTCGCCGAGATGATCGAGCGCAACTGCCGCCAGGCGCGCCGCTTCGGCGAAGCCCTCCGCGCCGCTGGTACTGAAGTCCTCAACGACGTCGTCCTCAATCAGGTTCTGGTTTCCTTCGGCACCGCGGAACAAACCCAGGCCGCCATCGCTGCCATTCAACAGGAAGGCACCTGCTGGTGCAGCGGCACGGTATGGAAAGGCCGTACCGCCATGCGCATCAGCGTCAGCAACTGGTCCACCACCGATGAAGATGTAGAGAAAAGTATCGAAGCCATGGTGCGCTGCGGGACGAGCACCCCCGGAACACGATCCACCGTACGCTAACCGCTATCAGCTAACAGCTATCCGCTATCCGCTATCCACTGAATCTACTGGATCGGCAGCTGCAGATCCTGCCCGTCGGCTGTCGTCGCCGGTCGGCTCGCGAACTCCCGCTCCAGCCGATCGTTCACACCCGACTGCGCAAATTCCGATGCCACGCGAATCCCATTCATGATCGCCCGATCGTTCGACGACCCGTGCCCGATGATCGCCACGCCGCGCACGCCCAGCAGCGGCGCCCCGCCGTACTCCGACGGATCCAGCCTCCGCCGAAACGCATTGAACGCCCGCCGGGACAGCAGCGCGCCCACCTGCGCCGTCACCGTCTGCGTCAGCGATGCCTTCAGCATCTCGCGCACCAGCCGGCTCAGCCCCTCCGACGTCTTCAGCGCGACATTCCCCACAAACCCGTCGCACACGATCACGTCACAGTTGCCGTTATAAATATCGCGCCCCTCGACGTTGCCGACAAAGTTGATGGGCAGCTTGCGCACCAGCGCCGTCGCCTCGCGCGTCAGGTCGTTGCCCTTGCCCTCTTCCTCGCCAACGGAAAGAATTCCCACACGCGGTTTGGGAATGCGCAGCACGCTGCGTGCGTACAACTCGCCCATCAGGGCAAATTGCTCCAGGTTTTGCGGTTTGCAGTCGACGTTCGCGCCCGCGTCCAGCAGGATGCTCGGCGAACCCAACATGGTCGGCACCACGATCGCCAGCGCCGGCCGGTCCACACCCGGCAGCGCACCCAGCGTCATCTTCGCCGTCGCCATCCCCGCGCCGGTGTTGCCCGCGGTAAAGAATCCCGCCGCGCGTTTTTCCTTCACCATCTTCAGCCCGAGGCGCATCGAGCTGTTGCGCTTGGTCCGCACCGCCTGCGCCGCCTTCTCGCCCATCGCGATGTACTCATCGGTGTGGACGATCGAAATCGGCAGACGACGAATCCCGTACGCGCCATCCAGATGTTCGCGCAGCAACGGCTCAGGCCCCACCAGATGCACCCGCACCGGCAGGTTCCGCGCCGCAAGGATCGCGCCTCGTATCTCAGGCTCCGGAGCTTTGTCCGAGCCCATGGCGTCGAGAGCGATGTCGATCAGCATCGAGAGCCGTGCTTACTTGGCTTCCTTCACTTCCAGTACTTCGCGCCCCTTGTAATGGCCGCATTTCGGGCAGGCGCGATGCGGAAGCTTCCGCTCATGGCAGTTCGGACACTCCGAAAGGGAATTCGAAGTCAGCGCGTCATGTGCGCGCCGGTTAGCGGTGCGGGCCTTCGAATGGCGCCGCTTTGGGTTCGGCATTGCAGATTCCTTTCACTCCCGGTTCACCTTTCCGGGCCAAAAACTTCAGTGTTTCGACGAATGGGTCTCTTTCGTCTCCGGACTCAGCCGGCTGCGCAAATCTGAAAGCGCCGACCATCGATCGTCGGCCGCAGGCGCCTCGCACTTACAGGTCCCCTCGTTCAGATTGCTTCCGCAGCGAGCGCAGAGCCCCTTGCAGTCCGCGCTGCAAAGCGTTCTTACCGGGAGACTTAACAGCACCTGCTCCCGCAGAACATCCTCCAGCGTCAAACCGCCTTCCTGATAATACCCGATTTCGGTCTCCGGCACGACCAGCGCCCGCTCCGGCGGACCAGCGTCGATTCCCAACGGCCGAAACAGCAGATCGAAGTCCCCGCTCAGTTCGTGCCGCACCGGCTCCAGGCACCGCGCACACGGAACCTCGAAGACCCCCGACCACTTCGCGCGCACGCGAATGTCGGCCACAATTTCCTTCGGCCCACGGTGCTCCCTGATCAGCTCCGCCTGCCCCTCGACCGCCAGCTCCGAGGTCTGCGTCGCTTCTTCTCCGTACTCAATCGCGCCCGGAGAAAACTTCAGATCAAAACGTACCGGCTCGCGTTCCAGATCGAGCGGGGTAATCAGCATCGAGGGATTCCTTCACCGTGGGGCTACCTTTAAGGGTAAGGTTAGCTCCCGGCCAGGTCAAATATCGTTATCGTGCGGATGCCCTCACGGTAGTGCCCAGCAATCGAATCGGCGACAATAGACGCAGTCGAATCTGGCAATTTCGAGGACTGAGATTTCGCGACAGCCGCCCAATCCATTGGGGAATTCTGCAGGAGGAACAAGATGCCAGGCTTGAATCCGAAACGGAGACCGAAGCTGACGCTTGAGGACCCGAAGCCGGGACAGGGCAAACGCGGCAGCAAGAGATCGAGTTCCGAGCGTCGCCTCACCCCCAATGAGCGCATGCGTCAATTGGAGGGTCGCGTTGGCGAACTGGAGGCCACCCTCAGGGCGTTGCTGGTTTCGACCGGAATGAATCCCAATCGGGCGCAGCGCTATGCGCCGATTCACATTCAGGGCGATCCACTTTCCTCCACCATCCTGCGTGACCGGGGAGCGAATTGACCCGCTACTTCCTGGAATCGAGCGCTTTCGCGAAGCTATTCGTTCTTGAACAGGGCTCGGTCCCTCTCATTCAGCTTCTGGAGACCGCCGAGGACGCCCACAAGCTTGTTTCATCCCTCGCCGCGCTCGAGGTCAGGTCAGCCGTGCGCCGACGCGAGCGGGAGGGCGACATCTCTCCCGCCGATGCCTCAAGGACTCTCGATGCCGTGGAGGCTGAGGTCCTGCGAATCGTCGAGCACCCGGTGAGTCCCGCCGTCCTTGACGTCGCTAAACTCGTCCTCGACACCCACCCTCTGCGCGCGATGGATGCCCTGCACCTCGCCACTTGCCTCACCATTCGCGACAAACTTCATGAATCGGACGTTTGTTTCGTCAGCGCGGACAACGCCCTGCTCAGAGCTGCCGCCCTTGAGAAATTCGCGGTTCTCAACCCTCTGACGATCTGATCCTCAGCTCGCCTTCAGCCCCGGCCCCACCCACTGCATCCCGTACCGCGCAAAATCCTCAGGGTTCTTAAACGGCGCACCCGACTTCTCCTGCTCCCGGAAGAACTCCTCCATCTGCCCCGCCGGCGTGAACGCAATCAACATCCGCGCCGGCGTCTCCCCCACCGGCACAAACGTATGCGGCACCCCGCGCGGCCCCAGCACCGAATCCCCAGCCTTCAGTTCCACCTTGCGCTCACCCACCTGGAACAGCGCCCGCCCCTCCATCACGTAGAAATACTCCTCCTGCGCGTGATGCAGATGCAGCGGCGGTCCGGCTTTCATCAGGTGCGTGTGCTCGATCACGAATAACCCGCCCGCCGTCTCGCGTGGCAGCACCTTGAACGCAATATGGCTGAACCCCAGCGTGTGATGCTCCCCCAGACGATCCTGCCCCTCCGCCATTACATGCGCCTGCGGAGCCGAATCGCCCACCATCTCTGCCCAACCCGCTCGCTCCAGCCATTCCAGTGGAAACACCGCCGCCACCGACTGCAGAAACCGCCGCCGCTTCATGCGCCCTCTTTCTATTTTGGAGAGTTGGCCGGAAGTGTAGCACGCGGACTCTGGCTCTCATTCCCTGAAGCGTCCCGCCCCTCACCCCACGTCCTTCTCGAACACCAGCGACGTCTTCACCTGCCGGTATCCATCGCGCAGATAGAACCGGTGCGCCGCCTCGCGTTGGATCTGCGATCGCACCCGCACCCGCGCGAACCCCTGCTCCCGCGCCCACCCCTCCACCGCTTCGCACAGCTGTTTTCCCACCCCGCATCCGCGCGCCGACTCCCGCACCACCAGTCCGCCGATCACCACCGTGTCCTCGGCCTGCAGATGCCGCTCCACCGCCGCATCGATCCACCCCACCAGTTCCGCCGCGCGTACCGCTGCAAATGCGACGCGATCCTCCGACCGCATCAGCCTCTCGATGCGCCCCCGCATCTCTTCTTCCGATTCCGGATACCCAAGCTGCCCGCTCAGCTCGGCCACAGCGGCAGCATCGTCTGCCATCAACCGCCGCACCAGCAACCCATCCCCATCCACCGTCGCAAGCATGCCGCCATTATCCGGCAGCCAGCACCCGCAACGGAGCCTCAGGCCCAGGCTCAGCCCTGCTCCCTGCTCCCTACTCCCTACTCCCTACTCCCTACTCCCTGATCTACTGAGCCGTCCCGGCTCAGTAGATCCTGAAGTTCACCTCGATGTTCACTTCCACCGCCACGTTCTTCCCCTTGAACTGCGCCGGCTTGAACTTGTACTGGCGCACCGCCTCCATCGCCTTCTCATCCAGCCCCATCCCCAGCGCCCGCACAATATGCACCCGCTGCGGATTCCCCCCAACGTCCACAATCAACCCCACCACGCACACCCCCTGGTACTTCGCCCGCCGCGCCTGATCCGAGAACTCCGGATCCGGCGCATAGACCAGCACCGGATTCGAAACCCCGCCGCCGACGTGATAAACACCGCCGCCGTATCCGCCGCCCTCACCCGGCCCGATCCCGCTGCCGTGGCCTGACCCCAGCCCCCCACCCGAGCCCGATCCAAACCCCGACCCGGACCCGCTCCCCTGCGACGCAAAGGCCACCTGCGGCGACTGCGGAATCCCAAGGTCCGGCATCGAGGGGTTGTCCGGCAGCTGGATCGGCGGCATCACCACCGTCGGCTCCACCGCCAGCTTCGGATTGTCGATCTTCAGAATCTGCGGCGGCGTGATCTGCGTCTTCGCGAACTCCGGCAGCTTCCCCTTCGACGCCTCCAGCAGCTCATGATTCCCGCCGCCTCCCCCTCCCCCCATCACGTCCTTCAGATTCGACGCCGGCATGAACGGCGTCACACTTACCGCCGTTGCCACCATCTTTTTCTGCGCCTGCCGCGTGTGCCACTGCTCCACCACAAACAACAGAATCACCGCGCAGATCACCCCATGCGTTCCCAGAGACAGAAGGCTCGTCCATCGCGACTGCGTCCGAATCTCCAGTCCCGCAAACGACGGGATGAACACCCGCCCGGCTCCGCCCGCCGGCGCCCCGCCCCGATTGGCGCTCAGCCGCTCCTCCACGCTCGCCATCAGCGTCGCCGGCGCCGCCTCCCGCGCCAGCGCCGCGTACAACGCCTGTTCCAGATCCTGATCGTGTTCGACCATCGTGACGAACCTCTCTTCCGCGTCCCAGGCCTCAATGCACAACGCGGGTCATCTTCTCGCGCAGCAGCTGCAGCGTGCGCCTCAGGTGACTCTTCACCGTCGCCGCCGGCATGCCCAGCGCCTCCCCAATCTCCTCTACCGACATATCTTCCTGGTATCGCAACGCGATCACCGTGCGCTGCGTCACCGGCAGCGATGCCACCAGTTGCCGGATCTGCTGGCTCAGCATCGGATCCGACGGCGTCGCCTCCACCGCCAGTTCCGGCAACTCTCCCGGATCCATCACCTCTTCATGCCGCCGCTCGCGCTGGCGGATTCGGTCGATCGAGCGATGCACCGTCACCCGCCGCAGCCAGTGGACGACATGCTCCGCCCCCTCCAGCTCGCCCAGTTTGCCGTGCAGCTCCACGAACACATCCTGCGCGGTCTCTTCCGCGAGAAAGCGATCGCCCAGGATGCGCAGAGCGATGCTGAACACCATCCCCTGGTGCTCCAGCATCAACGTACGAAAGGCCTGCTCGTGCGCGTCCAGTTCTGCTTCCTGCCTTCAACCTGGTATACGCTCGCCGCCCCTGCCCCGGACGCAGAAAATTGTGTCTCTTTCACTGCCGGTTACCGGAATCCGAGTACTGACGGGGCGTAGGTGTGAAACTCCTGCCGCCCCCTGTCCCACGACCGCCTGAACATGCATTTCACGCATAGGCAGCGTCACCCCGGCCCGCTTCCATGAGCATCGGAGACCGCTGTATTTCCGCCGCCGCCCTTCAGTTGCCCCGCACCACCACGCCGTCCTTCATCACCATCCGCAAATGCTTCCTCGGCTCCGCCAACACCGTAATATCCTGCAGCGGATCCCCTTCCACCACCA
>JBKICP010000042.1:0-8498 GCA_046567085.1 Acidobacteriota bacterium
TGATACACCCCCACAATCTGCCACTCCTGCGGCGGCCCCAGCTTCTGCTGCCCGGGAATAATCTGCTCCACCGAGATCCGCTCCCGCAACGGATCCTTGCCCGGGAAGAACTTCTTCGAAAAAGCCTCGTTCACCATCGCCACCTTGATGCTGCTCGCCGTGTCCCCATCGTTCAGCTCGCGGCCTTTCACCAGCCGTATGCCGAAGGTCGCAAAGTAGTCCGGTGTAACCATGCCGAACCCTGTGTTCGGCCGCTGCGACTGATCGGCATACGTTGCCCCGCCCACAATCGTGAACGGCATCCCGAACCCGGCCCCGTACAGCGGCATCCCCGTCATTGCCGCCGCGTGCCGCACCCCGGGCACCGCATCGATGCGCGACAGGATGTCGCGGTAGTAGGCACTGATCTGTGCAGGATCCTTCGAGCGCGAGTCGGGAACGGGCAGATAGAACGTCAGCACGTGATCCGTTCGCACCCCCAGATCCACGCGCGTCAGATTCCAGAAGCTGTGGATCGCCAGGCCCGCTCCGGCCAGCAGCACCAGCGCCAGGGTGAACTCGCCCACCACCAGGATGCGCCGCAGCCGATGCTTGCCCGCGCTCGTTCCGGTGCGCCCGCCTTCCTTCAGTGTCTCCGCCGGATCGATCCTCGACGCATACCACGCGGGCATCGACCCCGCCAGCACCCCTGCAATCGTCGTCGCGAGCAGCGTGAACAGCAGGATAGGGATGTTCAACCGCAAGTCCGCCTCATACGGCAGCGTGTCCGGCGGCATCACGGCAATCAGCCCCTGCAGCATCCCATAGCCGACACCCACGCCCAGCACGCCACCCGCAAGCGCCAGCAACACGCTCTCGGTCAGTAACTGTGTGAAAATCGTCCTGCGTCCCGCACCCAGCGCTCCGCGGATCGCCATCTCCTTCTGCCGCGTCATGCCGCGCGCCAGCAGCAGATTCGCTACGTTCACACATGCAATCAGCAGCACGAACCCCACCGCGCCCATCAGCAACCACAACATCTGAATCCGCTCTTTGGGCATGAAGTCGTTCTTCAGCGGCTCCACATACGCGCCCCAGCCCTTATTGCTCTTCGGATAGGCCTCCGCGATGTGCTGCGTCACCGCGTCCATGTTCTGCTGCGCCTGCCTGATGCTCACTCCCGGCTTCAGCCGGCCCATCACCAGCAGCCAGTGAAAATCGTGGTTCAGTTGCTCCGGCTTGAACACCAGGGGGACCGTCAGCTGCGCCTGGCCTTTATCCCAGACCCCCGGCTGCTGCACGCCGACAATCGTGTACGGCTGACCATCCAGGCGAATCGTCGTGCCCACGATGTGTGGGTTCGCCCCCAGCTTGACCCAGAGTTTGTGCGTGAGCACCGCGACCCGATCCTTTCCCTCCACTCCCTCCTCCGGCAGGAAGAACCGCCCCAGGAAAGGCGGCTGTCCGATCATCTTCAGAAATCCCACCGACACCGTTCTGGCCTGGATATATTCGGGCTGGTCCTTCGTCGCCACGTTGAAGTTCGCCCCCGTCCACGCACACAACTCCTGGAAAACCGTCGATTGGTTCTTCCAGTCCGTGTAGTCGCCGGCGGAAATGCCGTTATGGTAGGTCTGGATCTTCGACCATACTTCCACCAGCTGATTCGGTTCCGGATACGGCAGGGGCGCCAGCAGCGTCGCGTAATCCACGGTGAAGATGGCGGTGTTCGCACCGATTCCCAGCGCCAGGGTCAGCAACACCGTAAACGTCAGGCCGGGATTGCGTCCCAGCATGCGCAGACTGAATCGAAGGTTCTGCCCCAGCGTTTCCATACACACCCCTCAATGCGTATTCAGCGGGAACTGCAGGTGGGCCGTGCTGCTTAGACGTGCCGGACCTCGCTTCCGCTCGGCACACAGTCCCCGGCCCCAACGTTACGCAGCGTAACGGATGCCGGTTCCCCTGAGTTTGAAATGTGACGAAATGGCGCCGTGCCGTTGAGCCGCAGGCGGAAAGGCGACCGCCCCCCGCTGCTGCTCTAAAACAGATCCGCGCTCACCTTCGGCTTCTCCGCTGTCCCGGTCACGGTAATCGGCAGGACCGCTCCGGCATCCTTCCTTTTAAAGAATGGGCTCAGCGGTTTCAGCAGCACCGCCTTGAACCCGGTAGCGGCGTGCGACAGGCTCCTCTCCATCGCCAGTTTGCCCTTCAGATCGATCCGCGAGTTCAGCAGATCGAATGTCCCGCGGAGACTCGCCTGCGCCCCTGGCACATACGCCTCAATATCCGGGAAGGAGGCGACGCCATGCTCGAAGCGTGTCTCCGACCGCGCTGCCAGGGTGGCGACCATCGAATTCCCGGCCGGATTCCCGCCCTTCCACACCCGCGCGCTGAACGCGTCCATCCGCTGCTGTGTTTTCCCATCGAGGAAATGGAGCCCCTCGACCGCAATCGCACCCTGCAGTTGCAGCCGCTCCAGAAATCGCTGCGGCCCGGGACTGAACTCCGCCGCCGCGTGCAGGTTCACCTTGCCTGCAACCTCCGGCTCTGCCTCTTCCACCATCCGCAGCAGATCGTCGATCTCCGCCCCCTGAGTGGCAAACGTCACCGCGACGCGCCGTGGAGAGCCGGCGACGCTCCCTTGCGCCGTGATCAGACTGCTCCCCGTCCTCACCTGGGCGCCCTCGATCTGCACGTCGGCGTTCATCCCGTTCACCGCCACCCGATACTGCGCGTCCAGCCGCACCCTGTTCGCGGGCCCGGCGCGAAAATCGGGAATCGCAGCCGATCCCATCACGCGAATCTTTGCAAAAATCCCCGTAAATTGCCCTCCTCCGCGGACGTGACCCGCAAGCCCGCGCAACCGGCTCAGATCGCCGCTCTCGATCCGGTATGAGCCGGACAGCGGCGTGGCCCTGTAGCTTGTCGTCCGGAACGGCCCCACCTTCCCGCTGGCCGTCACCGTTGCCTGCGGCCCCGGCGTGCGCACGGTCAGCGCGAACTGCATCGGCCGCCCCGCTTCGAGGTCGTGAATCTGCAGCGCAGGAAACTGGAAGCGAATCGGGCTGTCGTCGTTCCGCAGGAAATCCAGAACCGTACCGTCCGCACAGATCGTTTCGATCTTCAGTTTCGACTGCGAAGCATCCACCACCCCGTCGTCGAAGTCCATCCCCCGCGCCCGTGTGCCCGCAGGCGGAATGCGTACGTGCAGACCTTCGAGGCTGATCTGGTAGAGAAGATGAGGATGAAACAGCAGCATTCCCCACTGCCCTTCCACTGCAATCCGCTTCACTTCTGCCAGGGGTGGAATATGCGTGTCGCCGTGCCGAAAAAATGTAACTCCTTCGGCTACAAATCCAGGATGCGGGAAATACGTGCGGTGGTAGTAGTTCACCACCACTTTGCTCTCAAATACCTTCTCCAGCAGCGGATGCACCTGCCTGTATCGGAACGGCCAGAAGAAAAACATCAGGTGCACCGCGATCATCGCCACTGCGATCGCCGCCGCGCCGATCGCCTCGCCGACATGGATGCGGTGTCTGGTTTGGGAGGAGGCGCGGGTGGCTACCGTCATCGTTCCAGAACCTCTGGACCCTTCTCACCAGATGAGTGCTCCGCCTCTGCTGGTTGTCCCCGCTCACAATTCCCGCCGCGTGTCCCAGGCCATCGCCCAACCATGTACCTCCCGGCAGTTTCCTCCTTTTCCTTCATGAGCGCGGCACCCCAGTTTTGCTACCTTTAAAGGAGATTGCAATGAGACGTTTTTCCGCCTCCCTCCTCGTCTTCCTCCTCGTTCTTCCCATCGCCGCCGCTCGATCGCGCTCCGACAGCGAGACAGAGCCGCACTCCGCCGCTGCCGCGCGACGTGCCGCAGCCAGAGAGGCGGCAGCGGATCTTCCGCCACCCAGCGCCTACAATGACCATCCGAAACTGGCCATCATCCTGGTGATCGATCAGTTCCGCGGCGATTACCTGGATCGCTGGCGCGCCGACTTCAAGAACCGCGGCTTCAGCCTCTTCCTCGATCACGGCGCGTACTTCCCCGACTGCTACTACGACTACGCCAACACCAAGACCGCTCCTGGCCATGCCACCATCGGTACCGGCGCCTACACCGACGGACACGGCATTTCCTCCAACGACTGGTGGGACCTCTCGCGCAACCAGCAACGCCCCGTCTCATCGGTCGAAGACGATCGCTACCGTCTGGTCGGCGAGCCGGACTCCAGCATCCCGGCCAATCAGCCCGGCGCTCCCCCCAACGCGCCCAAATACCTCGTTGGAAGTTCCCCGCGCAACCTGCTGGCTTCTACCGTGGGCGATGAGCTGCGTCTCGCCACCCAGGGCCAGGCGAAGGTCTACGGGATCTCGCTGAAAGATCGCGCCGCGATCCTGCCCGCCGGCGCAGCCGCCAACGGCGCCTTCTGGATCGATCCCGCCTCCGGCTACTTCGTTACCTCCACCTATTACATGCCGCAACTGCCCGCATGGGCCACCGCCTTCGATACCAGCGGCCGCATCGCTCAGGCGGAGCAGGAAGCGAACGCCCCGGCCAACACGAATCAGTTCTACAAACTCGTCGGGCGCACGCCGGCCGCCAACTCCTATGAGCTCGACTTCGCCGAGGCCCTCATTCAGGGAGAACAGCTCGGCCAGGGCAATGTCACCGACATGCTAACCATCAGCCTCTCGGCCAATGACATCATCGGTCACCAGGTTGGCCCCGATTCGCAGTACGAGCACGACATGGTCGACGCCCTCGACACGCAGCTTGATACCTTTTTCACCTGGCTCGATAAAAATATCCCCAGCGGCCTTGGCAATGTGTGGATCGCTCTGACCGCCGACCACGGCGTGGCGCCCGCCCCCTCCGCTGCCGCCCAGGACGGCCTCAATGCCGCCACCTGGAATCTCAATAAGCTCACCAGCGCTCTCGACTACGCCGTCAACATGAAGTTCTCCCCCGGCGAGAAGATCAAGTATGTGCTCCCGCACCAGGAACTTCCCTACATCTCGCTTAACGCTTCTGAGTTCATGAAGGCCGGCATCAACGAAGAGGAAGCCGAAAACGCAGTGCAGAAATTGCTGCCTGCTGCAGTCGCATCGCTGGCCCCTCCCCCGCCTCAACCGCCCCCCGCCAACTCCGGTTCCGACAACCAATCCGCCGACCAGCCAAAATCTCAGCCTTCCGACAAACGCCTGCCCCCCACCCCCATGCTCTTCCGCAGCTACACGCGCGAACAGCTCGCCTCCGGGTCCTATCCCCCCACCCAGTGGGGCACCCTGCTCGCCCACAGCTACTCCCCGAATGGCGGCTGGTATGTGATGGTCATTCCCGCTGCCTTTCAGATGGAAGCCGCCTCGTCCACCCTGACCACACACTTCAGCCCCTGGTCCTACGACCGGCACGTGCCGCTCGGTTTCTACGGGGCTCCTTTCAACCCTGGCATCTATCGCGGCAAGGTCCAGCCCGTCGACCTCGCTTCCACCTTTGCCGCCTTGCTCGGCATCAATCAGCCTTCCGCTGCCGTGGGACGCATCCTCACCCAGGCCCTCAAACCGGCCGCCGACGTCACCTACCCGAAACCCAAACCGGCTCCGCCTGTTCGCCCCCATCGTGCACCGCCGCACCACGCTGCGAAGCCCCAGACGCAACGTCGCGCGGCGACGCCGAAAGCGGCCCACCCATGAACACTGCTTCCGCTGGCCGGACCCTGGGCCCAGGGCGCTATGGCGCTGCCGGAGGCGGCACGGCATGAAGCCCAACATGCGCGTCTCCTTCTGCGGACTGGAACTGGTCAGCCCCGTCATCGCGGCCAGCGGTACCTTCGGCTACGGCTGCGAGTTCGAGGACATCGTCGACTTCAAAAAGATCGGCGGCTTCGTCACCAAAGGCATCTCTCCCGAGCCCATGGCCGGCAACCAGGCTCCGCGCCTCATCGAAACCGCCGCCGGCATGATCAACGCCATCGGCCTGCAGAATGTCGGCGTCGAGAAATTCATCGCGGAAAAGCTCCCGCCTTTGCGCAAATATCCCTCCTGCGCCGTCATCGTCAACGTCTTCGGCTCAACCATTGAGGACTATGTCACCGTCATCGGACGCCTGAATGACGCCGAAGGGATCGCCGCCTACGAGCTCAACGCCTCCTGCCCCAACACAAAGCACGGCGGCATCGCCTTCGGCTCCGATCCCGAGAGCCTCTTCGACCTGGTGTCGCGCGCCCGTTCCCGCGCCACGCGTCCCCTCATCGTCAAGCTCTCCCCGAATGTCACCTCCATCGCGCCCCTTGCGCAGACCGCGCAGCGCGCCGGTGCCGACGCCATTTCTCTGGTCAATACCTTCCTCGCCCTGTCGATCGACACGGAAACGCGCCGCCCGCGCCTCTCCAACATCACTGGCGGCCTCTCCGGACCGGCCATCAAACCCATCGCCGTGCGCATGGTCTGGGAGGCCGCCAAAGCCGTCCAGATTCCGATCCTTGGCCTCGGCGGCATCGTCACCCCGGAAGACGCCGTCGAATTCCTGCTCGCCGGCGCTACAGCGGTGCAGATCGGAACCGCCAGCTATGCCGATCCCCGCGCCACCGAACGCATCGCCGTCGAACTGGAACAGTGGTGCGCACGCCACCATGTCGCGCGCGTTGCCGACCTGACCGGCGCGATCGAAACCACCCCCGTCGCCCGGTGATCTCCCCGATCCCCCGCTCGGCTTTCTTCTGCACGCCGGACCCTGTACCCTGAACCCTGGCTCATGGGACTGCTCACGTCACTCTTCTATCCCTGGGGTCTGATCCTCCAGGGCATCGCGATCATTCACTTCATCCGCCGCCGCCCGGATACCTACTGGATCTTTGTGATCCTCTTCCTCGGGCCGCTCGGCGCTCTCATCTACCTGCTCGTCGAAGCCGCACCCGACCTCACCTTCCTCTCCCGGCAGTCCGCGCGCGGCTTCTCCCGCCGCAAACGCATCCGCGAGCTCGAAGCCCTGGTGCAGGTCAACTCCGCCGTCGGCAATTTCGAGGAGCTCGGCGATCTCTACATGGACGAGGGCCGCCTCTCGCAGGCCCGCTCCGCCTTCAATCACGCCATCCAGGGCGGATCCACCACTCCCGACCCCTTCTACAAGCGCGGAGCCTGCGCCGTCCTCATGGGGGACGCTGCTGCCGCCATTCCCGACCTCGAACGCGTCGTCACCCAGGATCCCTCCTGGGACTTCTACCGCGCCGAGGGACTCCTGGCCCACGCCTGCGCCCTCACCGGCCAGAAGGAACGCGCCGAAACCCTTTTTCGCGCCGCGACCCAAACCTCGACGATGTCGGAAACCTACTTCAACTTCGCCGAATTTCTCGCCTCCCAGGGTCGCACCGCCGAAGGCCGCGAGTGGGCCCGCAAGCTTCTCGACAAAGCCAAAGGCATGCCTGCCTACCTGCGCCGCCGCGAACGCCCCTGGTTCCGCAAAGCTCGAAGATTTCTCTCCCGGCTGCCGGCATAGGGATGTCCGTCCTGCTCGTTCTTTCGCTCGATGTCGCTCGCCCTTCCTCTTTGTCCTCAGCTCCCTCTCTGACAGCTCACCGTCACCGAGCACAGGTGTTCCTCGAATTGATACATCCTCTCCATCCGGATCGCCGCCTTCCGGCTGAATAACTCATACTTCCTGCCCACGATCACCGTCGGCGTCGACAGCAGACACCGCGACGCAAGCTCCGGATCGTATCCCTTCCACGCTCCGGCCACCATATTCCCCACCTCCCCAATCGCATCGCGCACCGTTGCGTCCACCGCCTCCGGCTCCACGCCCGTCAGGCATCCTGCAATCCGCATCGCGGCCGCCTTGCTTGCCTGCAACACCACCGTGCCCGTCAGCACGCCAGCCAGCCCGATCAGCGCACACACCGTCTCTCCCTCGATCCCCGACCCGTCCCCGGCCTCCTCGCACCCCACCCCCATCATCGTGCCAAAGACTTCTCCCATCGCCCGATCCAGGCGCTCTTCCAGAACTGCGATCTCCTTCCACGCCTCCGCCAGTGCGGCCATCTCTTGTCCTCTGTAGGGCGCTTTGCCTGATTCCCTTATCGGCGCCGGTCGGATTCCCACGAGTTCGGCCGCCAGACTCCGGCTCCAGGCTCAAGCTCAGGCTCCAGCTCGGGCTCCAGGCTCAGCCTCACGTTCCGGCTCCCCCTCCCACTTCCTGTACCCTGTCCGCATGCGCCTCTCGCCGCGCCTCGGATTCCGCCTCGCCCTCATCCTCGTCGCCGTCGTCATTGTCGCTGTGCGTCTCGTCCCCCGCCACCACGCCGCGCCCACGCCAGCCTCGATCCCCGACCTTTCCCGTACCAGCCCCCTGAACCAGCCCGGTGGCGCCCCCGCCCCCGCTGAAGCCTACGAGGTCTACTCCGCGCTCTACCAGACGCCCAGCGACGAACCCCTCGTCTTCGCCGCCGAATCCCGCACCGACATCCCCCAGGTCGGCACCAGTTGCCTCAAGCCCACCACGCCCACCGAGCACGAGATGAACG
>JBKICP010000043.1:0-31113 GCA_046567085.1 Acidobacteriota bacterium
ATCCCGGTTTATACGCGATTGAATACGCCGGCCGTCGCAGCGACGTCTTTCCCATCGCCCCCGACGTTTACGACAGAAGCTGGCAGACCACGCTCGACGGCTTTCTTGCCGTGCAAATGGATCATGTCTCAGTGCGCGATGGATACCACGAGTGGCACGGCGTCGCCCATCTCGATGATGCACGCCAGGCGCCACCCAACACCCCTCACTTCGACGGCTACCACATGGGTCCGGTTACCTATTCGCCCTTCAAGCCCGGCGAGCACATCCCCGGCCTCAACGTCGGCGGATGGTTCGACGCCGGAGACTTCGACAACGACGATTACGGACAGTACGCGACCATCCAGAATCTTTCGCTCGCCTGGAGCACGTTCCATCCGAAGTGGGACCAGCTTGCGGTCGACGAGAAGGCGCGCTCGGTGGAAATGCACCGCCCGGATGGCATCCCCGACATCGTGCAGCAGGTGGAGCACGGCGTTCTGCAGCAACTCGCCCAGATCCATGCGGTCGGGCACCCCTTTACCGGAATCCAGTCGGCGTGGCTCTCGGAGTACACCTTTGTCGGCGATGCGGCCTCCCAGACCGATAACCGTCTTTACGACCCGAAGCTCTCGCCCGATGAGATCAGCGGCAACAATTCCGGCATTCCCGATGACCGCTGGGCCTGGACCAACTACACAACCTTCAACCAGTACGGAGCCGCAGCCTCGCTGGCCGCCGCCTCCCGCGTGCTGAAAGGCTGGAACGATCCGCTCGCCAAAGAATGTCTCGACGCAGCCATCAAGCTCTGGAATGACGAGCAGACACATCCCGCCCCGAACCCCACCCGAGGTGGGTTCGCTCGCTTCGGCCCGCCGGACTGGCCTGCCGCACTCGAACTGATGATCGCAACCAACGGCGCCCAGCCGTACAGGCAGCGGGTGGAGCAACTGTTCCCAACCGTGCTGCAGCATATGGATTTCCGCGGGTGGACGGCCGTCCGCGCGTTGCCCTATCTCGATGCCAGTTACAAGACCCGCTTCAGAACTGCGCTCGAGGCCTGGCTTCCTCAGTTAAATCGCGAACTGGACGCCACCCCCTTCGGAGTTCCACCGACCCGCGGCAATTGGGGAGGCGCCGAGCAGGTGGCCGACTTCGGCGCTGAAATGTACTTCCTCCACGAAGCATTTCCGGATCTGGTCGGGCCGGACTATACCCTCCGCGCTGCCAACTACCTGCTCGGTACCCACCCGGTATCGAGCGAATCCTACATCGCGGCCATCGGCACAGCCTCAAAGCTGCACACCTATTCCAACAACCGCGGCGATAACTCCTACATTCCCGGCGCCATGATCCCCGGTTATATCGTCATCAAGCCGGATTATCCGGAGTGCATCCCGGACTTCGGCATGCTCTGGTTCGAGGACGAAACCACGGTCTCGGCCGCCAGCAGCTGGGTGCTCGAGGCTAATGCGGCCGAAGCGATCGTTCAGGAAACGACTGCCTCGGCGAGCACATCCGCAAAATAACCATCAGCCTTCCCGAAAGGGAGCCCATGATGCTTCGTCCCTGGGGTGTCAATCACTGGAAGAGCCGTGGCGCGAAGTCCTTCAGATCGCGCCGCCAGGTCTGCCATTCATGCGCTGTGCCGGGAGACTCGTAGAAGACGTGTTTCACATGCGCCTCGTTCAGCCAGGTATTGAGCCCTTCGATCCCGTTCTTCATCATGTCCGGCTCTGCTGTGCCCACACCAATCCAGAGCAGATGGACGCGCCTGGCAAAGGCAGTGGGATCGGCAAGAGCCCCGTGGAACGCCGTCTTCACGTCGGTGTCCTGATTGCCGAACATACCGGGTCCCGCTGCTCCGCTGAACCCTCCGATCCAGGAGAACAGGTCGAGGTGATCGAAAGTCACCTGGAAAGTCTGCATGCCCCCCATGGACAAACCAGCCATGGCCCGGTGATCGCGATCGGTCAGGGTCCGAAAGTGGCTGTCCACATACGGGATCAGCGCCTCTGTCATATCGTCTTCGAACGCCTGCGTCATTTCGTGCATGGCGCGAATCATCTCCGGCGAACCAAAACGCCCGAAGCTCGGGGGCGCAACGCCAGCGCGGCGCGCATAACCATTGGCCATCACGATAATCATCGGCTTGCAGTTTCCTGCTGCGATTAAATTGTCGAGGATGAAATTCGCATGCCCCTGCCGGACCCATCCGGTTTCGTCCTCACCGGCGCCGTGCTGAAGATAGAGCACCGGATAGCGCATCTTCGTCTGTGTGTCATACCCGGGCGGCGTGTAGACGAGTGCGTGGCGAAATGTTCCGGTCACAGCCGAGTGGTACCAGACCTCGCGCACTTCTCCGTGGGGAACATCCTGCACGGAATAGTAGGTCGAGCCCGCTTCGGGTATCTCGATGCCACTGGTATCTTTACCACCTCCGTAGAACGAATGGCTGCCCGGATCGGCAACTTCAGCGCCGTCGATGATAACCGTGTAATAGTGAAATCCTGGGACGAGCGGCGGCGTCGTCACGGTCCACTCCCCGTCGGCCTGCTTCGCCATATCCATCTTTGGACCGCTCCATAAATTCAGTTTTACGGCGGTTGCATCTGGCGCCTTGATACGGAATTCTGCCCGCCCCTCGCCGTTCACGCGAGGATAAGGCGCATCCAGTACGTTGGTGGAAGCGGGCTGGAAATCATTCCCGTTCTGAGCCCAGCACAGGCTGGCAGCCAGCAGGATTGCAACTCCGGAAGGCTTCATCATTTTCATCGTCATCTCCGCTCTCGAAGGTCCATAGAACGTTCCGGCCAAAGATTGGCTTGTGAATCCGGCCCGGGCATTTTTGAAGTCATCGGCATACTACACTCCGCATCCTCCGCCGAAAAGATGGAGCGCGCCGATTGTCGAGTTCTCTTCGTGAGTCTTGTCTGTATAGTGTTCTCTTTGCCGGATAAATGCGAAGTCAGTCGATCCCAATGCCCGGTTGCGGTGCGAGCTGGCACTCTCCGTCCGGGTAAGGTCGAATTTGAACCAGAAGAGACAGCAGCATCCAGAGGGATATCTTCCGTCTTGGCAGAGAAATACACCTTCTCTCCGATCCGGCTCTCTCCTCGTGAAAGCAGGCAGGATATGCGTTGGTACAGACTTCTTCTCGCCATCATGGCATTCGGCTGTGCGGCGATCTCATCCAGAGCACAGTCGGGGCTATCCTGCTCCGATCTCGCCAACCTGAAAATCGATGGCGTCCGCATGACGGGCGCCGCCGATGTCCCGGCCGATGCCGCGATTCCACCCTCCTGGCCCCGCTTCTCCGGCTCTCTGCCCGCGCATTGCCGGGTAGAGGGAGTGATCCATCCGCGCACAGGCGTCGACGGCGTCGAGTACGGTATCGGCTTCGCCGTTGCGCTGCCCGCAAAGAACGCCTGGAACGGCGATTTCATGATGCAGGGAGGTGGCGGCGGCAACGGTGTGGTGAATTATCCCGCAGGCGCTTCCTACTCCGGAGACCAATCTGCCCTCGAGCGTGGATTCGCCGTCGCCAGCACCGACTCCGGACACAAAGCGCACACAGGCGGATTTGACTTCTCCTTCATGCGCGACCAGCAGGCCTTTCTCGACTTTGCCTACCAGGCCAACGCGGAAGTCGCCGGAGTTGCAAAGCAGATCGTCGCGGCCTATTACCGGCGGCCGGCAGCTTACTCCTACTTCGTCGGCTGCTCCACCGGTGGCCGCGAAGGCATGATCCTCTCCCAGCGCTTCCCCACGGTCTTCAATGGCATCGTGGTCGGCGATCCCGCTATGCGCACCGGCCTCTCCAACCTCGCCATCGGCCAGTGGATTCCCGTGGCTTATAACCAGGCAGCACCCAAAGACGCTTCCGGCAAGCCGCAAATTGACCAGCTCTTCACCGACGCGGATCGCCGGCTCTTCATCGACGCTCTGATGAAGAAGTGTGACGCCCTCGATGGAGTGAAGGACGGCATGATCTTCGATCCGCTCGGCTGCCATTTCGATCCGGAGGAGATCGCCTGTAAGCCGGGTCAGACAGAAGACTGCATGGCGCCGCAGAAAGTTGCCGCCATCAAAAAAGCCTTCGCCGGTCCGAAGAACGCTTACGGCACGCAGGTCTACCCGGGCTTCCTCTATGACGCGGGCATCGCTGCTTCCGGTCCGCTGCCGGGTCTGCTCGATCCCCACTCCAGGGGCCTCTTTGGCCCGCTCACCACCGCTACCACGTTCGATGTAGATAAGGCAGCTCTGCACGCCTCCGATCCGCTGGTCGAGCCGGCCGCGACCAACCTCTCCACCTTTTCCGGGAACGGAGGCAAGCTCATCTTTTTCCATGGCGACAGCGATCCCTGGTTCTCGCCGCTCGATACCTTCCAGTACTATCAGTCGCTCGCCGCTGCCAATGGCGGAGCCGAAAAAGTCGACACCTGGAGCCGGTTCTTCTTTGTGCCCGGCATGAGCCACTGCGGCGGCGGCCCCTCCCTGGATCGCTTCGACATGCTGGACGCAGTCGTGAACTGGGTGGAAAAGGGAACGGCGCCGGAATCGGTCGTCGCCACCGGGAAGGCGTTCCCAGGACGCAGCCGGCCGCTCTGCGCGTACCCCAAACATGCGCAGTACACCGGACACGGCGACACAGAGGATGCGCGAAACTTTGTGTGCAGGTAGCCGGGTGATGGTGGACTGTCTCGCGCAGGACAACCGATTCCACCGCCCCGCACAGAACATCGCGCGAAGGAGAATTGCATTGATACGGCCTCGATATAGTCTCGCTGCAGCAGCGGCCCTCACCTTTGCCCTCCTCGGCAGCAGTCGTGCCACTCCACAGAACGCGCCGCCGCCATTTCCCGTGCCGCCTCCGCTGAACGCACCTCTGCCTTTCGTGAGCCCCATCTTTGGGGACAACATGGTGCTGCAGCGCGGCAAACCCGATACGATCTGGGGCTGGTCCCAGCCCGGCGACACCGTACAGGTGCAGATCGGCGACCACCGTGCAACCGGCACGGCCGGTCCCGACCACCGGTGGCAGGTGCGCATCGAACCCCCTCCTGCAGGCGGTCCTTACACCGTCACCATCTCCGGACCGCAAACCGTCACGCTGCACAATGTGCTGGTAGGCGATGTGTGGCTGTGCGGCGGACAATCCAATATGGAGCTGCCGCTGCGCTTCACCGCGAATGCGGAAGAAGTCGCGAAGGCCGCAAATGATCCGGAGATTCGATACTTCACCGTCGCCGGGCGGCCCGCCTACCACCCGACCGAGTTGATTGGCGGTTCGTGGAAAGTGGTTTCACCGCAAACCGCGGATTGGCTCTCGGCCGTTGCTTTCTACTTCGGCAGAAAGCTTCAGGAAAAGACCCACATCCCGATCGGCCTGGTCGTCGATGCCGTCGGCGGAACCCCGGCTGAGGCCTGGACCAGCGCCGCTGCGCTTCGTCCCATGGGCGACTTCAATGTCCCGCTGGACGAACTGCAGCACCTGGCCGATTCCGGCGCGCCCGCGTATGGGAACTACATCATGCACTGGTACGACGAATATGACATCGGTCTGAAAGAGAAGTGGTTTGCACCGGATCTGAAGGACGCGGACTGGAAATCGGTCCACGTTCCTGGCGGCTTCGCCGAGCTCGGCGTGCCGGATGCACCCGCCGTTGTCTGGTTCCGCAGAGAAATCACCCTTCCCAACCCCCTCCCCGCAGGACGCGCAACGATCCATCTGGGCGAAATCGAGCGCATGGATACCGTCTACGTGAATGGGACCGACGTCGGCGGCAGCGCGTGGGTGGAGAACCCTCGCGTCTATTCTCTCCGCCCTGGCGTGCTCAAACCCGGACAAAACCTGATCGCCATTCGCGTCTTTAAAACGAAGCCCGACGGTGGCTTCCTGGGCAAACCCGACGAACTGCACCTGGCGCTCGGCGAACAGAACATCCCTCTTGCCGGTGAGTGGAAAGCCAGATTAAGTGTCGATGCTCGTCCGCCGCATCCCATGCCAACCGGGTTTGAGAATTGGCCCGTGATTCCCACGGTTCTTTACCAGGGCATGCTCAAGCCCATCGTGCCGCTCTCCATCACCGGCGCAATCTGGTACCAGGGAGAGCAGAATTCCCCACGCGGCTACCAGTACCGCAGACTTTTGCCGGTGATGATCGCGGACTGGCGCAGGACATTCGAACAGGGCGATTTTCCCTTCTACATTGTCAGCCTGCCGGCTTTTGGTCCGCGCAGTCCTGCACCGACTGACGATGCGTGGGCGGAAACACGCGAGTCGCAGGCCGTCGCTGCGGCAACCGTTCCCAATGCCTGCCTCGCCGTCACCATTGACACAGGCGACGCAGACAGCCTGCATCCAAAAGAAAAAGAACCGGTGGGCGACCGCCTCGCCGACTGCGCGCTGGCGAAGTACTACCACCAGCATGTCGTTGATTCCGGACCCACGCTCCAATCGGTGCAGCGAAAGTCCGGCTCCATCGTCCTGCACTTTGCCAACACCAACGGCGGACTCGTCGCCAAAGGCGGCAAGCTGGGTGAGTTCTCCATCGCCGGCAACGATCGCAAATGGTACTGGGCCAGGGCCCGCATCAAAGGCAGGAGCGTGATCGTCTCCTCCCCTTCGGTGCCGCATCCCGCACAGGTCCGCTATGCATGGCAGTCCAATCCCGAAGCCACGCTCTTCAATGGAGCTGGTCTTCCCGCCGCTCCCTTCAGGACCGATGACTGGCCCGGCATCACGCAGAATGCCCGGCCATACTGACCCGGCCATGCGCAGCAATCGCGCAGTCGCCTGCGTCTCTCATCGACAGAGCACTCGAACGATACAAGGCTGATTCATTCGGAATTGTCCGCGCAGGGGGAGGAATCCTCCCCCTGCGGTTCCGCAGTCGGTCTCCAGCAGTGCGTGGATTCTCCACGAACCGCGGCTTCACGGTATCCTGGAAAAAGACCGCCCGGGCCACCGGCTTCTGCGATTCAGCCCTCGATCCGCAGATCAAACCGCGTGGCTCAGCCCGCATCGGAGAGACGTTCGGCCCCATGGATCCGTCCCAGCCAAATCAGCCGGCGCCCCGCACCGAGGTCCTCACCCCTGCGACGCGAAACCTCCTTCCCTGGCTGGTGGCCGTTGCCTTTTTCATGGAATCCCTGGACACGACCATCCTCAACACCGGCGTCCCGGTCATCGCCAAAGCGCTCAGCGTCACCCCTCTGGCCATGAAAGCCGTCCTGGCCAGCTATACTCTCGCGCTTGCCATCTTCATCCCGATCAGCGGCTGGATGGCCGACCGTTTCGGCACGCGCTACGTCTTCGCCGCCGCCATCGGCATCTTCACCCTGGGCTCCCTGCTCTGCGGCATCTCCACCAATATCCACGAGCTCGTCTTCTGCCGCGTGCTCCAGGGCTGCGGCGGCGCCATGATGGTTCCCGTCGGACGTCTCACCCTGGTCCGCGCCTTTGCCAAACACGAACTCGTCCGCGTCATGAGCTTCGTCTCCATCCCCGCCCTCATCGGCCCTATGCTCGGTCCGGTCGCCGGCGGCCTCATCGTCGACTACCTCCACTGGCGCATCATCTTCTTCCTCAACATCCCCATCGGCCTCCTCGGCCTCGTCCTGGTCTACCTTCACCTCCCCGACTATCGCGAGCAGGACACTCCACCGCTCGATCTGCTGGGCCTCATCCTCTTTGGCTCTGGAGTCGCGCTGCTCTCCTATGTCCTCGAAGTCTTCGGCGATCACACCTTGAGCGTCCGCGAAATCTTCAGCCTGCTCGCAATCTCCTTCGCCCTTCTGGCCGGCTACTGGCTCCATGCGAAAGAAACCCGCTTCCCGCTGCTCCGGCTCGCACTCTTCCGCCTCCGCACCTTCCGAGCCGCCGTCGGTGGCGGCTTCATCACCCGTCTCGGCATCGGCGGCGTGCCCTTTCTCCTGCCGTTGCTCTATCAAATCGGCCTCGGCTACACCCCCGTCCAGTCGGGACTTCTCATCATGCCCCAGGCCCTCGCCGCCATGGTGATAAACGCGTTCATGACGCGCCTGCTCAACCGCTTCGGCTATCGCTACATCCTGATCTCCAACACCTTCATCATCGGCGTCCTGCTCGTGCTCTTCGCCACCATCGGACTGCGTACGCCCCTCTGGATCATCGTGCTGCTCGCCTTCCTCTACGGCGCTTTCAGCACCCTGCAATACACCAGCATGAACACCCTGGTCTACGCGGACGTCGTCGAAGACGACACCAGCGCCGCCAGCACCATCTTCGCCACCATGCAGCAGATGGCCCTCAGCTTCGGCGTCGCCATCGCCGGACTCGCCACCGCCTTCTTCCTTCCCGAGCACATCTGGTCGGCTCCCGTGATCTTCATCCATGGCATCCATAAAGCCTTCATCGCCCTCGGCGTCCTTACCGTCGTCTCCACCGCGGTCTTCCGCAATCTTCGCCGCCGTGATGGGCTCTCCATCAGCCGGCAGAAACTGGTCCACGCCGGATAACCCCTGCCGGTGTCTCGAATGATGCGATGGTTCATTCCCCGCAAACTCCGGGTTGATTTCCGCAACCCGCGCTCCCCTGCCGTAACCTGATCGGAAGGAGTCTCATGTCGGAACAGGAATCTGCCGCTGCACGCCGTCACGCATCCACCGGACCGGCATCACCGCAATTGCCCGAACCCAGCCATGCAGAGCGCACGCGCACATTGTTCTCGCTCATTTCCATCGGAACGCTCTCGACCGTATCGCGCCGGCACCCGGGATATCCCTTCGGTTCGCTGATGCCCTTTGCCCTCGATCCTGCCGGGCGCCCCATCTTTCTCATCAGCAGTATGGCCATGCACACGCAGAACCTCAGCAGCGATCCCAGGTGCAGCCTCTTTGTCTCCCAGCCGAGCTCCGACGGCGATCCTCTGGGCGCTGCCCGCGCTACCCTCATTGGCGATGCCCTGCGCGTTGCAGAGGCCGAACTGCCTGCAGTCCGCGAGGTCTACACAGCCCATCACCCCAACAGCCGCTACTGGGTCGATTTCTCCGATTTCAGCTTCTACCGCCTCCAACCCGTCGATCTCTACTATGTCGGCGGATTCGGCGTCATGGGCTGGGTCGACGTCAACGAATACCGCGCCGCCTCTCCCGATCCTCTCGCCGCATCGGCCCCCGGAATCCTCGAGCATATGAATACCGATCATGTCGACTCCATGATTCTGCTGGCGCGTACCCATGCAGGACTCGAGGCAACCGAAGCGGCCATGACCTCCATCGACCGCCTCGGCTTCACGCTGCGCCTGAAAACAGCCGAAGGCATGAAAGGCGCTCGGATCAATTTCCCCTGCGAAGTGCGAACGCCGATGGAGACACGCAAAGTGCTGGTGGAGATGGTTCGGCGTTCATCTCCCGAAAAGTCCTGACTGCCGCTGCGTCCATGCCACAGAGGCGCGGCCAGAACCTTCCACCCGCGCGCAGCCGTCAGCGCTGCGAAGTGCGGCACCGTTGGAGAAACGCCTCGCACTCTTCAAGGGTAGGCATGGACGCCTGCGCTCCGCGACGCGTGGTGGAGAGTGCCGCCGCTCCACAGGCGAATGAGGCCGCCTCTGCGGGATCCATGCCGGCGTGCACCACCGCATAGGCGAAGGCGCCGTTGAAGGCATCGCCCGCTCCGGTGGTGTCCACAGCATCCACAGGACAGCCCTCCACGGCGACCGGATTCACGTCCTGCCCTGCGAGATAAACGCCTCGCGCCCCCAGCTTGAGAATGACGTTGCGCGCGCCCATATCCAGCAGGCGTGCAGCGGAATCGGCCACCGCAAGCGACGTGTCGCTCTCGGGATTCACCCCCAGCAGCAGCCGAGTCTCCGTTTCATTCGGCGTCAGCCAGGTAACGGCGGAAAGAAGATCGCCGGACAGAGAATAGGCCGGCGCTGGATCCAGCATCAAAGGCACGCCAGCCGAAGCCGCAAGTTTCGCCAAATGCTCGGTGGTTTCGCGCGGAATCTCGAGTTGCGCCAGGATCATCGCTGCACCCGCGATCGGCTCATGGTAGCGATCGAGATCCTTGGGGAGCAGGCGCGCATTCGCTCCGGGAATCACAACGATGCTGTTCTCCCCATCCGCCGAGCTTTCGATCAGCGCCGTCCCTGAAGGACCAGGAACGCTGTCAACAAGGCTCATGTCGACCCCGGCCTTCCGGAGTTCGTCGCGCAACTGCCCGGCAAAAGCGTCGCTGCCCAGTTTGCCGATCATGCGAACCGCCGCCCCGAAGCGGGCAGCAGCGACGGCCTGATTCGCCCCTTTGCCACCGCACCAGGTTTCGAAGTCCGCGCCGATGATCGTTTCCCCCGGCACGGGGATGCGGGGAACGCGCGCCACCAGATCCATATTCAGGCTTCCGACGACCACAATCGACTTCGGCATAGAAATAGGATCCCTCATCAGAAGAGAGGAGCCACCGCAATCGCAGCCAGTCCGCCAAGAAAAGCAAGAAACATCAGCGGAATCAGCCGCCGCGAGGCCGCCGGCGCATTCGCAAATTCCCTCCACACGAACACGCCCCAGGCCGCCGAAACCATGGTCGCGCCCTGGCCAATGGCATACGAGATAGCCGGGCCCACCACATGCGTCTGCGACGCAACGAAATTCGACAGCGCCCCGGTACACCAGATCATTCCCCCCAGAATGCCCCACCAATGCCATCGGGCAGGCGCCGCACGCCAGGCCGACAGAGCAACCGGCGCGTCCCCCGTGATAGGGCGCCGCATCAGCCACGCATTGAACGGGACGGCGCAGAGCAGCACGCCAAGGGAAAAAACAAACGCCACCGTGTACGGACCCAGCGGATGTGCGATCACACCCGCTTTCGCGACGAACGGATAAAAGAGACCCATCAGGATGCCGCTGGCAATGCTGAGTCGAACGCCGCGCCGGCTCGCGGTGTGAAGCGGCTCACGCCGGCGATAGGCAATCGCATCGACGACGATCGCGATCACAACCAGAACCAGACCGCCAAAAAGAAGCAGCGGATTTCCCCGCGGCTGAACCAGATAGTTGAAGATCACTCCCACCACCAGCGCCAGTCCGATGCCGACCGGAAAGGCAACCGCCATGCCGGCAATGGCGATCGAGGCGACAAGCAGCAGATTCGCAAGATTGAAGACGATGCCGCCGATCAATGCGTAGACGATCGCCGAACTTCCCGCCCCCAGAAGGTTGGGCAAAAACGCGGTCGGCCCTCCGTGAAGACTGCCCAGCGTCGCTCCCCACAGAACGCTGGCGACCACGATGCCGATCACGTAGTCCCAGTAGAACAACTGAAAGGAATAGCCCGTGGTCAATTTCTGCGTGTTCGCCCACGAGCCCCAGCAAAGCATGCTCACCAGCATCAGCAGCAGCGCGATCCCATAGGTTTGCGGCTGGAACATGAGCCATCCTCATGACAACGGCGAGAGCGAAATCAGTTCTGCTTCGTCTCTATTTCTCTCATAAGACGCCCGGATCGGCATGCTTTCCAGGATGATTTTCTTCTCCCGGCGTTGTGGCTCGCGCTCACCGGCCCGAAGAATCGCGCGCACCGATCCGCATCGCCTGCTCGTCGGTGTTATAGCCGCGCACTCTGACCCACGCTGGCGTTCCATCTCCATCGCGAACCGTTCCGTCGATCACCGCCGTTTCGTGCGGGAAGACGGTGACATAGTTATCGTCATATTCGATGGGCAGAATCTCATCACCGTCTTTCGTCGTCGCCAGCGTGACCCGCTCAAAGAACGCCACCTGATCGGTAGGATTCTTCAGCCGAATCGTCACGCGCCTCTCGCCATTGGCGTGCGTCTCTTCTGCACTCATTGCGAGGTGGACACGAGGCATCGTGTTCAGCGCGGTCATGTCGGCCCAGCTGGCCTGCTGCAGATCGAAAGAATTGTCGTTCTTCGGATCGCCCAGATCGTCGTCCTTCGTCGACTGCCAGTAGACATTCTCTACAAGACGATTCTTCTGCGCGTCAAACAGTTCGCAGCGCACGAAGTACACCGGCGTGATCCCCTGCGGTCTGCCCAGAGCAAGAATGTGCGCCACACCGCCGGAGTCGACGGCGATGGAGCCAACCGTCTTGTCTTCCCGGATCTTCCCCTCAAGGTCGTAAATACGAATCCGAGCGGCGAGCCCGTGATGTTCCACCGCCGTCTGATTCACGACGGTGAAGTGCGCCTCGCTGTGGTCGCCGGTCGCGAAAGAGTCGAAGACCACTGAAAGCGGACGCAGCCCCCTCATCGCGCCATAATAGGAGCCGCCGGGCTTCAGATAGGCATCAATCAGATGTCCGAAGAAAGACGGCCACTGGCTGTTCAGCATCCAGTAGATCGTCATCTTATGGTTGGCCCATCCGTTGGCTGCAAAATCCTCGAACTGCGCGCGCGTATCCTCGTAGGCCGCCAGCTGCGCTTTGCGTGCGAACTCCTCGGCGCTCGTCGAAGGCCCGTAGCGCCGGTTCACCGCCCGCTGAATATTGACCAGCATGCTGTTGCCTTCGTTCGACCCGGCGTGAAAGTACCACGTCTCGTTGATCGGCCAAAGCTTGTCCGCCGGAATGAATTTCTTCAGGCTCTCGTACGGCGGAATATCTTCGTTATCGCCCTGTTCGGCGCACGCCCCCCGCGACGCGGCGTACTTGCCGCTGAACCAGTAAGTAGGCGGCCGCCAGCTATAGGGGCCCTGCATGTGGATGCCATCCCATGTACGGTTTCCGTCAGGCCCGCGCGCAAACGAGGAAACCGTGTCCACCACCGCGTTCTGCCAGTGCAGATCCGCGAGAATCTGGTGATACTCGTTGCGGATCGGGACCGGCGCCAATCCATCGCTCCCGTTCGCCCAGATAAACACAGCCGGATGCGCGCGCAGCATCAGGATCTGCGAGCGCAGGCTCTCGGCTGCCACCCGATGGTCTTCACCGCTCCACTGATCCCACTTCTCCCACTGGTTGCAGCACATCCATCCGAACATCAGCGGGATGCCCTGTTCGTCCGCCTCCTCCACAATGTGCTCGCTGGCGATCTTCGACTCCCAGCGCAGCATGTTCAGTCCCATATTTCTGACGTAGCGCAGAATCGCCGTCTCGCGCGCCGGATCGTAGCGGTAGAGCAGATCGGGCGTGTACACCGCGCCGCGCACCAGAAAGTCGCGCCCGTTGACCCGCAGATAAAAGTTTCCCCCCTTGCCGACTTCGGGAAACTGCTCGTCCTGGTCGCGGCCCTGGGTAATCGTCCGAATTCCGAAGTGAATGTGCGCGCTGTCGGAAATCTCTCCCTTCTCGGAAAACGTCACCTGGAGCTTATATAGATTCGGCTCCCCCATCGTGTACGGCCACCAGAGATCGGGATGATCGACGGTGAGTTCCGGAAACTGATCCGGTGAGAAGCTGGCTTCCTTCTGCTCGCCCGGCGCAAGAGTGATCGATTGTTGCAGGTGAATCTCCGGCTTGCCTTTGCGTCGGATGGTCGCAGTCAGAAGTCCTTCGACCGGCTCTTCCGCAGAGTTCCTGAGCTCCGCATAAATCGTTAGCCGCGCGGAGTTCGTCCGCGGCAGAGGCAACACCGTATCCACCAGCGGATGACTCACCGTTACCGGACCTGAGATGCGCAGATAGACCGGCTTCCAGATTCCCGCATTGCGATCGGGAACAAAGGAAATGCCGTGACTCTTCGCCGGCCGCGGTCCCTGATAGCCGAGGTATTTCCAGTTGATCCAGTCAAACCAGCTGTCGGCCAGTTCCACGCCGTTCACATCCTGAATGGCGCGTTCCGGCGTCACTTTCACCGCCAGCGTGTTCGCCTGCCCCGGGCGAATCCATTGCGTGACATTGAGTTGGTGAGCCGCGTACATCCCGACGATCTGTTGGTTGCTGGCAACCTCATGTCCGTTCAGCCAGATCTCGGCGCGATAGTTAACTCCGGGAAACTCGAGCCACCAGGTCGGCGCATGCTCCGGCGCCGTGAACGTGGTGCGATACCACCAGTCCTGCTCATACAAGTCCTGTGGCACTTCCTTCAGCAGATTCATCCCAAAATAGAGGTTGGGATAAACACCGTCCTCTTCGAGAATCTCCAGAACGGTCGCCGGCATGCGATGAACCGGATGCCAGGCGCTTGCATCGTAACCGGTCGTCGAAATAACGCTTCCCTGCGCGTTGATCGTTTGCGCCGAAGTCAGTCTCCATCCCTGCGCAAGCTCCAAACGCCCGGCTGAAGATGAATCCCCCTCCTGCGCCATCGCGAAACATGAGACCAGAGATACCGCGAGCAGGATCAGAAGTAGCGACCGAAGGAGAGTCTCGCAGCAGATCGCGCGCCAGCTCCGCAGCGACGAATGCAACTTCGATAAGGCGACGTTGGACCTGAAGGTCAGCGGCAGAGCGGAAGCTTGCATAATGAACTCCCCAGGCGACAGATCAGTGGCCTGCGACCGTCTTTCGAGATTCCGTATTCTTACCAGTATTTTCGGATTGAGGCAATTCGCATGACCCCAAAAACCAGATGAGACCGTCTCTTCTCACCCGTGACGGGCCACGCCGCAGCAATAACCGCCCGTTCTATAGCCTCCAAACGAGAGAAGAAGCGGCTTGACACTGCAGGTTTCATGCTCTAGCCTTTCGCTCGTAAGAATAAGAAAACGAAACACAGCATCGGGAGGAATATCCGTGAGGAATTCAGGTCGGACCGCTCGCAGAAGAACGTTCATCGCTGCAACAGGCCTGTTTCTCCTTTCTGCCTGCAGTCTGGGAGCCCAGGACAATCAGAGCGGCGTCTCGGTGAACGCCCGCGGAGAGTACGTCCTCGGCGCGCCCGATCATCCCGTCCTGGTATCCGGCGTCGCTGCGAAGATCGACGGCCAGTGGTTGCGCTCCGCAGACTACCCGAAACACGACGTGGAGAAGAGCACCGCGGAAGGATTCTGGGGCACAGCCGAACAATGGCGCGTTGTCTTCTCCGGTCTGGCAGGCAAACCCGATCTGATCTATCGTCTGCGCTCCTACTCTTCCCAGCCCTTCATCGACATTTTGCTCACGGTCCGCAATCATACGGCCGCCGCCGTAACGGTACAGAGCCTTCGCTCCGTCGATGCATCCGGCCCCGGAACGGTGGGTCTCGGCGGATCGTCTTCCGCCGATCGAATTCTCTCCGACAGCTTCAGCGAAGACCGGCCCGCAATGCAGATTCACGATCTGGGCGATCCCGAACGTCCGATGTACCGCGCCGTCGGCAGCCAGCTCATTTACAACCGCGATTCGCACAGGGCTCTCTTTGTCGGAGCGCTTACATCGGACAAATTCCTCACGATTCTTCGCCTCCATACGGTTGCAAAGAACATCAGTCGATACGAAGTCGATTCGACGGGCACGACCGAGATGGAGTTAGAGAACTCTCTCGAAGAATCCACCGCTGTAGACCGCGTGGAACTCAGCCTGCCGGTCGCCCCCGGCCGCGAACTATCCTCGGAAGCGCTGGCGATCAGCGTGAGCAAGGACTACCACCATCAGCTGGAAACCTACGGCGCGCTGATCCGGCAGATTCACCATGCGCGCGTCTCGGCACCGCCGCTGCTCGGATGGTGGAGCTGGACCGCGTATTACTTCGGCCTCAATGAAGGCGCCGCGCTGACCAATGCTGTCTGGGAAGCCGAGCATCTGAAACCCTTCGGCTACGACATCTTCCATATCGACGAGGGCTACCAGTTTGCGCGCGGTGAGTATGGAACTAACGATGCGCTGCTCTTCCCGCACGGCCTCGGCCCCGTGGAGTATCAGGTGCGCGGGCTAGGTCTGGTGCCTGGGATCTGGACGGCGCCTTTTGAAGTCTCCGACCGGTCCTGGGTTTATCAGCATCATCCCGACTGGCTGGTGAAGAATGCGCAGGGACAGCCGATCCACGCCGGTTTTGTGACCGATGACAAGGACCCGCTGTACGTCATCGATACGACGAACCCCGGCGCGCAGGAGTATCTGCGCGCAACTTACCGCAGACTCGTCCGCGACTGGGGTATCCATTACATCAAAATGGATTTCATGGACGACAGCGCGATCGAAGGCTTTTACTATAAGCCACACACCACGGCGATGGAAGCACAGCGCATCGGTCTGCAACTGATTCGCGACACCGTGGGCGACCATGTGTATCTCGACAAAGACGGCAGCGCCATGCTGAATCCCGTCGGATATGTCGACTATGGGCGAATCTCACAGGACACCGGCCACAGCTTCGAGGCCAGCCGCGACGCGGCGACCGGCATTGCAGCCCGCTATTACATGAATCGCAACTACTACGTTTCCGATCCCGATGCATTCACCGTTTCCACGCAGAGAATCACCGACCAGTCGTGGCATGAAGGCAATGCACCTCTCACCCTCAATGAAGCGCGCGTTTCCATGGCCCTGGCCGCGGTTTCCGGAGGCATGCTGGAGATCGGCGACAATCTTCCCTCCCTGCAGTCCACCCCCGATCGTGTCGCGCTGATCGAGAATCGCGACCTGATCGATATGGTGCGCCTGGGCAAAGCCTCCCGCCCTGTCGACCTGCTGGATTATGCACCGTCCGATCTGCAGCCGAGCGTCTTCTATTTGAAGGAGTCGAACCGGCAAAGCATCCTGACCGTCTTCAACTGGACCGAAAAACCGCTGACGCGAACCATCCACTTATCCGATCTCGGGCTTAACCCCAGCGGCGAATACTCGATCGCAGACGTTCTCGATCAAAAAGAACAAACCGCAGCCTCGGGTGCGCTCTCGCTCGATCAACCGGCTCACTCAGTCAAAGTGCTGAGAATCGTCGACCGCAGTGTGCCCGCGGCTGCCCCCGAAATCACGCTTCACTGCCCTGATTCGGCTGCCGCCGGAGACGATACCCCCCTTAGCGCGCACGACAGCGATGCGCAACCGGCCATCACCTGGAACTGGCACTTCGGCGACGGCGTGCAACTGGACGGGCCTTCGCACGCCAGTCATACCTGGACCGAACCGGGCGATTACGAAATCCGCGTCAAAGTTGTGGGACTGGATAACCTCTCCAGCGAAAAAAGCTGCAAGGTTCACGTAACGGGGCATCTGCCGACCGTCTTTGTTCCATCGGCGAAGAAGCGGTTGCAGGAGCACTAGCCTCTCAGTAATGCCGAGCTGAACGCGAACTTACACGAGAACCACTTCAATATTCTGTCCGCGCAGTGCCTCCGTCATTTCGGCAGGCAGATTGCGGTCGGTGATCACGGTGTGAACGGCGGACGGTGGCACAATCCGCGATAAGCTGCGGCGTCCGAATTTCGTGGCATCGCATACCGCCACCGTGCGGCGCGCGGCCTTCACCATGGCTCGATTCACGCGCGATTCCAGAAAGTTCGGCGTTGTCAGTCCGACTTCCGCGTCGAACCCATCGACACCGAGGAAAAGAATGTCGGCGTTCATTTCCTGAAGCACGTCTTCAGCCAGCGGCCCAACCAGCGAAAAAGAGTTCTTGCGCAGGCTGCCTCCGATCAGGATGACCTCGAAATCGGTGCTGGCCAGCTCGGCGGCTATGTTCACCGCGTTGGTGATTACTGTGAGATGGGCGAACCTTCTCAGCGCGCGAGCAATAGCCGTTGTTGTCGTTCCCGAATCCAGCATCACGCACTGGCCCTCTTCCACCATCTTTGCCGCGGCCTCGGCGATGCGCTGTTTCTCCTGCGAATGCTGCTTCTGTTTCTCCTGCAGCGAAGGATCGAACAGAGCACTGGATCGAATGCGCAGTGCCCCGCCATGAGTCCGCTGAACCAGCCCTTTGGACTGCAGGTACTCGAGATCCTTGCGAATGGTGATCTGCGAGATACCAAGATCGCGGGAGAGATCGCCCACCAGGACGCGGCCTTCATTCTGGATCAGCGACAGAATATGTTGCCGCCGCTCCTCAATCAGCAGCTGGCCCGGTTCGGGAGCGTGTACCTCTTGCTTGCGTGCCATGAAGTTTCGTCTGCTTTCCGTGTGAAAGGCTACACCAAACCAACGGCTCAAGTCACGTCGGCTGCCCGAGGCGTCTTCCGGAAGTACAGAAGGCAGTCTTTACAACCCTTTCTACGCTCTGCCTGCCCCTCACCCAGGCATGGATGAACACTTACGGAAAGCATCATTTGCGGGAATTCTCTGTTTCGCTTTCGATATAGGATGGGAGGAGGTTCGAGGCTCTTCTCTTCGCGAGACAGGCGTGGCTGCCCTCGATCGGAAAGGAAATTCATGGATAAGCGTTTCGACGTGACCATCGCCGGTGAGACCAATCTCGACCTCATCCTTTATGGTCTTCCCGAAGAGATGCCGGTCGAGCGCGAGCTGCTGGCCACGGATTTTCGCATGACGCTGGGCAGCTCTTCAGCTATCCTGGCGCATAATCTGGCGGCGCTTGGCCTGTCCATCGGTTTTATCAGCCGCATCGGTGGCGATGTACTCGGCGATCTGGCCCTCCAGCGACTCACCGAACGCGGCGTTGACCTGAGCCGCATGAAACGGATTGAAGGTCAGACCTCAACCGGCGTAACCATCCTCCTGCATCATGGGGCAAAACGCCACATCCTCACTTATCCAGGAACTATGTTTGACATGACGGCCTCGGATCTCGACATAGACTATCTGGCTTCCAGCCGCCACTTCCACCTCTCCTCCCTCTTCCTTCACAAGGCACTCGAAGCAGACCTGCCCGCCATCTTTCGACAACTCAAATCGGCCGGCCTTTCCCTTTCTCTCGACACGAATGACGACCCCGAAAATCGCTGGCAGAGCGGCTTGCAGGAATTACTCGGGCTCATCGATATCTTTCTTCCCAATGATGATGAGGCACGGCGCATCACCGGCGCAGCGGACGTGGAGAGCGCCGCGGCTCAGCTGGCGCAAAAAGTTCCCATCGTGGCCGTGAAATGCGGAAGACGCGGATCGCTGGTGCGCGCGGGCGATCGGCAATGGAGCGCTCCCGGTGAAATCGTCGAACCCGTCGACACCATCGGCGCCGGAGACAGCTTTAATGCCGGGTTTCTCTCCGCATGGCTGCGCGGTGAATCGCTCGAAAACTGCGCCGCCTTCGGCAATCGCACCGCGGCCCTTTCCACCCTGCGCGTCGGCGGCACCGAATCGTTCCGCGACCCTGCGCTGATGCAAAGACTCTTTGCCGAGAAACGCTGACAAGTGCGCCGGTCAGCGGCCCCGCGGCGCTCCACCTACGAAGAGTGGATGCGCACTCCGCGAACGACCCGATTGATGATGCCATCCGGGCTTGGATTATCCGGATTCAGCCCAAGTCTCAGGCTCAGATGATAGCCCAGCCACTGCGGGCCGGCGATCTCGTACGGCGTGCGCAGGGCGTCGTCTTCTTCCGGACTGATGGCAGGAATT
Source organism: Acidobacteriota bacterium (assembly GCA_046567085.1). GTDB lineage: Bacteria > Acidobacteriota > Terriglobia > Terriglobales > Acidobacteriaceae > Palsa-343. Next base: position 19,364 of record JBKICP010000043.1, read on the forward strand.
CTATCGTCGAACAACTCCTCTGCTTCACCCGGTCCGGCGATTCCCACCAGATATCCGATCTTCTTGGACCTCAACTCACCCACCAGATCGAGTTCGTACGCGCGACGGAGCGGATCGCTCGAGAGTAGACACAGAACCAGCGTGTCGCCTTTGACAAATGACATCGGGCCATGTCGCAGTCCAAGGAATGTCTCGGTCACCACCGCAAAATGTCCGGAAGTCATCTCCAGCACCTTGAGTCCGGACTCCCGCGCCCAACCCAGCAACGGAGAAGAGGACAAGACGACGATGCGGTCGAAAGCGCGCTCAGACAATCGCCGGCAGGCCGCTTCAATCGCAGGGAAGAGAGCATCCGCGCTCTCGCTGTGCGCGTTTACCCTTGCAACGACTTCGTCCGGCCGGGCCAGCACGAGCCCGGCCATCACCAGGCTGGAGAAGGAACTGGTCATGACCAGACTGCGATCGTTCGTACGCGGATCGAGAGCGATCAATTCGTCGATTCCGGCTCGCGCAAGAGCGCTATCGGCATTGCAGACAACAGCCAGCTGCATCAGGCTGGGTCGAAGGCTGCGGATCCGCTCCACCACTGCAGCGCTCTCCGGGCTCTCTCCGGAGCGCGCCAGAGAAATCACCGCACCCACTCCGCTCAGGTAGCGCTCCGTGTCCACAAGAAGATCGGTCGTCGGGATCGCGACACCTTCCGGCCACGCCGCGGCAACAGCGCTGGCCGCATAGGCCGAGCTACCCGCACCTGTCAGCAGAACTTTCCTGTTCCGGAGCTTTTCAAGCAGATGCAGTCGACCCGCGGCGGAAAGAACCTGCTGAGCGATCACGGGCCAAAGCTCGGGCTGGTGCGCGATCTCCCGCGCAGTAAGGCGGCCCGCAACGTGAGCATCCTGCTCATCTGCGTCACTCAGATTGTGCAACATGGAAAACTCCCCGAATTTTCTCTTCTGCCACGAAGAGAAACCAAGCTCACCAAAGAGAAACTATTCGTAAGCATACATAGAGCCCCAGTACCCGTCAATTGAAGAAAATGATCAAGCGGATCACGAATTCGAATCGCCCGAGCAGCGCCTCTACAGGGCATTCTGAGCCCGCGAGTGCCTCGCGAATGGCCGATTTACGAATCGGATCGATCCCGCCGCATTCCCCGAAATGCGCCGTTGACAACTCCAGCCATCAGGCGTAATTATTCGTAAACAAACGATTGCACCCGGTTCATTGCCGTAGCGATTTGGGGTTGGCTCTGCGACCTTCGTTCTGTTCCCTGCAGCGCAGAACCATCTTCGATGCGAAAGCCGGGTCAACCCGCGGCTGGTCCTGCCGCCGAAAGATCTGCGTGGAGGAGGCTCTCCGAGATGATCAGCATTCCTGGGAAACGGCAACTGGCCTGGCTGGCGCTGTTCGCAGCGTCCATGGCTCCTCTCTCTGCACAACGCGATGCTGCCACTCTGGAGGGGCGAGTCGTCGACTCATCCGGGGCCGTCGTCTCTAACGCCCAGATTCGCGCCGTCAATACCGCGACCAATTTTGCCTATCGCGGACGCACAGATGTGACGGGTTCCTGGGTCATCAGCCCGGTACGCATCGGAACCTACACGCTGACCATCTCCGCGCCCGGCTTTAAAGAAGCGATCATCGGTCCCGTAACACTCGATGTGCAGCAGGTTCAACGCGCCGACGTAACCCTTCAGGTGGGCCAGGTCAGCGAAAAGGTCGAGGTTCAGGGAGCCACCCCGCTGCTCGAAACCGACACCTCGGAATCGGGTCAGGTCATTGACAGCGCCTCAATGGTCGGATTTCCCCTCAACGGCCGGAATCCGGTCCAGCTTGCGCAGCTCAGCGTCGGCGTCACCACCAGCGAGCCCGGGGCCCGCGACAGCGGCGGCTTCGGCTTCAGTGCCAGCGGCTCGCGCTCCCTGGATAACAACTTCCTTCTGGATGGAATTGACGACAACTCCAACCTGCCCGACCTGCTGAACGAAGCCAACTACGTCGTCATGCCTCCTCCCGACGCGCTCCAGGAATTCAAAGTGGAAACTGGAAACTATGATGCCGAATTCGGCCGGTCCACCGGCGCCGTCGTCAATGCCACCACCAAGGGTGGAACCAACCACTTTCATGGCACAATCTACGAATTCCTGCGCAACCAGAATATGGATGCGATGAACTACTTCGATACCGCCCGCCAGCCGTACCACCAGAACCAGTTCGGGGCCACCCTCGGCGGACGCATCATCCCCGACAAACTGCTCTTCTTCGTCGATTACGAAGGCCTGCGCATGAGCCAGGCCCAGACCACGACCTCGGTTGTGCCTACGGCAGCACAGAGAACCGGCGATTACTCCGATCAGCTCGACCTCACCTCTCCCACCGGCGTGCTCGACTGCAATGGCGTTCAGACTTACCAGGGAGAAATCTTCGACACCACGAAGACCCACGCCACAGCAGGCGGATTCTGCGGAGTGCCGTTCGGTTATGCGAATGGGCAACCCAGCAACATCATCCCCGGTTCGAAGATCGACGCTCTCGGCAGCACGCTGATCAATCTCTTCCCCTCCCCGAATGCATCTGCTGTCGGCTATAACTACCTCTCCGATCCGGTGACAACCCAGAACTCCAATCAGGGCGACGTCCGCATCGATCAGGTCTGGTCCCAGCACGATACCTCCTTCTACCGCTTCAGCACCAGCAACGCCCCTGAAAACATCGGCTCGCCGTTTCCCGGATTCGCCGATGGCGGTGGATTCTTCGATGGCATTCAGCAGATCACGGCCTACTTCGGCGCCGCGGACGAAGTTCACGTATTCTCGACCCGCAAGGTCAATGAATTCCGCCTCGGCTATAACTGGATCAAAACCAGCCGCTATCAGCAGTTCTACAACCAGAATCTCGCGGCGACCATCGGATTTCCCGGTGTCCCCTATGTCGCCGGCACCAACAACGGCGGCCTGCCGCAGCTGGTCTTCAGCGACGCATCGAACCTCGGCAGCCCCACCTTTCTCCCCGCAGTCGAGAGGCAATCCACCTTTCAGCTATCCGACACCTTTACTCTGATTGCCGGGCACCACACCTGGAAACTGGGCGGCGAAGTCAGGCCGGAACGTTTCTCCATCTATGAGCCGGCCGACCCTCGCGGCACCATGAGCTTCACTCATACCTATACCGACAACGCCGGCAATCCTGGCACTGGCGGCAACAGCCTGGCAACCCTGCTGACCGGCCAGCCGGCAGGCGGCAACATCAACAACCTGAATAACATCGATTATTACCGTCATACCTGGGCAGCTTTCGCTCAGGACGACTGGCGTATTCTCCCGCAGCTCACGTTGAACCTGGGCCTGCGCTATGAGTTCTTCTCGCCTGTTTACTCGAAAAATAATGCGCAGGCAAACTTCAATCCTGTTACCGGTAACCTCGATATTCCCCGCGACAGTACCGTCTCGCTCACACCGACCCTGGCCTCGACCCTTCCGGTCAATCACAACGCTTCCAATGCATTAATTTCATCCGACTATAAAGACTACGGTCCCCGCGTCGGCCTGGCCTACAACGCGACGAAACGCCTGGCCGTGCAAAGCGCTTTCGGCGTCTTCTTCAACGGCGACGAGGCCGGCCCCTACAGCAATCCCAGCCCCGGCTTCAATCCCCCTTACTTCATCAGTCAGACCTTTGCCGCCCCCTGCGGTCTGCCCTCCTATACCGGGGCCGCTCAGGATTGTTCGGTGCCCGGCATCAGCGTCCTTTCGCAGGGTTTCCCCGCGAACTCGCTGACCGATCCCAATACACCCACACTCTTCGCGCTGCAGCTGAATCTCCGCATGCCCTACGTGCTGCAATGGCACTTGGACACGCAGTACCAATTGACCGACAAGACCGTCCTGGAAATCGCGTATGTCGGTTCCAAAGGCGACCGGTCCTATATCTATCTCAACGGGAATCAGGCACAACCTACCGCCGATCCCTCGGCGCCCACCGCTCCCCGTCGTCCCTTCCCTTACGTGGACGCCGCAATCGGCTATCTCAAATCCGCCGGATCGTCGAACTATAACGGCCTGCAGACCTCGTTCCAGCAGCGGCCTGCGCGAGGCCTTGAGTTCATCGTCAACTACACCTACAGCAAGGCATTGGGGAATGCCAGCTCCGCCGATCTCGGATCGCAAAATAACGACGGCTTCCGTAACAGCCGTTACCCGAACCAGGAATATGGCCCGCTTGATTTCGATGTGCGCAATCGATTTGTGGCCAGCTACCTCTACGATCTGCCCTTCGGTACCGGTCACCGCCTGGCGACCCACAATGCCATCGTCGATCACATTATTGGAAACTGGAACTGGTCCGGCATCGTTACCCTTTCCAACGGGACATGGTTCACCGTGACCGACGGCAATGCTGACTTCGCTAACTCCGATGGGCAGCAGCGCCCCGATGTCGTTCCCGGCGTGAAGGCGACCTCGAAACCATGCGTCGCCGGCACCTTCTTCAATACCTGCGCTTTTCAAAATCCAGCCCTCGGCTCCCTTGGCAACGTCAGCATGAACAGCCTTGAAGGCCCCGGCGAAAAGAACGTGGATTTCGCTCTCCTTAAGAAGGTTCCTCTCGGCGAGGATCGGCATATTGAATTTCGTGCCGAAGCGTTCAACGCCTTCAATCACCCGAACTTCCAGTTCGCCGCGCCCGGCCCGCAGAATTCAATCAACTCAACCGTGATGGGCACACCAACGTTTGGATACCTGACCGGCGCGCTTCCGCCTCGGCTGCTCCAGTTGGCCGTGAAGATCTATTACTGAGTCGATTTCGAAATCGCCGGGCACGACTTGGTCTGCGTGCCCGGCACCTGCCGTTCTTCTTCGCGCGCGCGTACGGCTGTTCGGAAGTGACAATATCCCGCAGTTGAGTGAGGGCAGTTCACCGCGCCATTGTTCCCTCGCATTCCCCACAATCCTCGAGCGAACGCCGGTGCAAAATCGCCCGCGAGCGGCGTTCTCGTTTTGCACAACGCCGCCGCGCAACGACGTCGCATGCTCCGTTAGGATTGACGAAGCACTCCCCTATGACGGACAAAAAGACCCTTTCACCGGCCGCTCTCGTCTCCATTGCGCAAACTCTGAATCTCACCCCCCGCGGCATCTCTGCCGTGATCGAATTGCTCGACGACGGCGGCACCGTGCCCTTCATCGCGCGCTACCGCAAAGAAGCCACCGGCAATCTCGATGAAGTGCAGATCGCTGCGATCCAGGAGAAGCTCAGCTATTTTCGTGAGCTCGAAGACCGCCGGCAGACCGTGCTCTCCTCCATCGCCGAGCAGGGCAAGCTGACCGACGAACTCAGAGCGCGCATCGAGGCCGTACTCGACCGCACAGAGCTTGAGGACATCTACCTGCCCTTCAAGCCAAAGCGCCGCACGAAGGCCACCATCGCGCGCGAGAAAGGACTGGAGCCGCTCGCGTCTTACCTCTGGGCCCAGCAGCCGGCCGCCGAGCCCCTGAATGCCATCGCCGCGGGATTGATCAACGCAGAACTTGGCGTCGCGACCGCTGAGGAAGCGCTCGAGGGCGCGCGACACATCGTCGCTGAGTGGATCAGCGAAGATGCGACAGTACGAAAAGCACTTCGCCAGCTCATCTTCGACGAAGGTGTGGTCGTCAGCCGAAAAGTCCCCGATGCCGTCGATGAGCAGGAAAAGTTCCGGATGTATTACGACTACCGCGAGCCCGTGAAGGCGATCCCGTCCCACCGCATGCTGGCGATCCGGCGCGGCGAGAGCGAGAAGGTACTCTACTTCCTCATCGAGATTGAACAGGAGCGTGCGCTCGCGCCCATCCGCCGTCAGGTCCTGCTCCGGCAGGGCGACTGGACGCCCCAATTGGAGCTGGCGATCGAGGATGCATGGAAGCGCCTCCTGAACTCCTCGATTCAGGCCGAGATTCGTCTCGATCTCAAACGCCGTTCCGATACCGACGCCATCCAGGTCTTCCGCGAGAATCTCCATCATCTTCTGCTGGCGCCGCCTGCCGGACCGATCTCGGTTCTCGGCATCGATCCCGGCCTGCGCACCGGCTGCAAGATCGCCGTGGTCGATGCAACCGGCAAGCTGCTCGCCCACGATGTCCTCTACCTGCACACTTCGCAACATGCCAGCGTCGATGCCCGAAGAAAACTCGAATCGCTCCTGCGGCAACACAGCATCCGCGCCATCGCCATCGGCAACGGCACCGCATCCCGTGAGACCGACGCTTTCGTCCGCGGGTTCCTGCGCGAGAAGAACATCGCCGACATCTTCTCCGTCACCGTCAGCGAATCCGGCGCGAGTGTGTATTCCGCATCCGATATCGCCCGCCAGGAATTCCCCGATCTCGACCTCACCGTGCGCGGGGCCATCTCCATCGCCCGCCGCCTGCAGGATCCTCTTTCCGAGCTCGTCAAAGTCGACCCCAAGTCCATCGGTGTCGGACAGTACCAGCACGATGTGGATCAGCGGCAGCTCGCCGATTCCCTGCACAATGTTGTGGAGAGCTGCGTCAATCGCGTCGGGGTCGACCTGAATACTTCCTCCTGGACCCTGCTCCGCTATATTGCCGGCATCAGCGAACGCACCGCCCTCAATATCGTCAACTATCGCAACCAGAACGGCGGTTTTCGCTCGCGCAGGCAATTGCTGGATGTCCCCGGAATCGGGGCCAAGACGTTTGAGCAGGCTGCCGGCTTTCTCCGCATTCGCAACGGCGACAACCCGCTCGACATGACCGCGGTTCATCCCGAGTCCTATCCGCTGGTCGAGCAGATCGCCACCCTGCAGGGAGCATCGGTGGACGAGATCATTCGCCGCCCGGATCTGCTGGAAATGGTCGACCGCAGCAAAATCAGCGCCGGCGTCTATACCCTCGACGATATCCTCGCCGAGTTACGCAAGCCGGGCCGCGATCCGCGCGATCAATTCGTCGCCCCAGGCTTCGATGAGTCGGTCCGCGAAATCGAAGATGTTCAGCCGGGCATGGTGCTGGAAGGAGTCGTCACGAACGTGACTCGTTTCGGCGCGTTTGTCGACATCGGTGTCCATCAGGATGGACTGGTGCACATCAGCGAGCTTTCAAACCGCTACATCAAGGATCCGTCCGAGGTAGTCAAGGCAGGACAGATCGTCAAAGTCAAGGTCCTCACCGTCGATGCCAAAGCAAAACGCATCGGACTCTCCATCAAAGCGCTCACCGCTTCCGGCACACCCAGCGCGAACAGAAAGGCGAGTGCTCCGCCGCCGGCCGCGATCGCGGACAAGCCGGCAGCGCTCTCGGATCGGTGGCGGACACGCGCCTGAAGCAGCGCGTTTCTTTGGCTTTTAATGATGATGATGATGTCCGTCTCCATGCGTATGTCCGCCGGCGGTGAGGTGGAGCGGTTGCTCCACGCTGCCTAAGGTCCTGCGATTTCCTGCTCCCAGATGCGTGTCCACCCACGCCACGACGCGATCCAGCCCCTCTTCACTCTTCAGATTCGTAAAGAGGAATGGACGATCGCCTCGCATCTTGCGGGCGTCGCGGTCCATCACTTCGAGCGAGGCGCCGACATGGGGTGCCAGATCGATCTTATTAATGACCAGTAAGCTGGAGCGGATAATACCCGGGCCGCCTTTGCGAGGGATCTTATCGCCTCCCGCCACATCGATCACATAGATCCATTCATCCACCAGCTCCGGACTAAAGGCTGCGGATAAGTTGTCGCCGCCGCTCTCCACCAGAATGAGTTCCAGGCCGGCATGAGCCGCCTCCAGATCCTCAATGGCCTCGAGATTCATAGAAGCGTCTTCGCGAATCGCGGCATGCGGGCATCCTCCGGTCTCGACGCCGCGAATGCGCGCGGAGTCGAGCGTGCCCTGGCGCATGAGAAACTCCGCATCCTCAAGCGTGTAGATGTCGTTGGTGATGACCGCGAGGTTGACGCGATCTTTCATGCGCCGGCTCAGCGCATCCACAAGCGCCGTCTTGCCCGATCCCACCGGACCGGCGATGCCAATGCGATAGGCGCGATTCTCTTGTACGTCTGCCATGGTTCTCCTTAAAACAGGAAGTAGCGCTGCGCGAGAGGAAGCTCCGCAGCCGGTTCACAGGTCAGTAGTTCGCCGTCGGCCCGCACCTCATACGTCTCAGGATCGACTTCGATCATCGGCATAGCGGCGTTATGGATCATGCCGGACTTCCCAATGCTGCGGCACATCTCCACCGCGACCAGCCGCTTGCGCAGGCCGGAGACCGGCAACGCGCCGGTTTCCAGCGCAGCACGGGATGTGAACAGGACACTCGTAGCGGCAGCAGTCGGACCGAAGCTGCCGAACATGGGCCGATAGAGCACCGGCTGCGGCGTCGGGATCGACGCGTTGGCGTCACCCATCACGCTGCAGGCAATGAAGCCTCCCTTCACCACAATCTCCGGCTTCACCCCGAAGAACGCCGGCTTCCAAAGCACTAGATCGGCCAGCTTTCCCGGTTCGATCGAGCCCACCTCGTGCGCGATGCCGTGAGTCAGAGCTGGATTGATGGTGTACTTTGCAACGTAGCGACGGACGCGGAAATTGTCGTTGCGCGCCGAGTCTTCGCGAAGAGCGCCGCGCTGCACCTTCATCTTGTGCGCCGTCTGCCACGTGCGCGTGATCACCTCGCCCACGCGTCCCATCGCCTGCGAATCACTCGAAATCATCGAGAAGACGCCGAGATCGTGCAGGATGTCTTCCGCAGCGATCGTCTCCGGACGAATGCGGCTCTCTGCAAACGCGACATCTTCCGGCACCAGCGGATTCAGGTGATGGCACACCATCAGCATGTCCAGATGCTCCGCGATGGTATTCACCGTGAACGGGCGCGTGGGATTCGTGGACGAAGGAAGAACATTCGGGAAGGAAGCGATGCGGATGATATCCGGAGCATGGCCGCCGCCGGCGCCCTCGGTATGGTACGTGTGAATCGTCCGGCCTGCGATTGCAGCGATCGTATCCTCGACGAACCCGCCCTCGTTGATCGTGTCGGTATGAATCGCAACCTGGATGTCGTAGCGGTCGGCGACGCGCAGACAGGTATCGATGGCCGCGGGTGTGGTACCCCAGTCTTCGTGGAGCTTCAGCCCGCAGACGCCGGCCCGCACTTGCTCTTCCAGAGGAGCCTCCTGGGCGGCATTGCCTTTGCCGAGGAAGCCGAGGTTCATGGGCCACGCTTCGGCGGCTTCGATCATGCGCGCCAGGTTCCACGCGCCCGGCGTGCAGGTGGTGGCGCAGGTTCCCGTAGCCGGACCGGTCCCTCCGCCAATCATCGTGGTGATGCCGCTCGCCAGCGCTTCCGGAATCTGCTGCGGAGCAATGAAATGGATATGGCTGTCGATGCCGCCGGCCGTCACGATGAGGTTTTCTCCGGCGATCACTTCGGTGGATGCCCCGACCACCAGCTCCGGATCGACACCGTTCATCGTATCGGGATTGCCGGCTTTGCCGACTTTGACGATGCGCCCATCGCGAACGCCGATGTCGCCCTTCACGATGCCCCAGTGATCGACGATGACCGCGTTCGTGATGACAAGGTCGAGCGCGCCGCTTTCACGGGTGGCGCGAGAACTCTGGCCCATGCCATCGCGAATCGTTTTGCCGCCGCCGAAGGCGATCTCGTCGCCATACACGGTGCAATCGCGCTCGATTTCGAGGATCAGCCCGGTGTCGGCGAGGCGGATGCGATCGCCGGTGGTCGGTCCGTACAGATCCGCATACGTCCTGCGCGAGAGGGTGCGGCTCATGCTTGCGCTCCCGCCGGCAACAGCTTTCCGTTTACCAGGCCGCGATGTCCGAACAGGGTGCGGCTGCCCCCAATCTCGACCAGCTGCACTTCCCTCTCATCGCCGGGTTCAAAGCGCGCCGCCATGCCGGAGGGAATATCGAGGCGCATCCCATATGCCTGGCTGCGATCGAACTCCATCGCTCGATTCACTTCGAAGAAATGATAGTGGCTGCCAATCTGGATGGGCCGGTCCCCGGTGTTGCGCACCGCCAGCGTGATCGTACGCCGGTCCGCATTGATCGCGATCTCGTCGTCCGCAAGCAGGTACTCGCCTGGTTTCATCTCGCACCTCTTTTCGTCATGGCCTATTTCACCGGATCGTGGAGCGTCACCAGCTTGGTGCCGTCGGGAAACGTGGCTTCGACCTGCACTTCGTGGATCATCTCCGCCACCCCGTCCATCAGGTCTTCGCGCCGCAGAATCTGCGTGCCCGCGATCATGATGTCGGCTACGCGCATTCCGTCACGCGCCGACTCCAGAACACCGGCGGTAAGAATCGCCACGGCTTCGGGGTAGTTGAGCTTCAACCCACGCTCCCTGCGCCGGCGCGCCAAATCGGCGGCGACATGAATCAACAGCTTCTCCTGTTCCCTCTGCGTCAAATGCACTGCATAGTCTCCATCCCTAATAAGTCTTACGCGGCATCGCGGCCGTTCGCCCGCAAATCCTCTGCCGCCCCGTGTTCCATAGCGCCTGCAGGCGACGAGGCACAGGCAGCGACGACCGGAGCAAACCGCGCACCAGAACGCCGTGCGCCGGCAACTCGGTCGCAGCCCACACCTCTCCACTGCTGTCGCCTCTGTTCTGCATTTCCTCTGCTACGCTCGCCAACTCCTGCTCCAGCAGCCGGACCTCAGCCGCCGAAGCGCCCGCACGCAGCGCGACGAACGTCACCATATATTGATAGCCGCCCAGTGCGGCCGGTGCCGCAGGTGAAAACCGATCCGGCTCGAACAGCAGCCGATCCTGCAGCACGGGCCTTCCGCACACGCGAATCTCAGTCGCCAGTTTCATTTGCCGGTAGCGAAAGAGTTCCCCCGACGCGGCGCGCCCCGGAGCGACGACGTCCCAGGCCAGCAAGGCCGCTCCGCATTCCAGCGCATACGAGGTTCGCTGCAGAAGGCGCGCCCCGCCAAACGGAATGAGCGGATCCGGCAGATACTCGAGCAGCGCATCCCGTCCCAGCGCAAACTCGCTCTCGAGAATCGCCTCCGGTGCCGCGTCGCGAGGCCGGTAAACCCGCGTCGCCCCGCTCGTGGTCAGCATGGCATGGGCGCCGCTCCCGAGGCATGCGCGCAGCCGAAGACGATCCCCCCCGAAGATGCCGCCCGAAACATTGCCCAGGTGGACCAGGCTCTCGCCTTCCTGCCTCTCGAAACCGCGCACCACCTTCCACGGCGGGACCTGCTCCAGAAGCCTGCACTCCGTGCGATGGCCCTTGCGGCTGAACTCGAGTTGCAGACCGGCATCCATCATCGTCAGCTGATAAACAGCCGCGTCGACAAACGCGGATGCCGCATGGAGGCCATCTCCAGCAGGGGTTGAGGATTCCACAGATCGTCGAGATCGCGCCGGGCCGCATCGGCCACGACCTCCAAAATGCGCGGCTTCAACTCCCACAGGAGCGCCGACGCCGCGGACTGGCCCAACGGCAGAAGACGCTGGCAGGCGGAGATCGCTCCGTAAAGAGACTGATGCAGACAAGCAGCGGCGCTGCCGGCTTGATCGATCCCAAGCACCCCGCTCACCAGACCGAACGCCGTCGCAGTATGCACCGAACCGGGCAGATTCAATCGCGAATCGGCGATCAGAGAAGCAACGAGCCGAAGGAAGCGCCGCCCCAGCGCCAAACTCGCATCGCGGCTCTCGCGCGCCGGCTTGCGCGCGGTGAGTTCGGCGTTGAGAGTCTGCCATGCTTCCGCATCCTCCATCCCC
>JBKICP010000044.1:0-3562 GCA_046567085.1 Acidobacteriota bacterium
ATCCCGAGCGCGCTGATAAAGCCGGTCTACGAGCAGGCGAAGGCGGTCGCCGTCGGCAACGCGAGCACGCTGGTGACGAAGCGGGACAAGATGATAAAGCGGCTGAATGCCATGCAGGTGGACACGCCGCGCATTCTCGCCCGCCTCGGCAGAGTCAGCGTGGAAGACATCGGCCTCGAAGACCTCGAAGTCCTGATTGGCGCCGGTACGGCTATCCGGGACGGCGACACATCGGTCGATGAAGCCTTCCCGCCCGTTGGAAAGCAGCCGTCCACCGAGAGCAACGAAGATCGGCTGAAGCGGCAGACGGACGAACAGGGCCGCGAAGCTGAAAAGAGCGCGCAGACCCTCCAGCCGGATCCGCGCCAGGAAGACGCGCCGACCGGCGCGCCATCGGCCGCCGAAGAGGGATGGCCCGACCGCGTTTCGATGATGGAAGCCTTCACGAAGCTGGCCGAGGTTCTCGGGCAGGATGCCGCGCTGTCCCTGCTGTCCACCAACGGGATCTCTTCCCAGGACGACATGGGCATCAACGATCCGGCCACGCTGGCGGCGTACAAGGCCATGCAGGCGGCTGCCCACGCGAAGCAGGCGGCCGAGAAAGCCACCCCGATCAACAAGGCACCGGTCTTCGGCAGACGGAACCGGTAGGAGCCAAAAAGGTCTTCCTCCCGGCGCAAAGACGCGGGGCCGCGAAGTGCGCCGGGATTCGAAGGGAAGGAAGTATTCATGGAAAACGAAGTCCACGCAACTCTGATCGAACTTACAAACGTCAAAGGGATTCCGCACGCCGAACTCCGGCTCCGGAAGCCCGAACCCGGCAAGGGGCAACTGATCGCTTTGATTGCCGACAACGGCCAGGGGAAATCCAGTTTCCTCGCCGGCGTCGAAGCCATCTTCACCGGAGGGCATCGTCCTTCCATGATCCGCGACGGAGCCGACAAGGCGGAAGCGCGAATGCTTCTCTCCGACGGAACCGACATCAAGCGCATCACTACCCGGAAAGGTTACCGGCTGGACATCAAGACCGCCGATGGCGTGGAAGTAAAGGCGCCCGAAAGCTACGTCAAGAAGCTGGCCTCCGGCTTCGGCTTCGATCCCATCGCTTTCTGCAAGGCTAAAAAAGAGGAGCGGCTCAAGTACCTCATGAGCGTGATGCCGCTGGAGTTCACCGAGGCGGAAATCCTCAAGGCCATGGGAGACGCGAAGAAACTGCTCGCGCCGCCCGCCGGTACGCTCGACATCGCCGGCGTCAACAAGCTCGTGAAGGATCTGGTCGAGAAGCGCGGGGCAACCGGTTCGCGCCGGGACGAACGCGCAGCTTCGGTCGAGGCATTCCGCAAGACGCTCGCGAGCGGAGACCAGGGCGACGACCCGCGGGACTGGAAAGCGGAACTGGCCGCGCTCGAAGCGCGCAAGTCGGGCATCGAGAATTCCGAGCGGGAAGAAGTCCGCGAGATCGAAGTGGAGTTAGCGGCGTTCCGGAAGACGACGGACGCGGCCATTCTGAAAGCGGACGACGCGGCCCGCGGCGAGTTCCTCCGTCTGCTGGAGTTGGCGCGCAAGGGAGAACCTGGGCTTGACGATGTGGCTGCGCTGGCGAATCTCGCGTGGAACCTCGCGGAGCTTTCGACGCAGGCGAAGTCTCTGGGCGATGCGCTGGCGGGCGCGAAGGAAGCGACCGACAAGGTGCGCAGCGAGAACAGCGAAACCATGCAGGCGCTCTCGGCGGAGATCGCTACCGCACGAGCCGGGGCCGATGAACAGATCCGGTCCACGGCGATTCGCGAACAGATGGAAGTGCAGCGGAAGGAAGCCCGGCGCCTGTCTGCCGAATGGGACGCGCTCGCGGGCGCGATCAAGGGCCTGGAGGAACTTCGCCGGTCGAAACTGACGGAGTTGCCGGTCGAAGGGCTGGCAGTGAAGGAAGACGGATCGATCTTCGTTGACGGGCGGGATTTCGACGAAATCAACCAGGGGGCGCGCTGGATCAAGTCCATGGAAATCGGGGCGGTTGGCGTCGGGGAACTCGGGCTGATGTACGCCGACGAAGCGGAGCATCTGGGTCCGGCGAACTGGGAGTTACTGCGTGAGGCGGTTGTCGCCAGCGGGCTGACGGTGATCGCGGCGCGGGTTGCCAGCCGGGAAGAGATCGAGCAGTACGGGCCGCAACTGCGGAGCGAGCCGGCGGCGGCTCTGGTGACGGCGTAAATGCAATACACGCATCATAGTCAACTTGCAGAGATGAGATTAGCTGGCCTCATCTCTGCTCGTCGTCATCAGTATCTTCCGTTGACCATCTACAACTACACCGTCAAAGCACAGTTCCTGCCGGTGGTGGAATGGCCTGAAGCACTGAAAGACTGCCGCGGTCTTATTCTTGACGACGATGGCCAGATCATCGCGCGTCCGTTCCGAAAGTTCTGGAATCTGGAGCAGGTATCGGCTCAACTGCCGGACGGCGAATTCAATGTCTGGGAGAAACTGGACGGCTCCTTGGGAATCGTCGCCGGTTACGGCGGCGAGATCGTGGTTGCGACTCGTGGCAGTTTCGATTCCGATCAGGCGCGATGGTTCGCCCATTGGCTGAGGAACTCGCATCCGACGTTCTGCCCTTCCGGCGAGACGTGGCTGTTCGAAATCATCTATCCAGAAAACCGGATTGTCGTGGATTACAGAGGACGCGAAGAAGCCGTGCTGCTAGGCGTCATGTCTCCGGACTGCTTTGACCTCTGGGGAATATTCGACGGCTGTGCGCGATTCCGCAAGGCGCGGCGATTCGATGGACTGTCAGATTTCTCCACCATCAATAGCGACCCGCGATTCGCCGGGGAAGAGGGTTTTGTACTCCAGTGGCCGAATGGCTTTCGCGCCAAGGTGAAGCTGGACGAATATAAGAGGCTACACCGCCTTATTACCCAATGCAGCACCAGAACGATATGGGAACTACTGCGCACGGGTTCGGGCATTCAGGAGTTGCTGGACCGTGTACCTGCTGAGTTTTCGAAGTGGGTCAGTGACCAGTCCGACAGGCTAACCAGAGACCATTTTGGGACTTTCCATTCGGCGAAGCTGGACTACGACATGATTGCGCCGCTGGCTGCGGCATCGCGAAAAGATTTCGCAATGGCAGCTAAGGATTACCGCCATCCGAACCTTTTATTCGCACTGCTTGATGGCAAGGATATCACGGACGCCTGCTGGAAGATCGTCGAGCCGAAGTGGGCGACACCGTTCAAGAGGGAGGACGCAGAGTGAAGACCGTTTACATGACGCGCGGATTACCGGCATCCGGAAAGTCAACATGGGCATACGAGAGAATGGCTGAGATTCCCGGCGCGTACAAGCGCGTGAACAAAGACGACCTGAGGGCGATGCTGGACTCCGGGCGCTGGTCGAGGGAGAACGAAAAGATGGTTCTCCAGTTCCGGGATCACATCATCGTCGAAGCCCTGAAGTCAGGTAAGCACGTCATCGTGGACGACACCAACTTGGCGCTGAAGCACGAAGGCCGTCTGCGGCAGTTGGCGACGGAGAACGGCGCCGCATTTGAGGTCGTCGA
>JBKICP010000045.1:0-10189 GCA_046567085.1 Acidobacteriota bacterium
ATCCGCCATCGCGGCATGACTTCGCCAATCTGATGAGCACGTATCTGCAGGATCCGGTGGGCCATCCAGGCGAGCAGGCAGCCCTGACATCCACGTTCCGCTCGTGGTCGGCTGACCCTGCAGCCATGGATCTGATGTCGGCCTCACCACGATTGCTGGAGGCGCTGCCTCGACTGCAGCAACTCGCCGAGATGGGAGAGATGGGCCTCGAAGCGCTCTCGTACCTGTCCTCGGGGGCTCCCGCGCCGCCGGGATGGAAAGAGCAAAGGCTCGCCCTCCTCGATCAGGCGCAGAAGCCTGTGGCTCTGACCCGCTTCACTGTGCTGAAGGCGATGCGGGATCTGGTGAACGAAGTGCGGTAGCAGGAACCGCGCGTTGCTTCATTAATTCAAATACATCCTGGTGGGCAAGATAGGCCAGAATCTTCGGATCGGCGCCACCCATGTCGATGAGAAACGATGACGCCGCCAGCAGCCTGAATGGATGTGCGCCCTCAGGGGCAAAATCCATTTCCCATTGCGTATAGACCAGGACGTACCGGTCACCAATACGAGTATCCCTGCGGGCAATCAGCTGGCTGGACTGGTGACCCGCGTCTTTGAACGTCTGCTTGCGCGCCGGCAGTGTCTGCGCGAACGCAGCGGCGGGAAGGATGATGGATCCGGCCGGCCCGGCTGCGAGAAATGAGTCGGCAAACTGCGACACCACCTTCGCAGGATCTACGTTGGTTGTATTCTTTTCGTAAGTCAACAGGAACGCATCCAGTGCTCCCTGGCTAAAGGGCATAAGTGGTCCTCCACAATGAGTTATGCGATGTAACTACCTTTAGTATTATATCACATTTGTGGATAAACAGCAACGCCCGATACCGCGACAAAGGCCGTCAGGGTTGGCTTCTCAAGCTACATGCCGCCTGTTCCCTGCTGGTTCTTCGCAACGGGTTACTGCATTACAGGATCCAGCCGCCGCCCACAACTTCATCGCCGTGGTAGAAGACGGCGGCCTGACCGGGAGTGACGGCGCGCTGCGGTTCGTCGAAGATGGCTTCGATCTCGTCCTGGCCCGAGCTGCGGATCGTCGCCCAGGCGGGCTCATGGCGGTGGCGAATCTTGGCCCGCACGCGCATCTCGCCCTCGAGCGCGGGGATCGAAATCCAATTCAGATCACGAGCCCGCAAGGTGCGCGTCGTGGCTTCAGCATCCGAGCCGACCGTGACTCGGTGCGACGCTGGCTCGATCTGGATCACGTAGAGTGGATCCGGCGAAGCGACGCCGAGTCCCTTCCGCTGACCGATGGTGAAGTTGTGGATGCCGCCGTGCTCGCCGATCACCTCGCCCGACGTTGAGACCAGTTCGCCGGCGGTATCCGGAATTTCCTCGCCCTGCTCGTGCAGGTAGGCCTGGATGAACTTCTTGTAGTCGCCGCCTGGGATGAAGCAGATCTCCTGCGAATCGGGCTTGATGGCGACGGCAAGGCCGTGCTGCGCGGCCAGCGCGCGCACTTCCGGCTTGCGATAGCTCCCCAGCGGGAAGAGCGTGCGCGCGAGCTGCTCCTGCGTGAGCCCGAAGAGGAAGTAGGTCTGGTCCTTCGACTCGTCCACCGGCCGCGAAAGGATCCAGCGGTTCCGCGCCGAATCGTAGGCGTTGCGCGCGTAATGGCCCGTCGCGATGCGATCGGCGCCGATCTGCCGCGCGCGCACCAGCAGCTGATCGAACTTGATGTGGTTGTTGCACAGCGAGCACGGAATCGGCGTGCGACCGTTCAGGTACTCGCGGACAAAGGGACGGACCACATCGTCCTCAAATCGCTCCTGTTCGTTGACCACGTAGTAGGGGATGCCGAGCGCCTCGGCCACACGCCGCGCGTCGTATACATCGTCAAGCGAGCAGCAGCGGCCGGTCACCTGCTCCGGCATACCCTCCTTGCCGGCGAGGCGGCGCTGATTCCACAACTGCAGTGTCAGCCCGACGAGGGTGTAGCCCTCGGCGCGCAGCATCGCCGCGACGGTCGATGAGTCGACACCGCCGGACATGGCAACGGCAATGGTGTTGTTGTTCACGCGCTGTTCTTAGTATGACAGCACAGCGCGGGAAGCTGGGAGCTGGGAGCACGAGCGCCAGGGCGACCCTCTGCTGCTGTCCGCTATTCCCTGTTCCTTATTCCCTGCCCTATTGATTCACTCCGCTTGCCAGGAAGCCGCCATCGATCACCAGGACCTGCCCGGTGACGAACGATGCCGCGTCGGACGCGAGGTAGACCGCCGCGCCGACGACCTCTTCGGTCTTGCCGAAACGATTCATGGGCGTGCGCATCTGTAGTTCCTTGCCACGGGGAGTGTTGTCGAGCAGATCGGCATTGAGTGCGGTGCGGAAAACCCCGGGCGCGATAGCGTTCACCAGCACCCCTTTCTTCGACCACTCAACGGCCAGCGAACGCGTAAGGGATGCGACCGCGGCCTTGCTGGCCGCGTACGCCGCGACTTCCGCCAGGGCGACGAACGAGTTCAGCGAGGCAATGTTGATAATGCGCCCGTAGCCGCGCTCCAGCATATGAGCACCGAAAATCTGGCAGGCGCGCAGTGTGCCGGTGAGATTGGTGTCAACGATGTCGCGCCATTCGTCCTCGGGAAAGGTGAGCGTCGGGGCGCGCTTGATTTTGCCTGCGGAGTTGACCAGGATATCGACCTTGCCAAACGCCTTCACCGACTCATCGAGGACGTGCTGCATCGAGGCACGGTCTTTCGTGTCGCAGGTCAGGCGCAGCGTTTTGCGTCCGGTGGCCTCGATGGCGGCGGCGGTCTCCTCGACCTGCTCCTGGCGGCGCGCGGAGGCGACCACATCCGCGCCTGCTTCCGCCAGTCCAATCGAAATGGCACGACCGAGCCCGGAAGTTCCGCCGATCACGACCGCCGTCTTGCCGTTGAGCTGCAGGGAGGGGATGGTCATTTGGCCTCCGCATGGGCCAGCGCGGCGATGGGCGACGGCTTGCCCAGAAACACGGGCGCGATATGGCGGTCATACAGGTTTTCGGTCACGTTCTTCGCGATCACTTTCTCATTGGATTCGAGGAGCCGGATATATTTGTCGCCCATTTTCGCGGCAATCTTAAAGCCCACATGCAGCAGCTGCCGCAGGCTCGCGTTGTACGCCGGGGAATGCGGATCGTGCCGCAGCGCCGAGGTGAACTGGGCCGAACTCCACTGCGCGACCGCCGACGGAGCCGGCAATTTTGCAGGATCAATGTCGATCACCGTGGCATACGGGCCGCATAGCTCCTCGCGATGATCATATGCCTGCACGTAGATTTCCTTCGCCAGCGCCAGGCCGTCCCCTCCCGCTTCCGCCAGGCCGATGATCTCCTCCAGCCACGTCGTGCCGGCGGTCTTCAGATGGACACCCGAGTGCTTCGTGGCCTCGTGAATCGCGGCGTAGATCGAAAACTTGTCACTGCCGGAGTGCACGCTGAGTTTCAGGTTCTTCGGCAGACCCAGATTCGCCGTCGCCCAGGCAATCGCGGCAACGTCGAGAACGATCTCGCGCCGGAACTGCTCGACATTGCCGACGTAATCGACGCCCTTGTTGAAGCGTCCCGTGAACTTCGGCGCGATGGTCTGGATCGGAATGCCCTCGTCGGCGATTGCGGCGAGGATGATGAGCAGCTCGGCCGGCGTCTGCGCGGCGTCCGTCTCGTCCATGGAAACTTCGGGGACGAAGTTTCCCTTACCCTTCGCCGTTTCGATGTGGCGATAGACCTTGCCTGCTTCCTGTACCGCGAAGAGGAATTTCTCAGCCGTTGCGCGCAGCAGCTCCGGCGTGATGTGAATTGGTTCGCTGACTCCCTCCAGCCGGATGGCGCCCGTCAGATCGGAGCGCCGCTTCAGGAAGCGGTCAATCGATGCGGGTTCGGCGGGCTTGCCGATATAGTCGGCCACGTCGAGGGTGAAGAAGTCGCATGGCGCGAGGAACCGGTCCACTGTAGTCAGGTTGATGTGGTCGGCATCGCAGAAGTAGGGCTTCGTCCAGCCCAGCGCTTTTACGGCCGCGTCGGCCGCGGCGCGCGTCGATGACGGCTCGGAGCCGATAATATTGTGTTCGCGATTCGATTTGTTCCAGACCGGAATCACTTCGACACCAGCACGTCCTGCTTCCATGCATGCCTGGAGCTGCGCTTTCGCCTGATGAGCGAAGCGGTCGCCCACGCCGATAGAGAATTTGCCAAGTTCGAGCGTCTGCGTTGCCATAAGCACCTCAATTTTTGAAACGGTCGCGGTGGGCCCAAAGGCCGAGCCCCGGGTTCCCTACAAAGAAAATTGTCTCGCCATCGACAGTGTTGAATCCCTGCCGCAGTTTGGCCGGGTCGTAGCGGCGCTGCATCTCGTTCAGGTCGCCATAGGCAAAACCGACGCCCTCAATTTCTTCACGCGTCAGATGCCCGGGGCACCACGTGATGGTGAAGCGTCCCTCCGAGGAGCCGTGGATCAGGTGCGCGGCCGCGCTCAGGTCGGCCGCCAGATCCGCATTCTTCACGACCGCATCGAGAGTCGCGGGGGTTCCACGATACCCATATTTGCGGATCAGCGCATCGATGGTGCGATCTTCGCCGAATTCCTTCACCGCGGGCGCCAGAATGATCAGTTCCCCGCCATCGGCCAGAGCCATGCGTGTGCGATAGACGGCCTTGTTGCCCAGCCATGTGCTGTGAAACTCATGCGGGTCGAGGTAGACCACGGCTTTGCGCAGCGGCTGGTCGAGCATCTCGAAATTCACCTGCAGGCTCAGCTCCGAGGCACGCAGGAAGCACTCGACATCGTCGCCGACGTACAGGCCGCGCGTGGCCAGACCGCCGTCCCCTGAGCGTCCCACGACTGTTTGCACATAGACGATGGGAAGGCTCTTCAGGAACAGGTCGGAGGCACGATTGAGCACGCGCCGCACCGGGTTGTCGGCACGCCCCATGATGCGCTCCATGCCATACACGGCGCCCAGATAGTGACTGCGGTTGATGCCTTCCCGTCCGCCGGACCCGATGAGGACATTCTTGTTGTAGTTGGCCATGCCGATCACTTCGTGCGGCACGACCTGCCCCACGGAGAGAATCAGATCGAAGTTACCGTTCAGCAGGAGCCGGTTGACCTGCGCCAGCCAGGTATAGTGCAGTTTTCCTTCCGACTGCTCCTCGATGAAGGACGCCGGAAGCTCCCCGATCGTTTCGATATCCGTGCGCCAGTTGTGGATGTGGAAGAGCGACTGCGGCATGTCGCCGAACATGCGCGTCAGCTGCTCCGGCGACATGGCTGCGTGCGTGCCGAGCGCCGGCAGCACCGCCGCCAGCCGGTCGCCGTAGTACTTCCAGAGCATCTGCGTGATCTCACCCGATCGCGAGTGCAGGCGGGTGATATCGGGCGGGATCACCAGAACCCGTTTCCGCGGCCCCAGCTTGTCCAGGGCCTGCACCAGCAGCTCGTTCAACTGCGGATCGGAGAGATCCGTACCCGTGCTTCCAACATTGCAGTAGAGACTCATCTTCGGTTTACTCCTCTCTACAGATCGAGCTGCGCCGGCGCGAGCCGGGGTGTGATTCCCTGAATGATGGCGAGCGCCACGACGTAGGCGAGGCACGCAATCACGAACAGCGGGACGTAACTATTGGTGAGCTTCACGATATAACCCGTCGCCAGCTGCAGCAGGACACCACCGAGCGCCCCGGCCATTCCGCCGATGCCAATCACGCTGGCAACCGCCGCCTTGGGGAACATGTCGGAAGGAAGCGTGAACAGATTCGCCGACCATCCCTGATGCGCCGCCGTTGCCAGTCCCACCAGACCCACCACAACCCAAAGGTGATGGATGTACGGCGCGGCGAAGACCGGCAGCACACAGAGCGCGCAGATCAGCATGGCAATTTTGCGCGAGGCGTTCGCGCTCTTGCCGGCGCGGAGCAGGCTGGAAGAAATCCATCCGCCTCCGATGCTGCCCACCGTCGAGACGCTGTACACGATCACCAGCGGCAGGCGATTGGAGGCCAGGCTCAGCCCGAAGGTGGACTGCAGATAACGCGGCAGCCAGAAAAGATAGAACCACCAGATCGGATCGGTAAGAAACTTGCCAATGGCAAAGGCCCAGGTTTCCTTGCGTGGCAGAACCCCGCTCCATGGAACCCTGTCCAGCCTCTCCACCGGGTCGCTCAGGATCAGCTCCAGCTCCGCTTTCGAGACGCTGCGATGCTGCTCCGGGCGGCGATAGTAGAGAAGCCAGGCGATCAGCCACACGATGCCCGCGGCGCCCGTGACGACGAAGGCTCCGCGCCAACCCACGAACACCACCAGAGCGGGAACCACAAGGGGCACGGCGATATTGCCGATGTTGGCTCCCGAGTTGAAAATGCCTGTGGCCAGGGCTCGCTCCCGTTTGGGAAACCACTCGGCCACCGTCTTGATGCAGGCTGGAAAATTGGCCGCTTCGCCCAGTCCGAGCAGAAACATCGCGATGCCGAACGTGACCACCGAAAAGGCTGCGCCGGGCAGCATGGCAGCGATGCTCCACAGGCCGATGGCAATGGCAAAGGATTTTCGCGTTCCCAGTTTGTCGGTCAGGCCGCCGGCAACCACCATGCCAATGGCATAGGCCGCCTGGAACGCCGCCAGGATGTACCCGTACTTGACGCTGTTGAGTCCGGGAATAATCCCTTCGAGGAACTTCTCCAGATACGCGATGACGCCGCGATCGACGTAGGCAATGACGGTCGCGAAGAAGAGCAGCGCACAGATGACCCAGCGCTGGTGCGAGACGCGATCCGGGGAGCCAAAGGTGCGAAAAAACGAGCGGGATTCCGTGCCTCGTGCCGCCATTCAATCTCCGATACCTGCCGGTGCTTTCCGGGGAGCGTTACAGCTTATAAGCTTTCCGCACCAGATTGTAGGCGAGATCGTGCGCCAGCTCCACGGCTTCGTCCTCATCCAGGCGATGTTCGGCTACCAGCCGCGCCAGCCATACGCAGTCGATGCGCCGGGCAACGTCGTGGCGGGCCGGAATCGAGAGGAAGGCACGCGTATCGTCGTTGAATCCCACGGTGTTGTAGAAGCCCGCTGTCTCCGTGACCTGCTCGCGGAATCGCAGCATGCCTTCAGGACTGTCATGGAACCACCAGGGCGGTCCCAGCCGCAGGCACGGATAATGGCCAGCGAGGGGCGCCAGTTCGCGCGTGTAGGTGGTCTCATCGAGAGTGAAGAGAATCAGCGTGAGGTTTTTCTCGTTGCCGAAGCGATTCAGCAGCGGATGCAGGGAGCGAACGTAATCGGTCGCCACCGGAATATCGGCCCCCACGTCGCGGCCATACTTCTGGTAGATTTTCGCGTTGTGATTGCGGAACGAGCCCGGGTGCAGCTGCATCACGAGTCCGTCTTCGACGCTCATGCGCGCCATTTCGGTGAGCATCTGGGCGCGGAACAGTTCCTGCTGCTGCGGGGCGGCGTGGCCCAGGCGCACGGCGTCATAGAGAGCCGAGGCTTCAGCCACGGGCAGATCGGCGGTCAGCGCTGTGGGATGGCCGTGATCCGTCGAGGTGCAGCCGAGTGCCTTGAAGCGAGCGCGCGATTTCTCCAGTGCGCGCAGGTAGCCCTTCCAGGTTCCGGTGTCTTCTCCGGTCATCTGGCCGAGTTTTGCAATATTGTCGGCGAAGCCGGCGAATTCCGGATCGACCACCGGATCGGGACGGAAGGCAGGAACGATACGCGCCGGCCATCCCGAGTCGCGGATCGCCTGATGCGCGGCCAGGGGGTCCAGGGGCGAGTCTGTCGTGGTAAGCACTTCGACCCTGAATCGTTCATAGAGAGCGCGCGGCCGGAACTCCGGGGTGCGCAGGCGCTCGGCGATGACGTCGTAATACAGGTCGGCCGTCGCGCCGGAAAGGCGCTCTTCGAGGCCAAACAGCTCGTGAAAGGAGTAGTCCAGCCACATGCGGGTTGGCGTTCCGCGGAAGAGGTAGTAGTTCTCCGCGAAGGTCCGCCAGACGCCGCGCGGATTTTTCAGCTCCGCCGCGCCGATCTCGAGGTCCTCCATGGCGACGCCCTGGCTGTAGAGCATGCGAAAAATGTAGTGATCGGGCTGGACGAAGAGCTTGGCAGGATCGGGGAAGGGCTCGTTGGCGGCAAACCACGAGGCCTGGGTGTGTCCATGGGGACAAATCAGAGGAAGGTCGCGCACCTCCGCGTAAAGACGGCGAGCGATATTGCGGGTGGTGGGATCAGCCGGGAAAAGGCGGTCGTCGTGGATCAGAGCCATAGCGCCTGTCGACATCGGACTGGTTGACCTCCTGGACCGTCAAGGAAAAAATTGTGAAACAGAGGTCCGACCACTAGAATACACCGGTAAGTGAAGAAATCTGCGACTCTTTTGTTGGACCTTGGAACAAATGGAGCGTAAGGTACTGGAATCTCGGAATGAGGGACAAATCCACGCTGGAAACCGCTGCAGAGATGGGAAGTAGTATGGCGAAATCCGACACACACATGACGATGCGGGTGGTTAACCACATCCGCAGCATGATCGAATCGGGGGATTTGCAACCCGGCGACCGGATTCCGCCGGAGCGAGAATTTGCCCGCAAGCTGCGCATCAGCCGCGCCAGCCTGCGCACCGGAATCGGCTATCTGGCGGCGATGGGGGTGATGGATGTCCGGCACGGGGTCGGAACCTTTGTGGCCGACGGACCACCGGAGCTGGGACGATCGTCCCTCAGCCTGCTGGGCGCACTCCATGGATTTCAATCCTGGCAGATGTTCGAGGCGCGGCGCATCCTCGAAAGCGAGCTGGCGGCTCTGGCCGCGGAGCGCGGCCGCGAGCAGCACTTCGCTGCCCTCTCCGAAGAGGTGGCCGAGATGTACGCTACCGTCGACAACCCGATGGAATACCTCATCCACGATGTGCGCTTCCATCGCGTCATCGCGCAGGCGTCCGGCAATCCCATCCTGGCTGCGCTGATGGAGACCATCACGACGGCCCTCTACGACGAGCGCCGCAAGACCGCCGAGCGCTCGCGCGATCTGAAGGAATCCGCCGACCTGCACCGCGAAATCTACCGCGCCATCCGGTCGCGCAACCCCGGCGAGGCGCGCGCTGTCATGGAAAGGCACCTGACGGCGGCGCAGTCGGCGCAGGATCTCGAAATCAGGGCCAGGCCCTCGACCCCTCATGCGATCGACAACGGCCTGGGAAAACGACCCCGGAAGCGGGTGGAAATCCAGGACCGGACGGCCCGTTCATAAACGAACCGGGCGATCCACTGGTCCCTGGTTGGGGAACATGCGGATCACCCTTCTCCTTGCAGCGGTTTCCACGTGGCTTCTCCCATCGCTGTGGTTGCCGTCTGCAAATCGCCCTTCCCCCTCAGAACTCCAGACGCACTCCAAACTGCAGCGTGCGCATGTAGGGCAGTCCGGTCCCGGTTACGGCCGGATCGGCCTGGGTAATTTCACCCGGTACGCCGGTGGTGCAGTCGATGCAGCGTGCATTCGTCGAGCTCGGCACGCCCAGGGGTACGTGGTTGAAGACGTTGAACGCCTCGAACTGCGCCTGCGCCTTGACGCGCTCCGTCACCGGAAAATCCTTGAACAGAGTCGCGTCGGCGAAGTACTCCGAAGGACCGCGCAGCCAGTTCCGCCCGACATTGCCGATGGTTCCGAAGGCAGGACGCGCGAACGGCCCGGAGACGGATCCATTCGCCGCCAGCGGAGCCACGGGGGTGAAATACCTGCGCGCGTGCGTCACCGGATCCAGGGAGCTCACGCTCTGGGAAAAGTAGTTTTGCGCCTTATCCGGCCGGCAGTCGCTCGAGGTGCCCGGGCTGCCGTAGTTCGAATCGATGTCCTGATCGGAGCCGCACTCGAAATAGGTCGGCGTAAAAGGCAGCCCGCTCTCCCAGGTGGTGTCGCCGGCCAGCTGCCAGCCACCCACCAGTTCGTCCACCGCATGGTTATCGTTCGCCAGCAGCAGTTTGTTATGCCCCACGGGGATCTGCCACGAACCCGACACGGTTAGTACGTTCGCTCGATTGGTGTCATCCGGTCCGTATTCCACACTGGGGTTCTGCGCAAAATACTCCGCGTTATAGTTCAGAGCGCGCGACCAGGTATAGTTCGCCAGCAGGTTGAACCCATGCGCGAAGCGCTGTTCCAGGGTCGGCTGCAGCGAGT
>JBKICP010000046.1:0-26926 GCA_046567085.1 Acidobacteriota bacterium
TAAAAGAAAGATGTCGTTATAGACCATCAGGGGCTGCGTTGGGTTGGCGGCGATCGTGAAGGCCAGAAGCAGCGCGATGGAGTATCCGAAGTCTGTCGAGGACGGAGGGCAGTGGCGCAGCCGCCACAGGCGCCAACCCGCCCATACGGCGAGTTCGAGCACCACGATCCGGCTCAGAGCGTAGCCAAGCAGCGGCTCCAGAGGCAGTTTGGGGCAAACAGACTGATAGAAGCGGAGCAGGTGCAGCCAGTGGGTGAACCAGCCTGGGATCAGCCACTCCGCCAGGGCCAGCAGGGCGGTGGTGGTGACGGCGAAGGAGAGAAGGAAACGCCACTGACGGCGCAGGCCGGTCCAGAGAAGCAACCACAACAGCAAAGGAAGGACCGTCTGGGGCTTGATGGTGGCGAGGGCCAGCAGGAAGCCGGCGGTTGCGCCTCGGCCGCGCACCAGGAAGAAGCAGCCTAGGAAGAGGAAGACGGCCTCCAGCAGCGCGGGCTGCAACAGGCGAAGCCCCCAGATCGCCGGCCAGCTGAACAGAGCCGCGAGAACGATCCGACCCGTAACCCGGCGTGAAAGCGGCAGATGGAGGCTGCGGACACAGAGCCAGAAGCTGACGGCCAGCGAGGGGACGATCAGGAGCAGATACACGAGGCTGAATGCTTTCCAGGGCAGAGCAGCCATCGGAGCGAGGAGGACGGCGAAGGTCGCCGGATAGTCGAACGCGGTGGAGCGGTCGTGGTCGGCGATGGCCTGGATCTGGCGAGTCAGTTCAGGCGAATACGGATCCTGTCGGTGGAGTGCGGCGCGGGTGCCATACCAGCGGCCGATGAGATCGTTGCCGGTGTACGGCAGGTGGAAATCGCGGTCGATATCGTGGACGTGCCAGAGGGGCAGAAGGATGATGGCCAGGAGGAGCAGGGGACGAAGCATGCGGCGGGCCAGAGAGCCGGAGTGGGGAATCGGCATGGGAATCTCGAGCGACGCCGCCATTGGTTGTGACTATAGAGAGCGCGGGCAAAATTGCCGATGCCACGTTAGTGACATGCGGTCGATGGAGGGGGGAACCGGGGAACGGTTGTCGTGAGCGCAAGTCCCCGGTAAACTGATAATTCGGCGTGTGGGGTGCGTGGGCGCCTGCGGCTGAGGCGGACTGGGACCGGAGAATGCAGAGCACATGTCCGGAACCGCAAATTTTCGACGACATCCTCGAACGGGAATCGTCTTTTGGAGAAGACATGGCACAGGTTTGCGATATTTGCGGCAAGGGGCCGCAGTTTGGAAACAACATTTCGCACGCGCACAACATCACCAAGCGGCGCTGGAATGTGAATCTGCACCCGGTGAAGGCGAAGGTGGGCGGGGGCGCGAAGCGTCTGCGCGTCTGCTCGAGCTGCCTGAAGGCCGGGAAGGTCGTCAAGGCCTAGCGGCAGCCCGTAGCGGGTCGCCTGTTGCCGGTCGCGTTGCGCGTTACAACGCAGGCCGGATCACTCCGCTGGCGGGAGTTGCCGTGATCGCCTTCCGGATCGCCGCTTCCGGCGCGGAGTCGTCGAAGCGCACCTCGTCTTCGCCGGTTCGAATCACCCCTAGTTTCTTCCACAGTCCGTCGAGGTCGACGGGGACCGGCGCGTTCGCCATGCGGGCGTACTGGTCTTCGAGGACGTGCGTCCCGGTGGCCGCGTCGCCGGCGGCGAAGGTCTTCTCGATCGACCAGTTCTGATCGATGGTCCCTCCTGCTGCGACGATCGCGCGGAGCGCGTCCTGCAGTCCCTTCTTGTTGCGCGTCTGTTGGCGAATCGTGACGTCGGCAAGCAGGCTGAACTGCGCTCCACCCCAGTACGTCCGCCCCCAGGTATGCGTGTTGTCGAGGCCCTGGTCGCCCGGCTGGGGATTGCCTTTGGGCATGTCGCGCACCATGTCGGCCCAGATCTGCTCGGGCGTGAGGAATCCTGCCTGCACGCGCGCCACGGGCTCGAGGTACACCGCGAGACCCTCTTCGATCCAGTGATGGTTGTCGTCCTGCGAAGGCAGACCCGTGTGGAAGAGCTCGTGCGTCATCATCCAGTCCTGGGTGAGGTCGCCGACGGTGGAGTGCTGGCCCACGCCGATGCGCGTGAACGCCGGGAATCCGCCGACGCCGCCCCAGGTGGTTCCATGCATCACGCCGCTGCGGTCCGCGATGGGCTGGACGAGGATGCGATCGCGGGGCACGGGGAAGCGCCCGTAGTAGGTGGCCACGGCGGTGGCGGCGCGCTCGACCCACTTGAGGATTTGCGCCTGAGGAAGGTCGAAGGAGCCAGGGGCGAAGTCCACCTGGAGGTTCGAGCCCGCGATGGTGAAGGTCTGCGTGGAGGCGACCGGCCAGCGCCACGGCGGTCCGTGGTGTTCCGTGGGAGACTGCGCAGCCACCAGGACGGCGAACCCGGCGACGGCAGAGACGGCCAGCAGGATGCGAAAGGGTCGCCGATGCATGCAGGACAGACGGGGTTTCGCGCTATTTAGTTTTGTCGAAATCGAGCGCGGCGGAGTTAATGCAGTAGCGGAGGCCCGTCGGACGGGGGCCGTCCGGGAAGACATGCCCCAGATGCGCTCCGCAGCGGGCGCAGGTGACCTCCACGCGCGTCATGCCGTGGCTGTGGTCCTCGTGGGTGGTGACGGCCTCCGACTGCACAGGCAGGTAGAAGCTGGGCCAGCCGCTGCCGGAGTCAAATTTCGTCTCCGAAGAAAACAGGTCCGCCCCGCAGGCGACGCAGCGGTACATGCCCGTGTCGTGGTTGAAGTTGAGCTTGCCCGTGAACGGCGGCTCGGTGCCTTTCTGGCGGACGACGTAGTACTGCTCGGGGGTGAGCTGGGCGCGCCATTCGGCGTCGGACTTTTCGATCTTGCCGGCGGCGGTGTTGGGCTTTGTCTCGGACATGGGCGGATCGCTCCTGGGGTTGGCAATCGGGGCTCTAACGATTCGATGAGCGGCCTTAGGGGATCGTTGCGATGACTTCGATTTCGACCAGCGCGTCTTTGGGCAGCCGGGCCACTTCGACCGTCGAGCGGGCGGGCGGCGTGACGCCGCCGGGCGCGAGGTACTGGCCGTAGATCGCGTTCATGGCGGCGAAGTCGTTCATGTCTTTCAGGAAGACAACGGTCTTGACGACGCGATCGAGGCTGGTGCCGGCGGCGCTGAGGATCGCCTTCAGGTTTTCGAGCACGCGCGTGGTTTGCTCGCCGATGCCGCCGGAGACGATCTGGCCGCTGGCGGGATCGAGGGCGATTTGCCCGGAGGTGTACAGCAGATTGCCAAGGCGGATGGCCTGGGAGTAGGGGCCGATGGCGGCCGGAGCGTGCGGCGTGGCAATGGCGGACTTCTGCGAATCGGACATGACCCGATTGTGCCGGGGGGACGGCGGCGGGTGCAAGGTGGCGGGCAGGAAATTGACGCCTGCCGCCTTTGGGGGAAGAGGCGAGTTGACGCGGCAAGGTAAAATACAGTCACACCCTCAATGAAGACCGCGGTCATTCGTCCCCTGTTTCTCCTGGCATGTGCGTTGTGTGCGGCCAGCCTTTTGGCGCAGACGACCCAGACTCCTTCCACCGCCCCGGCCCAGGCGCAGAGCACCGCCCCCGGGACGCAGCCGGCTCCCGCGCAGAAGCAGGCGGCGCCGGAGGCCGGGCAGAACGCGCAGCCGGGCGGCGACCAGAGCCAGTACACGATTCCTGTAGCGGTGAACGAGGTGTACCTCGAGTTCGCCGTCACCGACAAGCACGGGCGCTTCATCAAGAACCTGCAGCAGAACCAGTTCGCCCTGCTGGACGACCACAAGGCTCCCGCGCAGGTGTACAGCTTTACCCAGCAGACGAATCTTCCCCTGCGCGTCGGTATCCTGATCGACACCAGCACCTCGATCCGCACGCGTTTCCAGTTCGAGCAGCAGGCGGCAACATCGTTCTTGCTGGAGACTCTGCGCCCGGCGTCGGACAAGGCGTTTGTCGAAGGCTTCGATGTGACGCCGGACTACAAGCAGGACTGGACCAACAATCTCGACTCGCTGACCGCCGGCATCCAGTCGCTGCGCTCGGGCGGCGGCACGGCTTTGTATGACGCCGTGTACAGCGCCTGCCGCGACAAGCTGCTCACCTCGCGCGGGCAGGAGCCGGTGCGCAAGGCCATTGTGCTGGTGAGCGACGGCGACGACAACCAGAGCCATGCCTACCTCGAAGATGCCATCAAAGAGTGCCAGCGCGCGGAGACGATCATCTACGCCATCAGTACGGACGTGAGCCCAACGCGCGACCGCGGGGACGAAGTGCTGGAGAAGATGGCCATCGCCACCGGCGGCAAAGCCTTCTATCCGCCACGGATGGAAGACATGGCGATGAGCTTCAACGAGATTCAGGAGGAGCTGCGCAGCCAGTACGCGCTGGTCTACAAGCCGGCTGACTTCCTGGCGAATGGCGAGTTCCGGCCCATTTACCTCTATTGTCTGGACCGGCGCTTTACCGTACGCGTGCGCGAAGGATACTTCGCTCCGAAAGGGTGAAGACCCGCGCCCAGGGAACGAGGCGCTGGCTGGCGTGTGGTTTCGGTGGTAGCGCCGATCCGTCCCGCACGGGCATACTCACAACATGAACTGGAAGGTTGCTGCGCGGCGCGAGCTGGTCCCGTTGCTGGTTTTGTTGTGCGTCGGACGCCCGACGCGCGCTGCGAAAATGGAGACGGCGAAGACGCCCGTCCTGGTCGAGCTGTTCACCTCCCAGGGATGCCCCAGTTGCCCGCCGGCCGATGCGTGGGTGCAGACGCTCGATGCGACGCAGCCGGTTCCCGATGCGCAGGTCATCGTGCTGAGCGAGCACGTGGACTACTTCGATGAGGATGGCTGGACCGATCCGTATTCGCAGGAGCAGCTCTCCGACCGGCAGGGAGCCTACGCGCGCTCGCTGCGTCTGACCGTCTACACGCCGCAGATCATTCTGGATGGTGACGCGGAACTGCACGCGTACGACGCGGCGCAGACACGGCAGAAGCTGGAGCAGGCGGCCACCGCGCCGGCGCTGCCGATGCACCTCGATCATGCCGAGGACGATGGTCGCGGGTTGACGGTCCACGTGGCCACCGACGCTGGCGCCCCCACGCAGAGCGGCGACGTCTTTCTGGCGGTCGCGATCGACAAGACGGTGAGCGACGTGCTCGCGGGAGCGAATGACGGCAAGACGCTGACCAACGTCGCCGTGGTGAAACAGTTGGTGAAGATCGGGAAGGTGGAGCAGGGCAAGCCCTTCGATCTGACGTTTTATCTGAAGCTGTGGCCCTTCGCCGATCCGGCCAACATGCGGGTGGTGGCCTTCGTCCAGGAACCAGGCCCAGGCAAGGTGCTGGGCGTGGCGATGACGAAGGAGATCCGGAAAGGCCAGTAGGCTCGTACTCCTTTGTAGAGCGGTTGAATGGAAAGCGTGGCCCCCGGTCTGTGTGGCTATGGCGCGAACCGCGGGGAGCGAGCATGCTCGACAGCATGAGCCGGAAAATGTGGAGACGGTGGTTCGGCCTGGCCGTTCTGTGGACTTGCGCGTGCTCCGGGCTCTGGGGGGCGAGCGGGCCGGCGGCGGAGAATCGGACGCCGATCCTGATGGAGCTGTTCACGTCGGAAGGCTGCTCGAGCTGTCCGCCGGTGGATGCGTGGGCGGCGCGGCTGGATCAGTATCAGCCCCTGGCGCACGGGCAGATCATCGTGCTGAGCGAGCACGTGGACTACTGGGATCACGATGGCTGGAAGGATCCCTTCTCGTCGAGCGATCTGACCGAGCGCCAGAATGCCTACGCCCGCATGCTGGGCCTGAACCAGGTGTACACGCCGCAGGTGATCCTCGATGGCGACGTCGAGGTGCATCCCTGGAAGGCGGATGAGGTGAAGGCTGGTTTCGACAAGGCAGCAGCGGCAGCCACACTGGCGTTGCGGATCGACGGCGCCGCAGTCTCTGGCGACGAGTTGATGGGGAAGATCGAAGCGGATGGAACTGCGGAGGAGCGTGGCGGCGATGTCTTTATAGCGGTCACGCTGGATAAGACCCAGACCGATGTGCTGGGAGGGGAGAACAGCGGCAGGAAGCTGACGAACGTGGCCGTGGTGAAGACGCTGGTGAAAGTAGGAAAGCTGGCGAAGGGAAAGAATCTCGATGCGCCGTTCCGCGTGAAGCTGTGGCCGGGGGCGGAGCCGGGGAATCTGCGGGTGGTGGCGTTTGTGCAGGAACCCGGGCCGGGGAAGGTGCTGGGCGTCGCGATGACGAAAGAGATCGGGAAGGGCGCGAATTAAGGTACTGTCGAAGGAATGACGTAGTATAGTCGTTGTCATTCCCTCATTCAGGAGCGCCGGCGTGGCTAAAGAATCTGTTTTCACCGTCAAACTGGAAACCGAGCTGCGCGATGCGTTTGTTGCCGAGGCGGCTGCGATGCACCAGCCGGCGTCGCAGCTGGTGCGGGAGTTCATGCGCGAGTTTATCCGCAGCCGGAAAGAGGAGCGCGAGCACGACGCCTGGTTCCGCCGCGAGGTGGAGAAGGCGCTCAAGGACAAGCGGCCCGGGATTCGGCACGAACAGGTGATGCGCGAGATGCGCGCGGCGATTGATCGTGTTGCTGCAAGAAAACGCTCTGCGTGAAGATCGAATGGCATCCCCTCGCCCGCTACGATCTGGCGGAGATGCTCTTGTACATCGCCGAGGACAATGCAGAAGCGGCGTATCGATTGCAGGATCAGATTGAGCAGCAGGTAGCGATGTTAAGCAGGATGCCGGAAATGGGTCGCTCGGGGCGCAGACGCGGCACCCGCGAAATGGTTATCGCTGGGACGTCGTATGTGGCAGCCTACCGCGTGCTGAGCGATCGACTCGAGATCCTGCGCGTGCTCCACGGCGCTCGACGCTGGCCGAAACGAATGTGATTCAGCTCAGCAGTTTCTCCAGTCCGGCTTCGTCAATCACATGCACGCCTAGTTCCCTGGCTTTGTCGAGCTTCGACCCCGCCTCTTCGCCGGCCACGACGTAGTTCGTCTTCCTGCTGACGGAACCGGAGACGCGGCCGCCGGCGGATTCGATCCTCGCCTTCGCGTCCTCGCGTGAGAGATTCGGCAACGTACCGGTCAGGACGAAGGTGAGGCCTTCGAGCTGCGACGTCTTCTTTCGCTTCTCGGCGGTCATCGTGAGGCCGGCCTTTTCGAGCTTGTGCACGAGCGTGCGGTTGCGCGACTCGTCGAAGAATTCGCGAATGGCCTCTGAGACGCGCGGGCCGACTTCGTTGACGCGCTCCAGCTCTTCGGCGGATGCGGCCATGAGGGCTTCCATCGATCCGAACTCCTCGGCGAGAAGCTGCGCCGTGCGCTGACCGACGAAGCGAATGCCGAGTCCGAAGAGGACGCGGTCGAGCGGAGCCTTTTTCGAACTCTCGATTTCGGCAAGGAGGTCGGTCCGCTCTTTGGGGCCGAGCAGGGCCTGGGTGCGGCTCTTCTCTTCGCCCGTCTTCTTGTCCTTCGTCACGACTTCGTGCTGGAGCTGGGCGAGCTGCTCGTCGGTGAGGGAGTAGAGGTCGGCGATGCTTGCGACGAGTTTGTGTTCGAGCAGGCCGGTCACGACTGCATCGCCCAGGCCTTCGATGTTCATCACGCCACGCGAAGCGAAGTGCAGCAGGCTGCCGCCGAGGCGTGCCGGGCAGTCTGTGTTGACGCAGCGGTAGTCGGCTTCGCCTTCAGTGCGGTGAATCTCGGTGCCGCAGACAGGGCAGTGTTTGGGGAAGTGGAAGTGCTTGTGGCCGCGCGGGTGCTCGGCGTCTTCGACCACCTCGACGACTTTGGGGATCACGTCGCCCCCGCGCTCGACTTTGACGTAGTCGCCGATCAGGAGGCCGAGGCTCTCAATCTGGTCGGCGTTGTGCAGCGTGGCGCGGGAGACCGTCGTGCCGCCAATGGACACGGGCGTGAGGACGGCCACGGGAGTGAGCTTGCCGGTGCGGCCCACCTGCGTTTTGATGTCCTCGACCTGGGTGATGCCGCCGCGGGCGGTGAACTTGAAGGCGACCGCCCAGCGCGGGGCCCGTCCGGTGTAGCCGAGGCGGCGCTGTACCTGGGCGGAGTTGACCTTGATCACCACGCCATCGATTTCGTAACCGAGACTGTTACGAGTGGTCTCGGCCTTTTCGACAAAGGCGAGCACCTTGTCGATCGAGGTCATCGCTTCGCGGTGCGGGTTGACGCGGAAGCCGAGGGTGGTCAGGGCGTCGAGGGCTTCAGACTGTTCGGCGAGGAGGTCCTCGCCGTTCTCCGTCAGCAGGAAATAGGCGTAGAAGTCGAGCCGCCGCTGCGCGACGATATTGGGCTCGAGCGTCCGGATCGTCCCCGCGGCGTAATTGCGCGGATTGGCGGCGGGCTCGAGTCCCTGAGCTTCGCGCTCCTCGTTGGCTTTGGTAAAGGCCGCCAGCGGCATGACGATTTCGCCCCGCACTTCGAAAGTGGCGGGAACGCCGGCTTTCTTCAGTGCCGCTGCGGAGATGGAGAGCGGCACCGAGCGGATGGTGCGGACATTGGTGGTCACATCCTCACCGATCGTCCCGTTGCCGCGGGTGAGGCCGCGCTGGAGTTGGGCCGAGCCGGGCGCTCCCGATCCCTCGGCCGCGCGGTACTGAAGCGCCATGGAGAGGCCGTCCATCTTGTATTCGCAGACGTAGCCGATCTGCACGTTTTCGCCCGCCAGCGAGCGCACGCGGCGATCCCAGTCGCGCAGCTCCTCTTCGCTGGTGACGTTGTCGATGGAAAGCATCGCCCGCGAGTGAGCGACCTTGGCAAAGCCCTCTTTGGGCTTACCCCCGACGCGCTGCGTGGGCGAGTCGGGGGTGATGAGATCGGGATGCTCTTTTTCGAGCCGCTGCAACTGGCGCACGAGGTCGTCGTACTCGGCGTCGGAGATGGTCGGCTGGTCGAGGACGTAGTACAGGTGCTCGTGATGGCGAATCTTTTCGCGCAGGGCGTCGAGGGTGTGTTGGACGTCGGACATGCTGAAGACCATGGTAAGACAGGGGTCGGCGGAGATGCGGTTGGCTGAGAAGCGAGGGGCTGGGAATTATTGAGTGGGAAAGCGGTTAGCTGGAGCGATCCGCAGGCCATAGCGCGTCAGTCTCATCTCGTGCTTGCCGATTGGGCGGGGTAGTGGCACAATCGCTTGCATCCCCCGCCGAGTTTCCCCAATGTGCTCTTCCTCAGTGCGCAAGATGCTGGTGGTGCTGCTGTGCGCGGCGGTTCCGGGGTTCTGGACGAGTGCGACTCTGCATGCGCAGAGCGCGAGTCCTGCTCCGAACACGAGTGAAAAGCAAAGCCCGACCCCGGATGCAGGTACGGGCCAGACCCTCCAGATTCCGGCTCAGTCCGAGATTCGATCGCAGATCTTCCATCTGAAGCGCGGAGCCGGCTTCGACGTGACGGGCAGTTCCAGCGATCCGCAATTCTCGGTCGACCTCTACGTTTACAACTCTGCGAAAGACCTCGTGGGCAAGGACGATCCGGATGCGACGGAGTCCTCGTTCCGCTGGCAGGCTGCGGTGGAGGGGGACTATTACGTTCTGGCGCGCAACCTGAGCGCGGGATCGGGGACGATTCACGTCGCGGTGACGGCGGCAAAGGGAGCGTTTGGCGGATTCCGCGGCCTGACCCCGACGACCGAGACCGTCACATCGAATTACGCGGTCATCCAGATTTTCTACGCGACCGATCGCGATGTGGTGGGTAGCGACAGCCGCGGACCCACCTACGGCGGCGACCCGGACCCTAACGGGGACCTGCACTACGGTCAGCTTCACGTGAGTATCCCGCGCGATCATCGGCTGGGAGAGCTGGAGGGGCCGAGCATCTGGCGGCTGGAGTTCAGCGAGGATCCGAAGAAGGACGTGGTTCTGCAGAGCGTGGTGCCGCAGGACCAGGCGGAATTCATGAAGGGGATTTCCGGGCGGCTGGGGCATTCGCAGAAGAAGGAAATCCTGGTATTCGTCCACGGATTCAACACGACCTTTGTAGACGGGGCGCGGCGCACGGCGCAGATTGCCTATGACATGGCGTACGACGGGCCGACGGTGATGTACAGCTGGCCGTCGCAGGGGTCCATGAGCCCGTTCGCTTATAACAAGGACGGCCGCAATGCCGCGCTGACCGCGAGCCATCTGGAAGCCTTCCTGAAGATGCTGGTCGCGCAGTCGGGGGCAAAGACGGTGGACCTGATCGCGCACAGCATGGGGAACCGGCCGGTGACTGAGGCGCTGCGCGACTTCGGGATGGAGAACCCGTCCCTGAAGCAGAAGACGACTTTCAACCAGGTGGCGCTGATGGCGCCGGACGTGGATGCTGCGCTGTTTAAGCAGATGGCCCACGAGATGGAACAGAGCGCGCATCGGATCACGCTGTATGCGTCGTCGCGGGATGCGGCGCTGCGGGTGTCGAATTACTATGCGGGGTATCAGCGGGCGGGGGAGGGAGTGCCGCACCTGATCGTGGTGCCGGGCATGGATACCGTGGATGCGTCGGCGGTGGACACGAGCCTGCTGGGCTTCTACCACGACTACTTCGCCGACAACACAACGATCCTTTCAGATTTGTTCCACGATTTCATGGGGCTCCCGCCGTCCAGCCGGGTGGGCTTGCATGCGGTGGTGACGGCAGCAGGGAAGTACTGGAAGTTCCTTCCCAGCCCCTGAAAGGAGTCGGGACGGAGTTGGGTCATTGAACCGCGCAACTTCCGCGATGACCGAACGTTTGTACAGGACATACCGGGGGAAGGGAGTTGTCCGTTTGCTCTCGGTTCGCCCGGTTCCGGAGCCTGCAAAATGAGCAACAACTCGTGGGATGAGTCGGTGCACGGTCCTGTGGTGGAGTCGGCGAGGCATGAGCCGGCGAAGACGCCTCTGACGCGGCGCGCCTTCATGAAGGGCGGTGCGATGGCGGTGGTGGGAACGGCGTCGATCCCGGCCTTCCTGACGCGGAGCGTGCTGGCGCAGGCGACGAGCGCCCAGGCGCAGGGCAGGAAGCTGGTGGTGATCTTCCAGCGAGGCGCTGCGGACGGCCTGAACGTGGTCGTTCCCTATCGCGAGCCCTCGTATTACCAGTACCGGCCGAACATCGGCATTCCGCAGAATGCGGTCATCGATCTGGATGGCTTCTTTGGGTTGCATCCGGCAATGGCGCCGCTCAAGCCGCTGTGGGATCAGCGCCACCTGGCGATTGTGCACGCTTCGGGGTCGCCCGATCCGACGCGCTCCCACTTCGATGCCCAGGATTTTATGGAGACCGGAACGCCGGGTTTCAAGGCGACGCTGGATGGCTGGCTGAATCGGGCGCTGCAGGCGCAGGATCTGGGCTGTCCGGAATGCACCCACACACCATTTCGCGCCGTCGCCCTGGGAGCGGAGGTGCCGCGCACGCTGGAAGGGCGGATTCAGGCGGTAGCACTGGACAACATTCGCGACTTCGGGGTGCAGTCGTCGCCGGCAGCCGCCGGATTTGCGGCGATGTATGACGAGTCGACGGATTCGATCCTGCACGGCACCGGGCAGGAGACGTTTGAAGCGGTGAAGATGCTGAAGGCCGCCGATCCAACGCAGTACACCCCGGCCCCGGGGGCGGAGTATCCGGGTGGTCCGTTCGGCAACAGCCTCAGGCAGATCGCACAATTGCTCAAGGCCAACCTGGGCGTCGAGGCGGCGTTCGCCGACATCGGCGGCTGGGATACGCACCAGAACCAGGGCAATGTGGAGGGCCAACTGGCAGGGCGGCTGCGGGAATTCAGCGCGGGGCTGGCGGCGTTCTGGAGGGACATGGGCGATCAGGCGGGAGACATCGTGCTGGTGACTATGTCGGAGTTTGGCCGGACCTGCCGTCAGAACGGGACCGGCGGGACCGATCACGGGCACGCCAACGTGATGTTCGCGCTGGGTGGACCGGTGCAGGGGGGCAAGGTCTACGGGCGGTGGCCTGGGATGGCTCCCGAACAGCTGTACGAAGGGCGCGATCTGGCGATTACCACAGACTTCCGTCAGGTCCTGGCCGAAGCTGCGTATAAGACGCTGGGTGCGCGCAATCTGGAGGTGGTCTTCCCCCAGGCTGGATTGCAGCGGAGAAACTTCCTGAACATTCTTCAAGTATGAGATGAAGGACTCAGGGAAGTTAATACCCTTGTGGAAAACGTGGCCGGGACCCCAGGGTCCTGGCCTTTTCTCGTGCCCACTCTTCTCTCGGCAGCTCCCCGCTCCCAGGCTCTTAGCTCCAGGCTATCCGCTATGCCGAAGGGGATATTTACATCTGGATGCCCACCCAAAGTGCTATTGTTGCGGAAAATCCCAGGATGCCATGCTCGGAGAATGCGGCTTGCATGGCGCGCAATGACGCTGACAGCTCCGCGCCCGGGATGCATCCGTGTGAGGTACGGGAAAGGTCCGATGAGGTCTGCGTGGTTCGCCGCTGTCGCACTCCCGATTCTGTGTGGGTCCCTTCTTTACGCGCAGGACAAGCCCGCCAGCGCTCCTGCAAACAGCAATTCTCCCGAGGCGACCGCGCCTTCCGCCGAACAGGCGCCTGCAACGGAAACAACGGCCGCGCCGCAACGAACGGCTTCCGAGGTGATGGAACCCGTGGGCAAGGAAGCAGGCAAGACGGCAGAGATCGGCGAGGACGAGTTGAAGGCCAGGCTCACCGGGCGGCCGCTGTTTTTACGCGGGCTCTGGCTTGGCGAGGACCTGCACTTCGACATGAATGGGAATCTGGTCGGCCAGTCGCAAAAAGGATCATTCACGCTGTGCGGGGTTTTCATCGACAAGGTGCGGGTGACAAAAAAGACTGTCGAACTGGAAGGCGTACGTTTTGGAATTCACTTTGAGGGAGAAGCACCCTGGGAGCAACAGGCCACCTCGTTTGACCGGATTCAGATCACGCCCAAAAAGAAACATCAGATCATCGTGATCGACCGGCAGTTGGTGGTCATTCCGAAAAAGAAGAAAGGGCTGTTTGGGATCGGCGGGAAGGACGAGCCGAACGCAAAAGCTGAACCCCCTTCGCAAAAACAGGCAAGTGGGGCACCACCCGCATCCTCCACCGATAGCAGCGCGGCCGCTGCCAGTGAGCTGCCTCCAGGGGCGACGACCTCGCCTGCCGAGTCGGCCGAGCATCTGCGCAATGCGCTGAACAAGATCTTCGCGCCCGATCTGGACGGCAGGATGATCGCGGAGATGCCGGACTACTGGCAGTTCTTTTACCAGGCGCAGGACTCGCACAAGTGGCTGGAGCCGACCGATCAGTCGCTGGTGCATCCCGGACCGGGCGTCAACGGGCCGAAGATTCTCAGGAATGTCGTGCCGGAGTCGAACGACTTTGCCCAGCACGCGGAAGTGGCGGGCGTCGCGAGCTATAAGGTGATCCTCGATCCGACCGGGAAGATTCTGGCCGTAGCGGTGTACCGGCCCATCGGGTTTGGGCTGGACGAGAACGCCGTGACGGCGCTCCG
Organism: Acidobacteriota bacterium; assembly: GCA_046567085.1. Classification (GTDB taxonomy): domain Bacteria; phylum Acidobacteriota; class Terriglobia; order Terriglobales; family Acidobacteriaceae; genus Palsa-343. The sequence goes on from JBKICP010000046.1 coordinate 13,507, forward strand.
GAAGTCGACGTTTGCGCCCGCCATCAAAAATGGCAAGCCGGTGCCTTCGGTGATCGACGTGGCCGTCAACTTCAGAATCTATTCGAAGCGAACGGCGGCAAGTGCGGCGGCGCCGGAGACGGCTGCGGATCCGAACGCCTCGCCGGTGACGGGCAAGCCGGCACTCCCGGGCTTGTTTTCGCAGCAACAGGCTGCAGCCCAGGCGGGGACCCAGGCGCAGACCCAGACACAGACGCCGCAGTGATCGGCGGCGCGGTTCGAAATCCGGAGTGAGGCTGGGGCTCGGAAGGGAATTCCGGGCCCTTGCTGTTCTCCGGCGCCGGCGACCGGGATAATCGTAACAGCATCAGTCACAAATTTCGGCGCTGCCGAGGCGTGGCGCAATCGGCGGCGGGGAGATTACACTCGGGCGGGGACGAAAGTCCCCTTTTGATCTGCCCTATCTTCCCCGGAGAACCATGACGATTCGATCATCGGCAACTGGCCTGAGGGCGCTGGCGATTCTGAGCGCGTTGACGATCCTTTGTTCCTGCGTTGCCGCGGCGCGGGCCCAAAACAAGCCGCTGAATCCGGCGCTGTTGGCGGCGAAATGGCCGTCGAACTGGATCGCGAGCCCCTCGGCGGCGGCCAAGGCGCCGGGGGTCTTCTATTTCCGCAAAGAGATTGCGCTGGCCAGCGTGCCCGAGCACTACTGGATTCATGTGAGCGCGGACAACCGCTACGTGCTCCACGTGAATGGGCAGTATGCGGCGGAGGGTCCGGCGCGCGGCGATCTCTTCCACTGGCGGTTTGAGACGGTCGACCTGGCTCCGATGCTGCATGCCGGCTCGAACGTGATCGCCGCCGTGGTGTGGAACTTCGGCGAGCTGGCGCCCGTGGCGCAGATGAGCAACCGCACCGGCTTCCTGATGCAGGGCGACACCGAAGCGGAATCGGCCGTGAATACCGGCGCGAACTGGCGGGTTCGCAGCGAAGCCGGGCGCGCGGCGCTCGGGCACAGCGGCGCGAATGGATACTATGCGGCGGGACCGGCGGAGCAGATCGACGGGCGAGTCGTCGACTGGAAGTGGGATCAGCCCGGCGACGACAGCGCCGGATGGGAGACGCCGGTGGTGGTCGGCCACGCGGCCACGCGCGAGGCCCAGGATGCGGACAATAACTGGGAGCTGGTCCAGGATCCTCTGCCGCCGATGGAGCATCGGCAGGTGGAGGCGGGGAATCCGGTGCGCGTGGAGGGATTACCCTCGCTGCCCGCATTTCCCAAGGCGCCGCTGGAAATCCCGGCGAACGCGCACGTGACGCTCCTGCTCGATCACAAAGTGCTGCAGACGGCGTATCCGGAACTGATCGCGAGCGGAGGCCGCGACGCGACCATTGCGCTGACCTACTCCGAGGCGCTCTACGATGCGCAGGGCAACAAAGGCAATCGCAATCAGATTGAGGGGCGGCACATCCAGGGAATCACCGATCGGTACGTCTCCGGCGGTGGGCCCGCGCACACCTATCAGCCGCTGTGGTGGCGCACGTGGCGGTATGTGCAGATCGAGATCACCACCAAAGCAGAACCGCTGCGCCTCGAAGGAATGCGCGCGTGGTTCACCGCTTATCCATTTGACGCGAAGGCGGCGATTGCTGGCGATATTCCGCAGCTCGATGCGCTGTGGCAGACAGGCTGGCGTACCGCGCGGCTTTGCGCGCACGAAACCTATATGGATGCGCCCTACTGGGAGCAGCTGCAGTACGTGGGCGACACACGCATCCAGGCGCTCATCTCGTATGTGATGACCGGCGACAGCCGCCTGGCGCGCCAGGCCATCACCAACATCGACGACTCGCGCACGCCCGAGGGAATTACGCAGAGCCGCTATCCATCGGGGCTGCCGCAGTTTATCCCGCCCTTTTCGCTGCTGTGGGTGAGCATGCTGCACGACTACTGGATGTACGTGGACGATCCGGCGCTGGTCCGGCAGACGCTGCCGCACACGCGCACCGTGATCGACTGGTACGCCGCGCAGCAGCGGTCCGATGGCCTTCTCGGCCGCGTGAAGTGGTGGGAGTTTGGCGACTGGACGGCGGACTATCCGGCCGGTGTGCCGCCGCAGGATGCCGACGGCGGTTCGGCCTTCCTGACGCTGCAGTTCATCGAGGCGATGCAGAATGCGCGCGCCATGGAACTGCAGTTTGGATCGCAGGAGCGAGCCCAGGAGTATGAGGCGCGCATCCGCAAAGCCACGGCTGCGCTCAACGCGGAAAACTGGGATGCGAAGTACGGCCTCTACGCCGACACGCCGGCGAAGAAGACCTACAGCTACGAGGCGAACATCCTCGCATCGTGGCTCGATGTGGCGCCGAAGGCGGAGCAGGCGCCGATGCTGCGGCGGCTGCTGGCGTCGAAACCGGATGCGGCCACCGAGGTCGATGGCAAGCCGGTGCCGCCGCTCTCCATTCCGACGTACTACTTCCGCTTCTATCTGAGCCGCGCGCTCGAGCATGCCGGGATGGCCGATGAGTACGTGAGCCAGCTGCAGCCCTGGTACGGCATGCTCCAGCTCGGGTTGAGCACGTGGGCGGAGAATCCGGAGCCGACGCGCTCCGATTGCCATGCGTGGAGCGCGAGCCCGAACTACGATCTGCTGACGCTGGTGGCGGGCATTCGGCCGGCGAGCCCGGGATTTAAAACAGTCGTGATCGAGCCGCACCTGAACGGGCTGCATCATCTCGATGCGACCATGCCGCATGCGGGCGGGCCAATCCACACCGTGTACCAACTCGATGGCTCGACGTGGAGAGCAACGGTGACGTTGCCGACGGGGCTCGATGGAACGCTGCGCTGGGGGACGCGGCAGATTCCGCTGCATGCGGGCCCGCAGACGGTCGAGTTAGCCGGGGCGGGGAACTAAGGTGGACCAAAATTAAACGCTCTGCGTGCGCTTTCATCCTCAGCGTGGCATGTTAAGATCGCCGCCATGGATGCCGCGACTAAAGAGGCTCTGAGAAAGTTCATCGTTGCAGTCATCGACGGCACGAACCTCATCAAGTCCTCAGAATGCAAGATCCTGAACCAGGATCCGAACCCGGAGTGGTTCAGCGGTTATGACGGATTCAAAGTCAAGATGCACACCAGTGTGTCGCGTGAGGCTCTCTCCGGGCTGAAGATTGTTTACGAGGGAGCAGAATATTCGTTCTTCAATCTGGGTCTTGGCAAAAAGCCAGTCGGCTACTCCAAGGCAGTCAAAGATTGCCAGTGGGCGTTTCCTGATTGGACCGCCTGCGTGACCTGGCAACAGGCAAAGTTATTCCTGCAGAAGCTTCTCGCCGACTCAAAAGCAAAGAATAAGTACACGCACTGAGAACCGCATTTTTGACGGATCGGGCGCCGTCCGCGGTTCCATTATTGCGCTGACCAGCCGAGTTACTTCGCCGCCATTTCTTTATTCGGGCTCCAGTTGATGACGTGGTAGACGGCCTCAGTCTTGCCGATGTTGCGGAAGCCGTGCAGGCTGTTCGAGGCGTTGAAGACCACGTCGCCGGGATTGACCCTGACCCACGTCCCGTTGGAGAGCGTCTCGCATTCGCCTTCGCGGAGGATGATCAGCTCCTCGTTCACGTGGCGATGCGGCGGATGCGAGGAGGTGCCGGGGTTGAGCTTGCTCACGTGCATCTCCAGCTGATCGACCGTGGCGGTGGGCTGCTTGCAGAGCTGCGCGACTTCCCCGGTCTTCGTCTTGTGGAACTGCAGCTGATCCCAGTGGAAGACGTGAGGGCCGAGGATCTCCTTATCGGCCGGAGCCTCGCTGGGCGTTTGCGCCTCGGCGGCTTCGGGCACAGCGGTGAGCATAGCGGGCAGGGCGAGCAGGCCAGCGATCATGTTGCGGCGGTCAATCATCGTAGAAATCTCCTCTCAGGCGAAACGATAGGGGGCGCGCTGCGGGCGCGAGAGCATGCTGTTGGCTTCATCGTCGTTGTGGAACCGCTCGTTCACCGGATCCCAATAGAGTTTGCGCTTGAGCACCATGGCCATGTCGTGGAGCAAACAAGTGGAGCAGGCGCGATGGCCCATCTCGACCGGCGAGATCGGCTGTTTCCGGCTGATGATGCAGTCCAGCCAGTTGCCGTGCTGATCCTTGCTCTCGTAGAGGTGGATTTCGTCCGGTCCGATGACGGACTTGATGATGGCGGGATCGCTCGATGCCAGCGCCGTGGAGTCGTTGAGCTTGGCCGTGGGGTCGCTTTTCGTGACCTTTTCATTGCCGCGCGAAACGAAGATCCAGCCTTTGGTGCCGTAGAACTTAATGCCGTTGGGATAGTCGCCGCTGATGCTCATGTGGACGCCGTTGGCGTAGTTGGCCTCGGTCTTGAAGGGGCCGTGGACGTCCCAGAGGCCGTGGTCGGGGAACTCGGCGTGGCCCCAGATTTCGACGGGGCCGGTGTACTCGGTGTTCATGCCCCAGTGAGCGCTGTCGATGTGGTGGGCGCCCCAGCCGGTGATCATGCCAGCGCCGAACTGGCGGCAGCGGAGCCATCCGGGGCGGTCGTAACCGTGCTGCGGATGAACGCGGTCGACGGTGTAGTAGACATACGGCGTCTCGCCGAGCCACATCTCGTAGTTGAACCACTCGGGGACGGGCATGGGCGTCTTGTCGCCACCGGCCGGGTCGCCGGGGAGGCCGATCTCGACGCGCTGCAGGTCGCCGATGCGTCCATTGCGGACCAGCTCGGCCGCGTAGCGGAACTGGATCGTCGAGCGCTGCTGGCTGCCGATCTGCAGGATGCGGCCTGAGGCCTGGACGGCGTTGGAGAGCGCGCGGCCCTCGGCGATGGTGAGCGACGCGGGCTTCTGCAGGTAGACGTCTTTGCCGGCGCGGACGGCGTCGACGCCTATGAGCGAATGCCAGTGATCGGGGGTGCTGACGACCACGGCGTCGATGTCCTTGTTGGCGAGCAGCTCGTGGTAATTGCCGTAGCCGGTGACACCGTCGTACGGCTTGCCGGTTTTCTGCGCGTAGTAGTCGTTGACGAATTTTTTGCCGTCTTCGACGCGATGGGCATCGAGATCGCAGACCGCGATGATGCGGGCACGATCGAACTGCATGATGCCGGGCATGTCGTGTACGCGCGAGATGCGTCCGACGCCGATGGCTCCGACATTGATGCGCTTGCTGGGCGCGAACTGGCCGAAGACCGAGGAAGGGAGGATCGTCGGGAAGCCGGCAGCAGCTGCGGCGCCGAGACTGGTTTTGAGGAAGCTGCGGCGGGAGACGGGCCTGGAATTTTTAGTCGTCATATTCGTTCTCTCCTGTTCGACCTGCCGCGCCTGAAGGCGCGAATCTCTTCGGGGCGTTTGTTCCCCGGCCTGAAGGCCGGGGCTTCTACCGTCGTGCTGCTGTCGCAGCACAATTTGCGAATCGCGGATCAGGTCAGGCTTCGAGCGTGACGCGTTTGGCGTACTTCTGCGCTTTGATGACGAGTTCAGCGGCGAGCAGGCACTCATCCTGATCCTGCGCGACATGCGTGCGATTGACGATGTCGGCGACGAATTCAGGCCCGAAGGGCAACGGCATGTTGTTGCAGTCGATGTAGCGAGCGCTGTTCTTGTCGACGATGAAGAGGTTGTTGCCCTGCTTGCTGACGGCGACGTTGGTGTATTTACGAACTTCGATATAACCGTCGGTGCCGAGGATGAAGAGCCGTCCGTCGCCCCAGGTGCCGAGGCCGTCGGGGGTGAACCAGTCGAGGCGAACGTAGCCGAGTCCTTTATTGCCGCGTAAAACCATATCGCCGAAGTCCTGGAAGTGCGGGTGCTCGGGATGGCGGATGTTGGCGATCTGGGATTCGGCGACTTCGGCCTGCGTGGATCCGGTGTAGTAGAGGAACTGATCGACCTGGTGGGAGCCGATGTCGCACAGGATGCCGCCGAACTGCACGTCGTTCCAGAACCAGTCGGGACGGCCGGAGCCGCCGCCGGCGACGCCGCCATGCTGGAAGATCTGGTGGGGCGCGATGTTGATGGTCTGGATGACTTTGCCGATGGCGCCCTGCTGGATGAGCTGGCCGGCGTGAACGGCGGCCCTGACTTCGAGGCGCTCGCTGTACATGATGCCGTAGATCCGCTTTGTTTCGGCGATAGTCTTGCGGACTTCGGCGAGCTGCTCGAGGGTGGTGATGCCGGGCTTGTCGGAGAGGTAGTCCTTGCCATGCTGCATCACGCGGATGCCGATGGGGGCCCGCTCATTCGCAATCTGCGAACTGAGGACGAGCTGCAGCGACGGGTCCTCGATGACCTCGTCCTGCGTTTTCACGATCTTCGCGTTGGGAAAACGCTTCGTGAAGGCCGCAAGCTTGTCCGGCTCGAGGCCCCAGGCGGAGACCAGCTCGCCGCCGCCGCGCTGGATGGCGCCGACCATGCCGTAGATGTGGTCATGGCTCATGCCGCAGACGCCGAATTTGATGTGATACTTCGGCGGCTCCTGCTCCTGCGGGGGGAGCGATTCTTCGCGGATCGCGCCGGGGGCGAATCCTGGTGCGGCACCGAGCGCGAAGGCGTCGTGCGGTAAACCTGCCATCATGGCCGATCCCATGGCCATCGATCCTATCGCTCCTGCGCGCTTGAGAAAATCGCGCCGGCCGGTGCTCTTGTTTTGCATGGACCCTCCGAAGCAGTTTTGTTTGCGTTCGCAACAATAACATCGAAGGGGCAGCTCCGTGTAGCCCCAAATGCTGTTTTCCCGGGATTAGCGCACGACGGGTACCGAGGGGCGGGACTGGACGGGTTGGGTCGTGATCTGAATCGTCGAGGACATCAGATCGGGACCATCCCAGCCGTCTTTCGCGGCCTCAATGTGAATCACGCCGGGGCGCTTCGTGCTCTGGATGATGACCTGGGCGAGGCCGTTGAAGACCGAGCGTCGCGGCTCCTTGTCGCTTTCAAGGCAATTGGGATTGCCGTTGCCGACGCCGATGAGTTTGCCGGGGCCTTCGACTTTGAAGGCGATGGCGTTATCCGCGATGGGCACGAGGCGGCCTTGTTTGTCGAGGACTTCGACCTTGAGTACGGCGACGTCTTCACCATCCGCATTGATTTCGCTGCGGTCGGCGGTGAGACGGATGGAGACGGTGGGTCCGGTGGTTTCGCGTTTCTCGCTGAGGACGACGCTGCCGCCCCTGTAGCCGCGCGCTTCGATGACGCCGGGCTCGTATTTGGCGTTCCACTGCACGTGGCCGAGGCGGGGGACCTTCTGACGGCCGAGGCTCTGACCGTTGACGAGCAATTCGACTTCTTCGAGGTTGGAGTAGACCCAGACGGGGATCGCGTCGCCTTCGCGTCCGTGCCAGTTCCAGTGAGGGAAGAGGTGCAGCGAGGGCTCTTTGCCCCACCAGGCTTTGTAGTAGAAGAAGTAGTCCTTGGGGAAGCCGCACATGTCGACGATGCCGAACTGCGAGTTGATGGAGGGCCAGCCGTAAGGCGTGGGTTCGCCGCGATAATCGAAGCCGGTCCAGGCAAAGCCGCCGGCTTCCCATTCGCGCGTGCCGTAGAAGGTCCACCACTCCTCGGGAGTTTCGCCCCAGGGCACGACGCCGTCGTAGGAGTTGACGGTGTTCCGCAATGGGTCGGTGGAGTATTCGCCGCGGGTGCTGATGGCGCTGGAGGTTTCCGATCCGTAAATGGCGCGTTTGGGGAACTGCCGATGGAAGGCGTCGGGGAGGTCGAGGTGGTAGTTGAAGCCGATAATGTCGAGTGCGTCGGAGAGGCCCTTCCTGTTGTCGCCGTTAACTGCGGCGGAGACGACGCGTGTAGGGTCGAGTTCGTGACAGCGGCGCACCATCTCGGTAGCGATTTTGACGCCCTGTTCCGCCATGGGTCCCTGCAGGTGGTTTTCTTCGTTCCCGATCGACCAGATGATGATGGAGGGCGAGTTGCGATAGCGCCGGATCATGGTTTCGAGCTGGCGCATGCCGCTGGGGTTAGAACTCATCTGGCGGGTTTCGCACATCATCATGACGCCCATGCGATCGCAGGCGTCGACCCACTCCGGCGTGGGCATGTTGTGAGAGGTGCGTACGGCGTTGCAGCCCATGGCCTGCAGCACGCTGAGGCGGAAGGTCTGGAGGCGGTCGGGCAGAGCGACGCCGACGCCGGCGTGGTCCTGGTGGTTGCAGGTGCCCTGAATCTTCAGGGGCCGGCCGTTGAGGAAGAATCCTTTTTCCGCATCGAAGACGGCAGTGCGGATGCCGAAGCTGACGCGTTCGGCATCGCGGGCCTGTCCATCGGACTCGACGGTGACGATGGCGGTGTAGAGATTCGGCTGGTCGACGGACCACAGGGCCGGATTCGCCAGCGTGGTGGTTGCCGTGTACGTCGCGGATCCGTCCGGGGCAACGGATTGCTCAGGCGCTTCGGCGGTGGCGACGGTCGCGCCTTTGGCGTCGAGGATCTTCCAGCTGACTTTGGCGTTGACGGAGTGCTGGCCGTCGTTCTGGACGACCGTGGACAGGGCAAGCGAGGCGGAGCTGCCGCTGACGGTGGGGCGGACGAAGCTCTCCCACTGGCCGAGGTGGACGGCGTCCATCTTGTTAAGCCAGACGTGACGGTAGAGGCCGGCGCCCTCGTAGAACCAGCCGTCGCCGAAGGTGGCGTCGACGCGGAGGACGATATAGTTCCTGGCGCCATAGTTGAGGAAGTCAGTGAGGTCGAAGACAAAGGGGACGTAGCTGTTGTCGTTGCGGCCGATGAAGCAGCCGTTGACGAAAACGAGCACGTCACGAACGGCGCCGTCGAACTGGATCGAGATGCGGCGGCCCTGATCGGCGGCGGGAATGTCGAATTCGCGTCGGTACCAGCCGATGCTGGTTTCGGGGAAGCGGCGGCCCAGCGGCTTGTAGCCGTGCGAGCGCAGGGAGCTGTCGCCCTCGCCGGAGTCGTCGTGGACGAAGGGCAGCTCGACGGCCCAGTCGTGGGGGAGATCGAGGGATCGCCAGCCGGAGTCGTCGAAGCCGGCTTTGGCGAATTTGAAGTCGCCGGTTTTGCTGAAGTCACTCTGGCCGTAGCCGAAGTCGAGGTCTTTGGCGGGGTCGTCCGCGTTTCCGTAAGTGAATTTCCAGCCGAAGTCGAAGAGGAATTGCTCACGCGGCGCGACAGCGGGAAGAGCCGCTGCCGAGGGTTGGGTCGAGTTGTCGCCGAGCAGAGCGGCAGTGCGGGCGAAGGCAGAACGAGAAGCCAGAGAGGTGGCAGAGAGAACCATTCCGGAAGCAAGCAGGTCGCGACGCGTAACAAACGGCATAGAAGTCCTCGTTGGATGAAGAAACAGGATACGCGGGGAGGAGCGCGCGCGGGGCGTCGTTTGGGAGGCTACAAAGCTTTTCGAAGAGACGGGTTCAGGATTCGGTTTGGGCGGAGTCCGCGGAGCCGGGAGGCTGCAGCGCAACGATGCGCTCGCGAGCAAGCTGTCGCGTGGGACATTCGGGCAGGGCGCAGAGCGGGCGCTGTGCGAGCTCGTGCAGCAGGCGATTGCGATCGGGGCCGGGCGCTGTGGCGGCGCGAACTTCCTGTCGCAGCGCGGCGAGTTCGTCGAGCCATGGGCCGAGATCGGCGGGAAGCTGTTCGTCGATTTCACGGCGCAACCGCTGCGAGAGAGCCGGGCTGCCGCCAGCGGTGGAAATGGCGATCTGGAGTTCGCCGCGAGCGACAATAGATCCGAAGTAGAAGTCGCAATTGGGGGGATCGTCCACCGCATTGCAGAGGATATTGCGGCGCAGAGCTTCTTCGTAGATGGTGCGATTGACGGCGGAGTCGTTGGTGGCGGCGATAACGAGGAAGACGCCGTCGAGGTCGGCAGGTTCGCAGAGGCGGTGATGCCAGTGCAACGCGCCTTTGGCCGCCAGATCGCGGACCTCCGCGACGGCCTGCGGCGCGACCACGGTGATGACGGCGCCGGTGGGGAGCAGACTCTCGATTTTGGCGAGCGCGACGGTGCCGGCGCCGACGACGAGAACGGAGCGCTGATCGAGACGCAAAAAAATGGGAAGGAGGCTCATCGACAGGTCCTTTTGTTCTTGTACACCTGTCGGGGCATCAGCGCGTGTCGAGCGCGATGCGGAGGGCGGAGCGCAGATGGCGGAGGATCAGCTCGTGAGTGAGGCCGCGGCAGTCAAACATGAGGTTGAGTGCGATGCCGTCGAGCAGCGCCCCCACCTGCGCGGTCTGCATGCGTTTTTGCCGCGCCGTGAGGCAGGTGAATCCCGGGATCAGCTTTTCCACGTTGGTTTCGACGCAGCTGAGGCAGAGGGCGGAATGAAGATCGGCGAGGCGCTTCGTTCGCTTTGGGTGACGGATGGCGTAGAGCTTGAACTCCAGCGCAAGCAGCATGCGCCGGCGATCGGCAAGCACTTCAAGAAGGTGCTTCGCCATCACCTCGATTTTTGCGTCGTCAGAGCCGGCCTCGCTGAGTTGTTCACCCATCTGACGCTTTTCGCGGCGCATGTTTTCTTCGAAGAGCGCGAAGAAAACGTCTTCCTTGTCGCGGAAGTTGGCGTAGAAGGCGCCGCGGGTTTTGCCGGCGGTGGCGGCAATGTCTTCGAGACGGGCCATCTCAAAGCCGTCGCGGGCAAAGATACGGCGCGCGGCCTCGAGGAGGTCACGGCGTGTGGAAATCGCCCGGTCCTGCGGCTGGCCTTTCGCGGCGGTCGCTTTGCCGAGCCTGCGCGGGCGTGCTGTGCGGCTGGTGATCATTCCTGCCAGGAACATCCGTCACAAAATTGCATCGGGCGGAGGTCCCTCCGAATCTGTACCCAATATACATCCGTGTATGTTTTTCGCAGAACGAATTTATCGAGGAGTCACAATGAAGGCGAAACAAAACCCACGGTTGAACAACATTCAGACGCGTGGCGTCGGGACGATTGGGGCCTTCGTCCTGGCCGGTCTCGCGACCGCTGTGGTCACGGGCTGCCAGTCCGGCCAGGCGGCTACCCCGGGGCACGTGGCGATGGGACCGATGCCGGTGTCGGTGGTCAGCGTTGCAAAGGCCGATGTGCCGATCGACGGCTCGTGGGTCGGCACGCTGGACGGCTATGTGGATGCGCAGATCCAGCCCCAGGTGAGTGGGTACCTGGTGAAGCAGGAGTATCGGGAAGGCTCGCCGGTAGCGAAGGGCGAGGTGCTCTTCCAGATTGATCCGCGTCCGTTCCAGGCGGTGGTGGATCAGGCACAGGCGCAGGTGGCCCAGGCCAAAGGGCAGCTGGAGCAGGCGCGCGCACAGCTGGAGCTGGCCCAGATCAACGTAAAGCGCGATACGCCGCTGGCGCAGGTTCGCGCGATCGCACAAAGCCAGCTGGATACCGAGACGCAGCAGGAGGCGCAGGCGAAGGCTTCGGTCGCGGCGGGCGAAGCCGCGGTGAGCGCGGCGCAGGCAGCTCTGCAAACCGCGCAGCTGAATCTGGGCTTCACGCAGGTTCGCTCGCTGATCAGCGGCGTTGCAGGACAGGCGACGACGCAGGTGGGGAACCTCGTCGGTCCGCAGTCGGTGCTGACGGCGGTCTCGCAGCTGGATCCGATCAAGGTGTACTTCTCGATCAGCGACAGCGAGTACCTGGCGCTGGTGGATCGCGCGAAGCGGGCCGGGAGCGATCTGCTGCACGGCGGGTCGAATCTTCCGCTGACGCTGACGCTGGCGAATGGGCAGGAATTTCCGCACAAGGGCCACATCATCTTTGTCGATCGGCAGATGAATCAGCAGACGGGTGCGATCCGGATTGCGGCGGCATTTCCGAATCCCGGCGATGTGCTGCGGCCTGGGCAGTTCGGCCGTGTGACCGCGGAGACCGAGATTCGGCATGGAGCGCTGCTGGTTCCGCAGATTGCCGTGCAGGAGCTGCAGGGCATCGAGCAGATCTACACGGTGGGACCGGGAAATCACGTGCACGTGGTGAATGTGACGCTGGGTCCACAGTACGGCAAGGACTGGATCGTCGAGAGCGGTCTGGATCCGGGGGCTCAGGTGATCACCGACAACCTGCAAAAGCTGAGAGAAGGAGCGCCCGTTGCACCGCATGCGGCGCAGCCTGCTTCGGCCAACAACGGCACGGCAGGGAGCTAACGCATGTCGAAGTTTTTTATCCGCAGGCCGATTGTCGCCATCGTCATCGCCATCCTCACGGTGATCGTGGGATCGGTGTCGTTGCTGACGCTGCCGACGTCGCAGTATCCGAATATCGTTCCGCCGGAAATTCAGGTGCAGGCCACCTATCCGGGCGCCGATGCGAAGACCCTAACCGAAGCCGTTGCCACGCCGATTGAGCAGCAGATGAATGGCGTCGACAACATGCTCTACATGTATTCGGTGAACGCGAACAATGGACAGTCGACGGTGTATGTCGACTTCGACGTGAAGACCAACGCCGATACGGATCAGGTGCTCTCACAGCTGCGCGTCTCCCAGGCGCAGTCGCAGCTGCCGGCGCAGGTGAACACGGCCGGGGTGACGGTGCTCAAGTCGCTTACGTCGCCGCTGATGCTCATCGGCCTGTCGTCGCCGGGCAATCGCTACAGCCAGGAATTTCTCACCAACTACGCCATCATCAATCTGCAGGATGAGCTCACGCGCGTGCCGGGTGTTTCGCGCATTCAGGTGTTCGGCGGGCAGTACGCGCTGCGCGTGTGGGTGAAGCCGGATCTGCTGGCCAAGCTGGGCGTGACGGCGACGGATGTGATCAACGCCATCCAGACACAGAACAACGTGAATCCCGCGGGGCAGATCGGCGGAGAGCCGATTCCGGAAGGGCAGCAATTTACGTATACGGTGCGCACGCAGGGTCGGCTGGTCACGCCGCAGGAATTCGGCAACATTATTATTCGTGCGAACCCGGATGGATCGGTGCTGCACCTGCGCGATGTGGCGCGGGTGGAGATGGGCGAGCAAATCTACAGCCTCTCGGCGCGCTACAACAACGCGCCTGCCGGGATGATGGCGGTTTACCAGCTTCCGGGCTCGAATGCGGTCGAGACGGCCAAGCTCGTCCGCCAGCGGTTGGCACAGCTCTCCGCCAACTTCCCCGCGGGGATGCGCTACGACATCCCGCTGGACACGACACTTGCGGTCACGGCCGGGATTCGCGAAATCGTCATCACGCTGGGCATTGCGCTGTTGCTCGTGGTTCTGGTGGTGTACCTGTTCCTGCAGAGCTGGCGCGCCACGCTGATTCCGCTGATGGCTGTGCCGGTCTCCCTCATTGGTACCTTCATCGTCTTCCCTGCGCTGGGCTTCTCCATCAATACGCTGTCGCTCTTTGGACTGGTGCTCGCGATCGGACTGGTGGTCGACGACGCCATCGTGGTGGTGGAAGCGGTGGAGCACCACATCGAGCAGGGGATGACTCCGCGCGATGCCACGATTCTGGCCATGGAAGAGGTCGGGTCGCCGGTGAT
>JBKICP010000047.1:0-10099 GCA_046567085.1 Acidobacteriota bacterium
AGAATGGCCATAAGTTGGATTGTTCCTCGTGGGTCGTGGTTCTACTTCAGGTATTTTCCGATGATCAGGTCGAGCTTCTCGCGCGTGGCCTGGGGGATAGCGTCCGGGCTGGTGAGCAGGGCGAACTGCGCGGCGGAAGCGCAGGCGCATTTCCGCTCCCGCGGCATCGCGGCCACGGCGGCTTTGACGACGCGCGCGGCGTTGGCCGAGTTCTGGTTCATGACCTTCACGATCTGATCGATCGTCACCGCATCGTGGCCTTCGTGCCAGCAGTCGTAATCGGTGACCATGGCGGCCGTCGCGTAGCATATCTCGGCTTCGCGCGCCAGCTTGGCTTCCTGCAGATTCGTCATGCCGATGACGTCGGCGCCCCAGCTGCGGTACAGATTCGATTCGGCGCGGGTGGAGAACTGCGGGCCTTCCATACAGACGTAGGTGCCTTTCGCCCTCGCTTCGACATGCTCGGATTGGCAGCTGTCGAAGATGGTCTTCGCAACTGTCGCGCAAACAGGATCGCCAAAGGCGACGTGGCCGACGACGCCCTCGCCAAAGAAGGTGGCCACCCGCAGGAAGGTGCGGTCGATGAACTGATCGGGCACGACAAAGTCGCCGGGCTTGTGCTCTTCCTTGAGCGAGCCCACGGCGGAGACGGAGATGATGCGCTCGACGCCGAGCTTCTTCATGCCGTAGATGTTGGCGCGGAAGTTCAGCTCCGAGGGAAGGATGCGGTGGCCGCGTCCGTGACGGGCGAGGAAGGCGACCTTGCGACCTTCGAGATCGCCGAGGACGAAGGCGTCGCTGGGATCGCCGAAGGGTGTGGTAACGCGCTCCTCATGAACATGGGTGAGCCCGGGCATGGCGTACAGGCCGCTGCCCCCGATGATGCCGATCTCTGCCTGTTGCAAGCCGTCTCCCTGCGGGGCGCCGCATCATGAAGGACACGGCGCGCTGGATGAACGCAAGGAATCAGTATAAATGGTGGGGCAACGCCGCTTTCATCATGCCGCAGCGGGCCATGAAGTGGACCATGCTGCCGCTCAGATCGGCGGTTGGCTCGACGGTCGGCCGCGGGGGCATCAGGGCGATGGTCTGCGGAGCGCTCGCCTGCTGCGCGCCCAACATCAGGAACTGCAGCTTACGCGCGGTGGGCAGATCGAAGCTCTCGCTCACAAAGACGTCTTTGCCGCTGGTGACGATGAGGACCGGGCCCTCATTGGTGGTGTAGATCTGTTCGTCCGTGCTGGTCTCCGCCGCAGTGTCGCGCGAGACGTGGCTGTACTTGCGGCCCAACTCGTCGGCATACATCTTCACGAAGGCGGCGGCCGCGTCCTCGGACTTCCACTGCGACAAATAGAGGAGCGCAACCGAGGAGGTGGAATTCTTGTCGGGAGCATCTTTCTTCTGCGCGGCGTAGTAGATTCCGCCGTCCCACTGCGGCGTCAGTTCGGCAGCGATTTCCTTGCCGCCGAAGAGCTCGGAGAGAATCTGCACGTCCAGCTCGCCCATCACCCCGATATCGTAAGGGCTGTACTGCGCGTCGATGGCCGGATGGATGTCGGGCATGTTCAGCAGGGGCACCTTCACCTGCTGCTCGTAGGCGTGCGGGTTCATGATTTCGTAGCTGCTCGCCGGGGGACGGTCGAGCACGCCGGCATAGGCGGCGTCCGGATTCTTCGAATCGCCGATCAGCGCGGCCTCAAACTTCAGCCCGTACTTATAGGGGAAAAGCAGCGATTCCTGCAACAGCAGGGGCGCGCGGGAGAGCACCGGCGAGTCGCTGTCGTCGGTCATGTTGTCGAGCAGGGTATCGACCATCTGGGGCGAATTGCGCAGGCTGCGGTGCGCCGGCGCCAGGCTGTAGTCCACGAAGACGGCCATGGCCTGGCCCTCGAGAACGGCTTCGCGCGCGGTGTCGTCCTCATCGGTGGCCACATGCCTGCGGTCTTCGGCGTAGCTGTGGGAGATGTCGTCGCTGGTCTGGTTCTGCCACTTGTCGAGATTGACGCGCTGATCCTGCAGGGCGTGGGTCAGCTCATGAGCGAGCACCGGCTTCTGCGTGTCGGGTGCGATCCAGTCCAGCAGATTCACGGTCTTAGTCTTGCTGTCGTAGTAAGCGGCGATCTGCTCATCGAGCAGCTGCACCAGGAACGACTGCAGGTGGAAGTCCTCGTCGATAAGGCCGAATTTTTTGAGGACAATCTCCGAGCGCTCCATGCGCTTCGCGTCCTTGTCGTCCTTCATCTTGTCGACGAGGTACTTCTCGACTTCGACACGGGTGGTCAGCTTCGGCTTCACCTGATGCTTGATGGGCAGCTTTGTGTCTTCCGAGGCGAACTGAAGAATCACCGGAATCGAGGCGAACAGCTCTTTCGCCTGCTCGGAGGTGATGTGGGTGACAGGGGTCTGGGTCTTCGATGCGCTCGGTGGCTGTGCCGTTTGCCCAGGGGGCGGCTGCACCGGATTGTCGGGGGTGGTTTGTGCGCCGGTAGAAAGCGCCATGAGCAGCGCCAGCAGCGCGCACCAGGTTGTGATTGGTCGTTGCATCCTTTATCCTTCGCCCTCTCGGGCGAATCCGCCTGCCCGGACTTCCCTGCTATGGGCAGACTATAATTTTTACAGAGCCTCGTATGAGCCAGACCCCCCAGATCCTCGATGCCGCCCTTCTGGAGACGCCTCTGGCTACCCAGTTCATGCATGCAGGCGGGACCCCTGAGCTTACGGTGTATCGCGGCGTGCGCACGGCCCTCCGCTTCTCCTCGACGGCGCAGGAACTGCAGTCTCTGCTGCAGACCGCCGGCATTTTCGATCGGGGATACCGCGCCCGTCTGCGGGCCACCGGCAAGGATCGCGTGCGGTGGCTGAATGGCATGATTACGCAGGCCGTGAAAAGCATGAGCCCGGGTCAGGTCGGCTATACGCTCGTGCTGAATCCTCAGGGCCGTATTCAGGGCGACGGCGACGTTCTGGCGTGGGATGACCACCTGCTGCTGCAAACGGACCGCTTTCAGACTGAACGCCTCCTCGGCCATCTGCGCCGTTTCATCATTATGGATGACGTGAGGCTCGAAGAGTTAGACGCAGCCGCGACGGCGTTGGGAATCGCAGGCCCCGAGACGGCGGCGATCCTCGAAAAGCTGGGCGGCAGCATGCCGGAGCCGGACACCTTCCGCACCGGGCAGCTGGCCGGCATCGACGTGACCCTGGTCCGCGCCTGGAGCCCTGTCGTTCCCCGGGTGGAGATCTGGGTTGCCGCGGAGCGGGTTGCCGAGCTTTGGCGGGCGCTGGCCGCTGCCGGAGCAACGCCCTGCGGTTCGGAGGCCACGGAGCAGCTGCGCATCCTCGAAGGAACGCCGCAGTTTGACGTGGATTTCAGCGACAAGCATCTGCCCCAGGAAGTCAACCTGCCGCGCGCCCTGAATTTCACCAAGGGATGCTACATCGGCCAGGAGATTGTCGAACGCATTCGCGCGCGGGCCACGGTGCACCGCTCGCTGCGGCAGTTCGAACTCCAGGGCGAGATGCCGGCTCCGGGGCCCGAGGGGAAGATTGAGTTGCGCGCCGGCGAAACCGCCGTCGGCGAGCTGACCAGCGTGGCGCAGGTGGAGTTGCCGGAGCTGAAGAAGACACTGGCGCTCGGCGTGGCGCGCGTCGAGGCTCTGGATAAGAGCGGGACCGAAGCCCTCCGGTATGAGGGCGGAATCGCGGTGCCGCTGGATGCGCCGCCGGTTCCGGCAGCAAGCTGATTTCGAGTTCGACCGGAGTGACTGGCCGGAGCTACTGACCCACGCGGAGAGAATCGTTGTTTATGGATGAGAAACAGCCCACATTTACGGTAACCGACAAGCGCAAATTCACGCTGGAAGGCGAGCTGCGCGAGGATGCTCCTGCGGCCGAGCCGGCCGAAGAGAAATCTGCCGCTGCGTCGTCGACGAACGTGGTGACCATGCCATCGCCCGAGCCGCGCGAGACTCCTGAGGAGACGGAAGCGGCAGAGGAGAGCGAGGTACCGCAGTTCTCCGCACAGGAGACCGCCGAGCAGGACGCAGCTTACAAGGAGTCGTCACGCCAGATCGACGACATGCTGCGCCAGGCCAACCCAGGCATGGGACCGGCGGGCACGATCAGCTTCGAGCACATCATCCAGTCGTTTTACGTCTCGGCGATGATCGCGATGGGCGCAGGCGCGGAGCCCGGGCAGAAGGCGCGCGTCGATATCCTGGGAGCGCGGCAGAGCATCGATATGCTGGCACTGCTGCAGGACAAGACGAAGGGCAACCTGACGCAGAAGGAAGAGGCGACGCTGCAGAACGTGCTCTTCGAGCTGCGCATGATGTTCCTCGAGATCACGAACGCCATCGCCCAGCAGGCGCAGAAGGCTGTCGATACGAAGAAGAAGTAGGCACCCTGGCTCATCCAACCCAGCCTCATGAAACCGGCCGCATGAAAGCGGAAATCATCGTTCTCGGCAGCGGAACCTCGATGGGGGTTCCGACTCTCGGCTGCCGGTGCGCGGTCTGCACCTCGGCGGACCCGCGCAACCGGCGGACGCGGCCGTCGATCGCCATCCGCTGGAACGGCGCCGGCCGCGAGAGCCTGGTTCTGATCGACACCGGGCCGGATTTCCGGCAGCAGGCCCTGCGCGAGGGCATCCATCATGTGGACGCGGTGTTTTACACCCACGCGCATGCCGACCACATCCTGGGCCTCGACGACCTGCGTCCGCTGAGCTTTCAGCACAAGCCGAATCTGATGCCCCTGTTCGCCGACGAGCAGACGGCCCAGATCCTGCGGCGGATCTACGACTACACGTTTTCCGTGGACTCCACCTATCCCAACCGGGCGAGGGTCGAACTGCACCGTCTGGAAGGCCAGCAGACGGTGGCCGTGGACGGCGCGACTTTTCAGCGGGTGCCGCTGCTGCACGGCGATCTTGAAGTCGCGGGGTTTCGCTTCGGATCGGCGGCCTATCTGACCGATATGAGCGCGATCCCGGAGGCGAGCCTGCCCCTGCTGGAAGGCCTCGATGTGATGATCGTCGATGCCCTGCGCCCGCAGCCGCATCCCAGCCACGCGAATATCGCCGAGTCGCTGCGCTGGGTGGAGCGCGTGCAGCCGCGGCAAGCCTGGTTCACGCACATGTCGCACGAAGTGGACCACGAGGAAACCGAGAAGGACTTTCCGGATAACGTGCGGCTGGCATACGACGGGCTGCGCATCTCCTTCGAGTTGCCGCGATGAAGATCTACCGTTCGATTGCCGAGCTGCCCCGCCCCATGCAGCGCACCGTCGCGGCCATCGGCAACTTCGATGGCGTGCACCGCGGACACCGGGAGATCCTCGGGCGCGTGCAGGAGCGTGCGCATGCGATGGGCGCGCTGGCCGTGGTGGTGACCTTCGATCCGCACCCTCTTGCCCTGCTGCGGCCGGAGCGGGCGCCGAAGCTGATCACGCCGATCCCGGAACGGTTGCGGTTTCTGGCAGAGACCGGGATCGACGCAACGCTGGTCCTGCCGTTTACGCGGGACCTCTCTCTGCAGTCGCCGCGCGCCTTTGCCGAAGGGGTTTTGTGCGGAGCGCTGCGGGTGGTCGAAGTCCACGAAGGCGACACGTTTCGCTTCGGACACGACGCAGCCGCGGGAATTGCGGAGCTGCGGGAGCTGGGCACAGAACTGCGCTTCAACGTCGTGTCGCACGGAGCGATCCGGGTACGCGGAATTACCGTCTCCAGCAGCGAGGTGCGGCGGCGCATCGTGGCGGGACAGCTGGGCGTGGCGCGAGCTCTGCTGGGACGTCCGTTCTCGATTCTGTCGAGCACAGCAAACGGACGCGGAGTGGGCACAAAGCTGGCCACGCCTACGATCAACCTGGCGCCGTACAACGAACTGCTGCCGCCGGACGGCGTTTACGTGACCCGGGTCCGCATCGGCGACCGGCCGGACGCGCCCTTCTTCAATGCGGTCACGAATGCCGGGTCCCGGCCGACCTTCGAAGGCGCAGGGTATGCGGTGGAGTCGCACCTGCTCGACGGACCTCCGCCTGTCGCGGTGAGCGAGGCGACGCCGATCGAAGTGTGCTTCCTGATGCGCCTGCGCGAGGAGCGCCGCTTCCCTTCTCCGGAGGCGCTCAGGGCACAGATCCAGGCGGATGTAGCAAGGGCGCAGAAGTATTTTCGAAGGACAGGGGAGCCCCCGGCGAGCGGTTCTCGTTAGCGCGAAGACTGCAGCGCGGCGGTTTGCTGGAGCGTCGGATGCTGTGCTGCCGGCGTGTCGCCCGGGAAGTGTTCGTCCGGTGTCGCGGCGATAGCCGTCTTCATGAACTGAGTCCAGAGTGGCAGAGCGACCGCGGCTCCCGTCTGCTTTTCCCCGAGCGACTGCCGATCGTCGAAGCCCACCCACACCCCGCAGCTGATCGAAGGGGAGAATCCGATGAACCAGGCATCGGTAAAGTCGTTGGTGGTGCCGGTTTTTCCGCCCAGAGGATGATTCAGCGCCGCGGCTCGGGCCGCCGTTCCCTCGCGCGTCACGTCGCGCAGAAAGACCATCATCGTGCGGGCGGTTTTCTGGCTGATGACTTCGCTGATGGCCGGCTCTTCTTCGGGCAGCGGCACGCCATCGGCGCTGACGACCCGCTTCACCAGGCGCGGAGCCACGCGAATGCCGTCGTTGGGAAAGACTGAATAGGCATCCACCTGCTGCTCCAGCGTGACCTCCGCGGAGCCGAGGGCGATGGGCAGATAGGGCGGGATGTTCGTGGTGATCCCGAAGCGGTGCGCGGTGGCGATGACTTTGCGAATCCCGACGCGGTCCGCAACCAGCAGCGCCGGGATGTTGCGCGAATCGGCGAAGGCTTCCAGCAGCGAGATGCGGCCCCTGAACTTGTTGTCGTAATTGTGGGGCACGTAATTGCCGAACGCCACCGGGCGGTCCACGATGGTGTCCTGCGGAGTCGCACCGTCCTCCACGGCCGTTGTGTACACGTAGGGCTTGAAGGAGGAGCCGGTCTGGCGTTCCGCCTGGGTGGCACGGTCGAACTGCGAGAGATTGAAGTCGCGGCCGCCGACCAGAGCCAGCACATCGCCGGTGGCATTATCCATGGCCAGCAGCGATCCCTGCACGCCGCTGTCCTGCTCGAGAGTCGCATGCAGGATTCCGGCCTCTTCGCCGTTAATCTTCACGTAGATGATGTCGCCGGGTTTGAGGAACGGATCGGCAGTGTGGAAACGGGTCCAGGCCCAGTCCTCCGGAGTCAGCATGAACGGGCGATCGCCGATGCGGCCGGTTACCTGGTAGGGCAGAATCCCCGTCACGAGCGCGTGGATGTAGGTTCCAAGGGTTGGCGGCATGCTCCAGTCGGGATGCCTGAACGTATCGACGTTCAGCCCCGCGGACAGCACGTTCAGCAGTCCACCATGCCATCCGCGGCGCCGCTCGTACGCGGCAAGCCCGTCCAGGACTGCGGCGTTGGCGGCGTTCTGGAGATCGAGGTCGAGCGAGGTGTAGACCTTCAGGCCGGCGGCATGAACCTCTTCCGAGCCGAAGCGGTGTTCCAGCTCGCGCCGCACCTCTTCGATGAACCAGGGAGCCACGCTGTTGGGCGGAGGCTCAATGTGCAGCCCCAGGGGTGAAGAACGGGCTGCCTCGGCCTGAGCGGCGGTGATCTTGCCGTCCTCAAGCATCGAGTCAATGACGACGTTGCGGCGGCGGAAGGCACGCTCGGGATTATTGGTCGGCGAGAACTCCGACGGGCCTTTGGGCAGCCCGGCGAGGAGAGCAGCCTCGGGCAATGTGAGCTGGCTCGCGCGCTTCGAGAAGTAGTACTCCGCACCGGCCTCGAAGCCGTAGACGCCGCTGCCCAGGTAAATCTGGTTCCCGTAGAGGGTGAAGATCTGCTCCTTGGTAAAGGAGTGTTCGATCTGCAGGGTGAGGAAAACCTCCTGCAGTTTGCGCGACAGGGTGCGCTCGTTGGAGAGGAAGAGATTGCGCGCCAGCTGCATGGTGAGCGTCGAAGCGCCCTGGGCGCGGCTCTTGGAGAACAGATCGTGCCACGCCGCACCGGCCACCCGGAACAGGTTGATGCCCCAGTGGCTTTCGAAGTCGCGGTCTTCGGTGGAGATGACGGCCTGCCGCAGGATGGGCGCGAAGTCGTTGTAGCCCACTACGACCCGCCGCTGCAGCGCGAACGATCCAAAGATGCGCCCGTGCGTGTCGAAAAGCTCGGTGGTGGTGCTGGGGCGGTAGTGTTCCAGCTCGTTGATCTGCGGAAGGTCGACGGAGTAGACGAGGGTGAGTCCGGCAAGACACCCAGCGGCGGCGGCCACCACAACGAGAAAGGCCAGCGCGAGACTTCCGGCAATTTTGCGGTGCCCCGAAGGGGGACGGAAATTGGTTTCGCGGCGCCTCGGCCGGCGGCGCGACGGCCTGGGCTCGTCATCCCAGTCCGATGGCGTGATGAGATTCAACGTGCCATCCGATTCTTTTGGTCTGGCACCCTTTTGAATGCCCGCGCGGTGCCGGTTTACGCGTTCTTCTGCTTGAGAATCTGCAGAGCTTTGTTGAGCTGATCGTCCGTGCGCGGTTGCTCGTTGTTTCCGTTGTCCGCCGTCTCCGCAATGCTTTGGCTCACCGCAACGTTCGGGGTGACCGCCACATCCTCAATCTTTTTGCCGGAGGGCGATTCGTACTTCGCGACGGTCAGCAGCAGAGCGGAACCATCGGGCAGGGTGAAGGTCTTTTGCTCTCCGCCCTCGCCGAAGGTGCGATCGCCTACGACGTCGCCGCGCTTGTCATCGAGGATCGCGCCCGCCACCAGCTCCGCGGCACCCGCGGTGCCATGGTTCACGAGCACCACCAGAGGAGCGGAGGTCACGAATTTCGAGGACTCAGCCTTGAACGTCTCCGTGGGAACGGTCTGCCCCTGCAAAGAGGCGATGGTGCCGGACTGCAGGAAGGCATTGGCGAGGCGAATGCCCTGCTGCGGGTCCCCTTCAGCCACATCGCGCAGATCGAGGAGGACCTTCTTGTTCCCCTCCTTCGGCATCTCACGCAGGCGGGAGACGATCTCGTCGACGCGCTCCTTGGTGAGCACGACCGGCTTCAGGTAAAGGATGCTGGAGCTTTCGTATTGCTGCTGAAACAGCGATGGAGGCGTGACCGACGCACGAGTCAGGGTCAGGTCATCGGGCTCCGGTTTCGAGCGGCGGACCAGCTGGAAATTGACCGTCGTCCCGGGCTTGCCCTCGAGCAGCAGCCGGATCATGGCCACCGACATCTCCCGGGTGGAGTGGCCGCCAATGGATTCGATCAGGTCCCCGTCCTGGATGTGCGCCTTGTCGGCCGGGCTGCCGGGAATGACGGAAACGACGCTGCCGTAGCCATAGCGCTTGGAGACGTCTATGCCGACCTGCGCCACACCCTCGTGCTCACGCTGCTGGTAGTTGGCGAATTCAGCGGGCGTCAGGTAGCTCGAAT
Source organism: Acidobacteriota bacterium (assembly GCA_046567085.1). Lineage (GTDB taxonomy): Bacteria > Acidobacteriota > Terriglobia > Terriglobales > Acidobacteriaceae > Palsa-343. The sequence goes on from JBKICP010000047.1 coordinate 9,468, forward strand.
CCGAGTCGAGGGATTCCAGCAGGCCGTGCAGTGCTCCGGTCGTCACATTCTGGATGTTCGGGTTGGTGACGTAATCGGTCTGAATCTTGTGCAGGACTTCCTCATAGACGCCCATCTGCTGGTAAGCGCCTGCGCTTTGGCTGGCACTTACGCCTGCGGGGCCAAGGCCTCCGAACAGGACAACAAGGATGATTGCGATGGAGACGCCGAGGAGGGTACGGTTGAAACTTCTTGACATAGGGGTTCCGGAGGGGCTAGCCCGCCTGGCTCCATCATACCGCACTACGCAAGCGGGGAGCCGGGGGGCTTGGGGCCGGGAGCTGGGAGCCTGAGCTGGTTTCAGGTGGAAAGTCTGGATTCGACGATCACGGTGTACACGTGACGAAAGTGCTTCGCGGACGTCGGGCTCTTGCTATGAGGCTTGCCTCAGTCTCCTATGGAAGAAACCGATATGGAAAACCGACACTTTCGCGATCTTCAGGTAGGGCAAAGATCCATGGCGCTGGCGCGCCATGTGTACGCAATCGCGGAGGGATTTCCGAGGAACGAATACTTCGGCCTCACGAGCCAGATCCGTCGTGCGGCCGTGTCTGTTCCCAGCAATATTGCAGAAGGCAGGGGATGGGCAAGTG
>JBKICP010000048.1:0-18953 GCA_046567085.1 Acidobacteriota bacterium
CGGTGTTCCCGCTGGCCTGATCCCTGCCGACATGAAGGCCTTCGCGCCGCGCTTCGGCATAGCATGGGATCCAAACGGCCATGGCAATCTCCTGGTCACCTCCTCGTACGGTATTTTCTATGAGCCTTACTACACCGGACAGGGTGGACCTCTTCAGTCGCCGATCAGCGCGCCTCCCTACCTGGGCACGCCGCAGGTGAGCCTGCCGGACTTTGCGAATCCATTCAACGGCAATCCGCCGGCAGCGGGAACATTCTCCGCAGACCTCACGAACCTGACGCTGTCGCCGGCGTTGACGCTCCCCTACGCGCAGGATTGGGATCTGAATCTGCAGCGCTCGTTCGGATCCAATTGGCTCTTCGAGATCGGATACGTCGGAACCAAGGGCACGCGCCTGCCGCGCTTTATCGAAGCCAACCCCGCGGTCTTCGTCCCCGGCACCGCCAACGGCCAGCCGATTTCGAACTCCAGCAATGCCGATCAGCGGAGGCTCTACTCCGGCTGCACTTTAGCCGACTCGCCCAGCACCTGCAAGTTCTCGTCCACAGGCGAGATCGCAGGCATCGCCAATTCGGCCTACAACGCGATGGAAGCATCGCTGCGCAAACGGTTCAGCCACGGTCTGTCTTTCCTGGCGTCCTACACGTGGTCGAAGGACATCGACGATGTTTCGTCCTTCAACATCACCGGATCGGCGGCAAAGCCGGTTGCGGGCGAAAACGATCTTGCTCAGGATCCGTTCAACCTGGCAGCAGAGCGCGGTCTTTCACTGTTCGACGCGCGCAATCGATTCGTCGGAAGCTATGAGTGGGCACTCCCGTTCTGGAATCATGCCCAGACCTGGTACCAGTGGGGACTCGGCGGATGGCAGCTGAATGGCATTGCCACTCTGATGAGCGGCACGCCGTTCACCGTCTTCGATTCGAACGATGTCTCGGCACAGGGAACCGCGCCGGAGATCACCGGGTTTTCCGCGCAGCGCCCTAACCTCGCAGGGAACCCGAACAGCGGGCCGCGTGCAGTGGGCGACTGGCTCAACGCCAATGCGTATCAGCGACTTGATCCCATAGCCAATGCTGGGCAGTTCGGAACAGAAGGCCGCAACGTCAACATCGGCCCGGGCTATGCGGACTGGGACTTTGCAGCCCTTAAGAATTTCGGTGTGACGGAGTCGACACAGCTCCAGTTCCGCGCAGAGTTGTTCGATGTCCTGAATCGCACGAACTTCCGGCTCCCCGACAGCGATATCAGTTCGCCAACCTTCAACCATATCCTTGAGGCGGACGCTCCCCGCCAGGTGCAGTTTGCGTTGAAGTTCATGTATTAGCGGATACGGATGAAGAGATATCCAGAGCGAAATGAGTTCTGATCTATGAGTTCAGTCATCCCAGCCGGGTCTGCAAGCCTTGAGCCGTTGCAGCAGCGACGAGCACTGCCTTCTTCCACCAATTTGCCTCTGGTCGATGAGCGCGCAAGCGACGCGGAGACCTGTGCCCTTTTCGCGCACTACCGTGATCGTTTTGACCGAACCGACCTTCCCGGGATCGTGCTGTGCTTCGCAACAAGCTCAGCGCTGCTGAAAGGTATGCTGCAGATTGCTGAAGGCTTCTTGTTTGGCGAGAGCCTGCTGAGTCGCCGCCACAAGGAGATGATCGCCACCTATATCTCGCGGCAAAACACGTGTCCGTATTGTGCGGACAGTCACAGCGCATTGCTTGCGTTACAGGGCGGCTCAGCCGAGATGATCTGCGCGCTGCAGGAGGACGATTTCAATGCTCAACTCTTTACGAGTGAGGAACTGGCTCTCCTCAAGTTCGCCGGAAAAGTAAACCTCGATTCACCGTCCGTTACCCGCGCCGATGTGGAAGCAGCCATCCACGCGGGCTGGACGGAGGCGCAGGTCGCTGAGGCCGTCCATATCGTTGGCCTGTTTGCCGCTTTCAACCGCATCGCCAACGGTTTTGGCCTGCTTTCTCCGTATCCTGACGGTTTGCGGGATCAACGATGACCGAACCAATAAATCCGCGAAGGCCCAGGCGAGGCACGTGGACTCAGCAACCAGAGACCGCCGCGCTCCTGCGTGTGTCCGGCAACCCCATCAATGGCGTCGGCGAAATCACGCCGCGGCGGCGTTCTCGCTTTTTCTGGCATCCGCCGGATCAGCATCCCTTCGGCGACCTTCAGTCGCTCGCGCGCCGAAACTCACGCAAATGCCCGGGCTCAACGGAAACGTTCCAGGTGGCCTATGCATATCCGGAGCTGATCGAACCATCCGCAGAACGCAATGAGGCGCCGATCGAGGCACTGACAGCCTCGGTCAGCGATTTCGCTCTCGCCCACGAAGCAGACGATATCGGCATCGCTCTCATGGATCCCACGGATATGTTCGATGGCTACACGATCGATCATCCTACGGTCATCGGGCTCGCCCTGGCGCACAATTACGAGCGCCTCCGTGAAGTTCCTTCCGATGAGAACAACGGTATCGGAGTCTGCGACGTCGGGGATTAATACGCCAGAGGCACTCGGTCGTCCTACCACCTCGCCAACTGGATCCGCTCGCAGGGATATCAGGCCGACCCGTATCCCGGCCCCATGGCTGGCGCGCTGCTGCTCATCCCACCGGCCATTGCTGCGGGCCTCGGCGAGCTCGGCAAACACGGATCGCTCATCAGCCCGCGCTTCGGGGCAGGAGTCCCACTTGCAGGCATCACCACCGACATGCCGCTGCTTTCGCCTGCGCCACAGCGCTTTGGTGCCGACGAATTTTGCGCCCACTGTCAGGTCTGCACGCAGGCATGTCCGCCCGGAGCCATCACACCCCGGAAGCAGATGGTGCGCGGCGTCGAGCGATGGTACGTCGACTTCGACAAGTGCATCCCTATTTTGCCGAGGCTGCCTCCTGCGGCATCTGCATTGCTGAATATCCCTGGACCCGACCCACGGTTCGCTCGAAGCTGCTGGCAACCGATGGGAGCAGCGTTCGCGCTGGCGGCCGCGCTGGTGTCACCGCTCATCGGCCTGCTTCTCAATCGCTTTCCGCCGCGGCGCATCCTCCTTCCCGCGATGACGCGTTCCACCATGGCTGCTGAGGCGTGGCTGGAGTCGCATTCGTCGTCAGAGACATCGCCTGATTTCGACCCTGCAACTTCGCTCCGATCAGAAGCCCTCGATCATCCGTGAATGAGGCGGGCCCGCGCTTCTGCTCCTTGTGACCTTCGTGGTCGGGCGTCCAGCCACACGGTTCGCCCGGAGGCCGTCAGAAAGTCGGGACGATTTGTCACAACGTTTGGACGGAATCGGTCGACTCATTTGCTCTCGACCGTTCGCGATTGGGAAAATGATCAGTCGGTTGTTACCCGTCGTCCGTCAATCTGCGCATCCGCTGTGGGAAAGATGGCGAGAAAGCGGAAAATATGTTGAAAACGACGGCGCTCAGAAATGGTCGCGAGAATGCACTTATCGAAGGACAAGGGACTGCGTGTGACAAAAGCACGCTGCACCAGGGAAGAGTATGTCGGTCGTTCCCGGAAGCTCGATCGCAGCGGCGAATACTCCGACAAACACGCACCCATCTTGCCAGGAGAAGACGTGAGGTTCGTGCATGCAGCCGCCACAGGCCGGTACGATGGAAGCCGCTTTTCATCTGCTGCATGAGAACGATGACTTAAGCAGGGAAAAAGCCTATGCGATTCTGCGACGGAAAATTCTGCGTTGGGGAATCAGATTCTCAGGCGGCAATCGCGGAGCGGATGCAGAAGACAATACCCAGGACGTCGTGGCGAGCACCTTGTCGCACCTTAGCAAGTTGCCGGATGCTCAGGCGCTCTCCGCCTACCTCTACAGAGCTGCGCGCAATCGGTACCTGGACAGTCTCAGATCTACAGCGGGCCGACGTATCGCGGTGCCGCACGATCGGCGTGGATCTTCCGATCTGAACCTGCAGTTCGTCGCCGACCGGACAGAGTCGCCCGAAGACAGAGTCGCAAGACTGCAGCAAGGGAACATTGTTCATCGAGCGATGCTGACCCTGCCGCCAAGATACAGAATCGTTCTTCTGCTCCACGATGTGGAGGACCTGGATACATGCCAGGTCGCCAGGATTTTGGCGTTGGATCCCGGAACTGTTCGCGTGCAACTTCACAGGGCACGGCTTCTGCTTCGCCGCCGGCTCAATGCAATCTTCTGTTATCGAAGGCCCGTGAATACGTGAATACAACCCGGACCCGTGAATGGGCGCTTGCGTGCTCTTCTAACGGATGCTGCGGCGCTAAATGGGCTTGTGCAAGTGCGGCTTCCTCGCGAAATAACCGCCGGTTGTGAGCCGCCGCCATCAGGGATGGTTCACCCAACGGGGGCCATGACGACGCTGCCTGTTCGCAGGCTGCGTGGGGCATTGGTCCGCGGCACGGATGACAAACAGGTGTGAACTCCGCAACTGCAGGACGACAAACAGGGAGTCTCATGCGATGAGGAACGGGTGCCTGGTTCTTTCGCTTTTGTTCTTGATCTGGATTCAGGGCTCGGCGAGATCCGGTGCCCAAACAGGAGCCGGGGTGATTTCCGGAGTAGTTACTGACTCGACCGGCGCTCTGGTTCCCGGTGCGATGATTACCCTGACCGAATCCGATGGGCGGCAGCAGACAACGACCTCCGATGGGGCAGGTCATTACAGCTTCTCCATGATGGCGGCTGGCAGTTGCAGAATCCGAGTCACCGCGCCAGGCTTTTCTGTCGTGGATGCCCTCAGCATCGAAGCAGCATCCGGGCGTTCGGTCGTCAGGAATATCCAGATGGAACTGGCCGTCGTGCAGCAAAATGTCGAGGTCCTGTCTTCGCCGTCCATCGACACGGATCCGTCGACTAACGCAAGCGCGATAACCCTCAAAGGCGATGCTCTGCAATCCCTGTCCGATGACCCCGATGATCTCGCTCAGGATCTTCAGTCTCTGGCGGGCCCCTCCACGGGGCCGGAAGGCGGAGAGATCTTCGTCGACGGATTCTCCGGCGCAAAACTTCCTCCCAGGTCGGCCATTCGTGAGATCCGAGTCAACCAGAATCCCTTCTCTGCCCAATATGACAAGCTGGGCTACGGCAGGATCGAGATATTCACCAAACCAGGGGCCGATGCTTATCATGGAGAACTCCGCTTCAACCTGGGAGACTCCGCATTCAACTCGCGGAATCCCTTCGCCCCGGTCCGGCCCGATTACCAGCGGCGCACCATAGAAGGAACGATCGGCGGCCCCATCGGCGCCCGAACCTCTTTCAATGTCCAGGTGGAGCGGCGCGATATCGGTCAGGCAGCTCTGATCAATGCCCTGGTCCTCGATCCCGGATTCAATACCGTCCCCTATCGCACTTCAATTTCCGATCCACGAATCAATACGGAGATTGGAGGGCGCCTCGATTATCAACTCACTCCGAACCACACGCTTGTCGCTCGGTATGAATGGGAGAAAGACGATCAGACGAATGCGGGGCTCGACACATTTTCGATGCCGTCGCGCGGCTATTACGTGGATGAGCGCGAGCAGGTTTTGCAGTTAACCGAGACAGCCGTGCTCGGTGCCAGTGCGGTAAACGATGTTCGGTTCCAGTATCGGCGAAGCCACGATGGCAATCGAGCCGTGAGCGCCGCCCCCGCGATCGAGGTTCCAGACACATTTGTCTCAGGTGGCACCTCGATGAGTCTCAATGGTCTCCTCGAAAACCGCTACGAGATGCAGGAGTCGCTGTTGCTTTCCAGAGGAGAGCACACTTTGCGATTCCGCGGGAGAGTGCGTGGGATTCAGGAAGAGAATGCATCGGGAAGCGATTACAACGGCGTGTTTACATTTACCTCGCTCGATGCATATCGAATTACCGAACAGGGACTGCTCGCGGGGATGATGCCCGCAGAGATCAGGGCTCTGGGAGGGGGTGCAAGCCAGTTCTCCATAGCCGCGGGCGATCCTGTGGCGCGCATCACACAGCTTGACTTCGGGCTGTTCGCGCAGGATGACTGGCGCGTCCGCAATAATTTCACGCTCAGCGGGGGCCTGCGCTACGAGCGGCAGACGAACATTGATGACTGGCGCAGTTGGGCACCACGGCTTGGTCTTGCATGGGGCATACCGGGGAGGACCCCGGACAAGCCGTTCGCCGTGGTGCGGGCCGGCTTTGGGCTTTTCTATGAACGCGTCGGCGAGACCATCATCCTCGACACCAGGCGTCTTGACGGCATTCATCAAAAGCAGTTTCTAATCTCGAATCCCGACTTCTACCCCACGGTTCCGCCCCTTGAAAGCCTGTCGGCATTTGCTCAGGAGCAGGCGGTTCGCAGGCTCGATTCGCGCCTTCGCGCGCCAGGTACGATGCAGCTCGCACTCAGCCTGGAGCGTCAGCTGCCAAGGAATGCGGTCGCGAGCCTGAGCTTTGTGGCTCTCGGGGTTTCAATTCGCTTCGCTCGCGCAACGTGAACGCCCCGCTGCCGGAGACCGGGCTGCGCCCGTTGCCGGCAGGCAACATCTACACCTATGAATCCAACGGGCGGTTCCGTCAAAATCAACTGATCGCCAACGTCAATGCTCGAGTGAGCAGCCGTTTCAATTTGTTTGGCTACTATGTCTGGAGCGACGCCAGAAGCGACACCGACGATCCCGAAATGTTTCCATCGTCTCCGTACGACTGGGCTGCGGAATATTCGCGGGCCGGCTTCGATGTGAAACACAGAGCCATCATCGGCGGGTCAGTAACAGCACCCCTGGAACTTCTCTTCAATCCTTTTGTCGTCATGCACTCGGGCGAACCCTTCAACATCACCATCGGGCAGGATCTGAATGGGGAGACTCAATCTTCAATGACAGGCCCGCCTGGGCTACGGACCTGAGTCGCGCAAGTGTCGTGCAGTCGCGATGGGGCGCCTTCGATGCATTGCCCATAACCGGGCAGGCGATCATTCCGCGAAATCTGGGAACGAGTCCGGGAATGGTCTCTCTCAACCTGCGCGTCTCCCGGGCGTTTGGCTTCGGCGCGCGTGTTGGGGAGCCGTCGTTTTCCTCCTTCAGCGGTTCGCAGGCCGGCCTCCCGATGCGCGGTCACTATCATGGCGCCGAAGCGGTGGCCAGTGGACGAAGATACAGCCTCACCGTCTCCGCCGCAGCACGCAATCTCTTCAATACTGTGAACCTCGATACGCCCGTTGGAAATCTCAGTTCGCCCCTCTTTGGGACCTCCACGTCCATTCATGGTTTTGCGCGGGAGAGTACCTCGGCCAACCGCACCATTGATCTCCAGTTGCGGTTCTCCTTCTAACTTTCCCATCCGAAGTACAGCACGCGTAATAACGATGCTCCCGTGATGATTGGATGCGACCCAAAGACCGTACCTCGTACGAGCGGATGACTTTATCCGCCCAAATAGAATAGCCAGAAAACAAGGCAGCAGGCGTCCCGGGGATCAGCCGGAACCCTGCTGCCGATGAACTGCGTTTCAGTCTTCGCTCATTCCGAGATCATCGCCCATCTGTCGGAACTGATTTCGCCAGGAATTCATATCGCGGTTGGTGAGGCGGGCCTGTTCTGCGACGCGCTTGCCGTTGGGGGTGGAATTGGACAGTTCCTTTTCCATATCCCCCAGGCGAGATTCGATGCGAGTGCGGAGACGGTCCATGTTCTGAATACGCTGCTGGACAGTCGCGCGCTGATCATCGCTCAGACCCTGCGCCAGCTGTGAGTGGGTCTGCTGCAGATTGCGGAACTGTTCGCGAATCTGACTCTGCTGGCGGCGCGCTTCGTCTGCATTGAAGGCGCTTCCACCAGAGGTGCGAGCCATATCGCGGGTCCGGGTGCGCAGCCGATCCATAGTCCGGTCGCAATCCTTGTATTGGTCCCGCTGCTGCGTGTTGACCTGGCTATGCAGGCGGTCGCGGTCCTGCTGACGGATACGGTCCATCGTGCCCTGGCCCTGCCCCTGCTTCTGACCGGCGGCACCCGCGGAACCCTGTCCCTGCTGCCTTTGCTGACCCGCGCCGCCGCCACCTCCTCCTCCAGGGCGCTGTGCGATGACCAGGCCCGGAGCAAGAAGAAGCAACAGGGCGAGGCACAGTGAGGGTTGAATTCTCATGACAACCTCCTTGCGGGAAACGTGCCGGCGGGTCTCTGTGCAGATTTCCCGCTCCTGTATGAATAGACCCGGATGGCGGTGGGACAGACAGGGTGGGGCTCGTGGAATGTGTCCGCATTTGATGCGACAAACACTGTGTCGCGCGAGTGGGCAGATCCGGGATTCCGGCGTCGGCCCGCACCGTGGGGCACCCGGAAATCCGCGCCCCCGAACCGCGTCCCTGCATCTCCCTGCCTCAGGACTGGGTGGATTGGGCAGTCCGAGTTCCGACGCGGTGGTCCGATGTTTGTGAGCGGTCGTGAAGCCGTGTTCCAGCACGGACTGCGGCTGGATCAGGTCGTGATAGATCAGGTGCCGGAGATCGACCCCCAGCAGCACAGCCACCCTCCCGATAGCAGAGCAGCTTAATCGCGTGACCACTGAATCGCGGGACCATTATCCTGCAATCGTCGATTCAGATACTCTTGCTGCGACTCGCCGTGGGTCCCTGGGGCGCCGCTTTGGGCCGAAGCCTCAACTTGACGATTCCCAATGGGCGGCGTATCCCTATTCAGCCCGCAGGGCATCAACGGGATCCACTCGCGCCGCCCGTCGCGCCGGCAGAAAACTCGCCAGCAGCGCCGACGTCCCCAGCACCGCCGTCACCGCCGCCAGCGTCGGCACATCCCACGCCGCCACGCCAAACAGCAGGCTCCGCATCAGCGCCGCCGCGGCCACCGCGCCGCCCAACCCCAGTAGAATCCCCACCGCTGCCAACCGTCCCGCTTCGCGCAGGATCATCCCCTGCACGGCGCTGCGCTGCGCTCCCAGCGCCATGCGCACGCCGATCTCCCGCGTCCGCTGGCTCACCGAATAAGCGACTACGCCGTAAAGCCCCACCACGCACAGCAGCAGCGCCATCGCCGCGAAGCCACCCACCAGCCACGTCGAGAAGCGATGCAGCATCGCCGTCGGCGACGCGCTTGCCTGCTCCTCCATCGTCACTTCGCCATACACGCCGGGGTTGGGCGTGATCCCCCGCATCGCTTTTACCATCTCCGGCAGCAGCGCCGCCGCGCTCCCCCTCGTCCGCGCCACCACTGAGAAGTTCGTGTCGGGGGTGTGATACAGCGGCAGATACTCCGCCGGCCACGCCGGATCATCCAGCGCTCCCTCGCGAATATCCGCCACCACCCCCACAATCGTCCGCATTGAGCTCGGAGTCAGCCCGCCGTCCCCAAGCTGCTTCCCTACGGGATCCTCGCCCGGAAAATACTTCTTCGCCAGGGTCTCGTTGATGATCGCCACGTAGGGATGCTGCGCATCGTCCTCATCGGTGAACATCCGCCCTTCGAGCAGCTTCGCCCGCAGCACGCCCAGATACTCCGGACTGATGTCCCGCTCCAGCACTTCGTTGTGCTCCCCGTGAAACGGCCTCCCCGGAATCCGGATCCAGTCCGTGTCGCAGTTGCACTGGATCGGCATGTCGCTCGAGATGCCCACGCCCGTCACTCCTGGCAGGCCCCCGACCCGTCTCTGGATCTCCCGATACAGGGTCATCTCCTGCGCCGGTTTCGCATACTCCGGCCCCGCTGCCATTACATAATCCGTTGCCAGATGCGTAGCGTCGAACCCCAGGTCCACATGCAGAAGCCGATACAGACTTTTCCCCAGCAGACCCGCACCAGCCAGCAGCACCACCGCCACCGCCAGCTCCACCACCACCAGGTTCGCCCCCAACCGTCGCCAGAACTGTCCCGCCGTGCCCCGCGCGCCTTCGTTCAGCCCCTCGTGCAAGTCCGTCAGTTGCATCCGCAATGCCGGAATCGCCGCCAGCAGCAACGCCGCCAGAATGGCGACGCCCACCGCAAACAAAATCGTGTGCCCATTTAGCCCAACAACGCCCATGAACGGCATGCCCTCGGCCATCGCCTTCGGCACAATCCGCGTCAGCAGCGCCATCAGGCCGCCCGCCACCAGCAGCCCACCGCCGCAACCCGCTACAGCGAGCAGCAATCCTTCCGTCACAAACTGCCGCACCAGCCGCGCCGGTGTCGCGCCCAGCGCGCCCCGTACTGCAATCTCCCGCCGCCGTTTTTCCGCGCGCACCAGCAACAGGCTCGCCACATTCACGCATGCAATCAGTAACAGCAGTCCCGCGCCAGCCAATAGAGTCAGCAGGATGGGCCGCACTCTACCCACGATCAGCTCCGACAGCGGCTCCAGGCTCGCGCCCTGCCCGGTGTTCGAACCGGGATATTGCCGCGCCAACTGCGCCGCCACGTTCCTCAGGTCCGCCAGGGCCTGCTGCTCCGTCACCCCCGCTTTCAGTCGCCCTACACCGTCCAGATCGTGGCAGCTTCGCCGATCCTCGCACCCCGCCCTCCGGTCCAGCAGTGGCACCCAGAACTGCGCATTCGCCCGCGGCGCAAACGCAAAACTCCGCGGCAGGACACCCACAATCGTGTATTCGTCGCCGCTCAGATTCACCTGCTGCCCGATCACGTCCCGCCGCCCGTCGAACCGCGTCTTCCAGGTCCCATACGGAAGCATCACGATCTTCGGCTGCCCCGGCGCATCCTCGCCCGGACGAAAATCCCGCCCCAGAATGGGCTGCACGCCCAGCGTGTGAAAGAATCCTGCGCTCACCCGCGCCGCCGGCACCGGCTCCGCCACCGGTCCCATCCGCAGCAGATAGCCCGTGCCGTTGTACACGTCCAGCGACGCCAGCGAGTGATTCATCCGCTTCCAGTCGTCATAGTCGTAGCGCGACAGATTCGACCGCGGAAATGCCGACTCGCTCTCATCCACCGCCACCAGCCGATTCGGCTGCGCATACGGCAGCGGCTGAATCAGCGCCGCATCCACAAACCCGAAGATCGCCGTGCTCGCTCCCATGCCCAGCGCCAGCATCAGCACCGCTGTCAGGGCAAATCCAGGGCTCCGCCCCATCTGCCGGAACGCGAAGCGGACATCCAGCGCCACCGATTCCCACCGGAACCCCATCACCTCGCGGCTCCGCTCCCGCAACCGCGTCGCATTCCCGAACTGTCGTATCGCGGCGTACCGCGCCTCCTCACGCGATATCCCCCGCTCTTCCAGGTCGCGCGCCATCTGCTCGCGATGAAACGCCATCTCCTCGTCCAATTCCCCATCGAACCGTGTGCGCCCCGTGAGCGCAGCCAATTTTCTGAGCCATCGCGCGAACACGTTCATCCCACCTCCTCGGCGTCCTCGAGCACTCGGCTGATCGCCGCGATCGTCTGCCGGAACTGCGATACCTCCAGCCCCAGTTGCTTTCTGCCGGCGGCCGTCAGCGTGTAGAACCGAGCCCGCCGATTCGTTTCCGTCCTTCTCCACTCGGCTTTTACCCACCCCTGCAGCAGCAGCCGCTGCAACGCCGGATAGAGCGAGCCTTCTTCCACCGTGAGCACATCGTCCGAGATCCGCTTGATCGACTGGGCAATCGCATAGCCGTGCAGTGGGGCACGCGTCAGTGTCGTCAGAATCAGCATGTCCAGCGTCCCCGGCATCAGTTCCGTCTTGGCCATGCTCGTACCATAGATAGTCTATGGATAGAATGTCAATGGCAGCGGGGTGAGTTGTTCTCGTGGATTCCCCTCTGCACCGAATGAATCGGCCAACGCCCCATTGACCGGAGAAATCAGGTGTGTGGGAGCGATCTTCCTCACCGAGGCCGGAAAAGGAACGGAAGTCGGGGAGGGTTTACAAATCCAGTCCACTGGCCGTAAAACGGCCTTGTGGCCATACCGTGCCCACGTTTTTTCCCGCAGAAGCTGCGCTCAAACACCCCCTCAGATCTCTACAGTGCAAAGGCTTTAACGACACACTGCTATCCATCGGCGGTTGAATGGAAGTTCCCGCGCCCTCCTGGTCTCAGGCTCTGATGGCTAGTTGTACGCGCTCAAGACGCTTCATCAGGCGTACACACCCGCGATGCGAGCATCGGAAGCCCTGGCGGGTCTGCTTGCAAGTCGGTTGGGTCTGCCGGTCGCGGAGTGGCGTCCCATGCTCGTTCAAAACGAATCGTCCTGCGGGAGTTCAGATCCAGCATGGGCGAGCCCGGAGGACTCAGCTGAAGAAATCCCAGGAGAACATTACGCGTCGCGGATCGTGAACCAGGCTAAAGATATTTACGAGATGATCCCGCGCAAGTGGCATGCCCGACTGCTTAATCGTGCTGACTTCGTCGGCATGGCCATATTCTACCTTTGGGTGATGTCTCGCGAGCGTCGTCACGCGATCTTTACGTCCGTCACCGATGGTCTTCGCGCTGTGTTCGTCGATCACTCTCATAACCTTTGGTGGCCCGAATGGCTGGAGAGGGCGTGTAATTTTGGGGCGAGGCAGTCTCTTCTTCTCTATCTACGGAACAAAATGAGAGAATTCGTCACTCTAATCATCAGGCGGAGGTGGCGATTGAGACGGGATGGGAAAGTGGTGGGCAACCGGTCGGGAAGCGGCTGGAGACGTGGGGCCGGTTTTTGGCTGGGTATCCAATTCGTGGCCGCAGTTTTGCTGCTGGCTCCCGCAGCGCGCGCCGCCGAGGACACAGCCCGGTTCTATGGGACCTGGCAGGCGCACATTCTCGTGAACGGGCAGCTCTACACGGTGATTTCGATCCACGATGAGAACGGATACCGGAACTTTGTGCGATCGCCCAGCGGTGACACGCCAGCGGGAGAGGGGACATTCTCGGCGAAGAACGGAATCTACCACACCAGCGCACCCGCTCCGAATGCCGGCGGGGTCTACTACTTCAAAGACAGCAACACGGCGGTGTGCACGAATTCCGCAGGCCAGATTGTGACGTGGCGGCGGATCAAGGATGCAGAAGGGGCGCCGATAACGAACTCGGGAACCGGCCCGGCGACTGCCCCGCCGGGGGGCGGACCGGCGCCTGGCACGAAGCATATCGATGCCAACATTGCGGCTCATAACGCAACCGGGTATACGCCGAGCGGCAGACCGGGGACGGAGGAGTGGAGCGCGGGCGCTCCGGCGGAGCAGGGCCAGGCCGGCAAATATGTGCCCGACCCATCACTCTCGGCGGACGTGAACGCAGCGCTGGCAGCGATGAGCCGCAAGGACTACGTGACGGCATGGCAGCAATATTCGATCGCTGCGCAAAAGGGGGAGCCGGACGGAGAGTTCGGGCTGGGCGCGATGCTGTACGAACATCTGAACCCGCCGGGGACGGGCGATTATGCGCAGTGCGAACGCTGGCTGCAGGCTGCGGCCAGTCACGGAAACGCGATGGCGATGGAGTTTCTGGGACGGTACTACTACCAGCGGGGAGTGACGATCGCGGGGGGGATTGATCCCGGTGTGAATACGACGCCGATTCCACCGCAGGAGCGGGCACGGGCGGAAGAGCGGTTTCGCCAGTCGCGAACCTGGTTAGAACGGGCATCGGAGAAGGGCGACGAGTATGCCATGGGTAACCTGGCGCTGATGCTGGATGCAGGAGTGGGTGGGCCGGTGGATCGAGCCCGCGCCGCACAGCTGCGGGAACAGGTCAAGCAGGGTCCCGACAAGCGATTCGCACAAAAGATCACGGCGGATCCGGATGCCCTGGCCTTCACGGCGGCGTGGCAGGCCGGGCACTATGCCGACGCGCTGCAGAGCGCCGAGGAGCGGGCCCGACAGGGCAGTGCGAGCGCGGAGGCGCTGCTGGGCAAGGCGTACTACGAGGGCGTGGGAGAGCAGCGGAATTATGCAACGGCGCTGATGTGGCTGAACAAGGCGGCGGCGCAGGGGAATGCGGACGCGATGTTCTTTCTGGGACTGATGTATGAGCACGGGCGTGGCGTGACGCAGGATCTTACACGGGCGCTGGACCTGTTCGATCAGGCCGCCGACAAAGGGCAGGGCTACGCGGCCGTGGAAGCCCGAGCCATCCGCATGCAGAAGGAGATCGACCGCACGGTTCGCAGCATGCCAGGAGGCGTGATGGATACGGCGTGCCAGACCGCGGGTGGGATACCGGCAGGTCCGGAGTGCCTGAAGGGGGGATCGAGTATCGATCCGTTTAACGCCGAAGAGGCGGCCTCTCCCCAGTAGGCAAGGGAGCGAGAATTCACCCAGGTCGTGCTGGGAAGCTGATCGGCAGGGTTGCCGTTATCAACGATTTTGACCCGTGTACCGGCCATCAATCGCGAATTCGTAAGCTGATTCCGCCGCTGAAGCTGCCGTAGACCCGAGGAAACTGGCTCCGTCGGAAAAATCTGACGCACAGGCGCCCTCAGCGTCGATCTACTGCACGGTCAGCGTCACGGTGGTGGAATGGGTAATCGCCCCGGCCCCGCTTCCGGAGGTCGCGGCAATCGTCACGGTGCTGTTTCCGGTTGGAGTTCCGGGGTCGCCCCCGCTGCCTGCGGATGATTTGTGACTCCCGCCCCCGCAACCGAGAGCGGTCATCCCAATCCCGCCGAGAATTAAAAGGCAGAGCAGTCCGGGCAGAAGGTTTCTTCTGCGGGCAAAGAAGAAAGCAAAGGCAAAGGTAAATCCACCGGTCAGCGGCCAGACGAGTGCGCCGGTGGTGGCTGCGGTCGTGGCGATTGTCATGGTTGTGGTGGCCGCCGTGCTGCCGGACGGAGTGACCGTCACCGGCGAGAAGCTGCACGTCGACTCGCTCGGCAAGCCGGAACAGGCGAAGGACACACTTTGGCTGAATCCGTTTTGCGGGGTGACGGTCATGGTCAACGTCCCGCTCTGCCCTTTTGTCACGGTCAGCGCTGAGGCGCTTGTGCCGAGGGTGAAGTCCCCTGGACTCGTCGCCGTATTGACGGTCAGTGAAACGGCCGATGATGTGCTGCCGCTGAAGTTGGTGTCGCCGCCGTAGACGGCAGTCACCGAATAGGTTCCCGCAGTTGGGCTGCTCGTGGAGTAGGTTGCTTTGCCGCTCCCATCCAGGGGGCCCGTGCCGAGTTGCGTGCTGCCGTTCATGAAGGCAACGCTGCCGGTGGGTATCGCTGTGCCGCTGGCCCGCGTCACTGTGGCAGTCAGCATTACCGTCTGGCCCACCGTCGCGGGATTCGGGCTGATGGTCAGGCTGGAGGCTGTAGCGACGAGCCCGGCCACCGTGTTCACCGTCAGTGAAACCGCCGGCGAGGTGCTGCCACCGAAGTTCGTATCGCCGGCGTAAACCGCCGTGACGGAGTACGTTCCGGCCGCGAGGTTGCTGGTCGAGAAGGTCGCTTTGCCGGTCGCATCGAGAGTGCCGGAGCCGAGTTGCGTAGTGCCGTTCATGAAGGCGACCGTGCCAGTCGGGGGCGCGGAACCGCTCGCCGGCGTCACGGTTGCCGAGAAGGTGATGGACTGGTCCGCCGTGGCAGGGTTGGGGCTGACGGTCAGAGCCGTACCGGTGGCAACGGGCGACGCCAGTGCCGTGCCATACAAACTCATGAACACATTGATCGAGTTATTGCAGACGGAGACGAGGTCCGGGTGTCCGTCCCCGTTCAGATCCACAGGCACCAGCGTTTGCGCGACGGAACTCAGTGCCAGACCCGTGGGGCCCTGCAGTGCGCCCGTACCGTCGCCGAAGGCAATCATCGGCAGCGTGTTGCCCCAGATCACATCGGCGTGTCCGTCGCCATCCATGTCCGCGATCGAAAGCGTATTCCCCGCTGCCACATTGGGCGCCTGCAGCGTCTGCGGCGTGGCGAAGGTGCCGTCCCCCTTACCGAGATACACGCTCAGCGTGCCGGCGGTGTAGTTCTGATCGGTGCTCGCCACCACGATGTCGAGCTTGCCGTCGCCGTTCAGGTCGCCGATAGTGACCGGCCCGGGATTGTAACCGGGACTAAGGCTGGCCGGCGGTGCGAACGAGCCGCTGCCCTGGTTGAGGTACACCAGGAGCGCGCCCGTCGTGTTGGCGCTGGAGTTGGATGCAGTGGTGATGACGAAGTCGAGTTTGCCGTCGCCATTCAGGTCGCCGGCGGCCAGGCCTACAGGGGTGTTGGTTGGCGCATCGATCGCGACCGGGGCGGCCAGGGTCCCGTCACCGTTGTTCGTGAAAAGGTAGATGCTGTTCGGCCCGCTGGTGAGGGCACCGCTGGTCGTCACCACTACATCGGGCTTGCCGTCGCCGGTGAAATCGCCGGTGACAATATTGGCAATTGGGACCGAGTTGGGGATCGCGTAGTCGGTGACCGCGCCGAAGCCGCCGCTGCCATCGCCCAGGGCAATGCCGAGATTCGTGGCGCCCCCGCTGGGCGAGCCGTCGGCAAAGACTGCATCGAGCTTGTGATCCCCGTTCATGTCCCCCGCGACGATGATCGTCGGCGAACTGGAGCCGATGGGCGCGCTGGCCGTGAACTGGCCGGAGCCATCGCCGCTCAGTAGTTCCAGTCCGCCGGGCGCGACCAAGCCGCCCGTGATGGATGCTGCGGAGCCAAGGATGTCGGCCTTGCCATCCCCATTGAAATCGCCGACGGCCAAGGCCTGCGCCGGACTGCTCGATCCGGTGTAAAGGGGTGCCGCTGCACCCGGGAAGGACGGCGCGCCCTGAAATGTGCCATCGCCGTTGCCCATGAGGATATTGATGAGCCCGGTGTGCGTGCCAACCGAAGGACCGTAGGCTCCGGCGCCGCCTATGCCGGAAATCAGGTCCAGATGGCCGTCGCCGTCGAGATCCGTCACGGTGAGGTCGCTCGAATCGCTGATGTTCGCGTAGCTCGGCCCGGCGGTGAATGTCCCGTCGCCCTTGCCGTTGAACACGCTAATGTACGGTCCGCCGGGAATATTGATGGCCACATCGAGCTTGCCGTCGTTGTTGAAGTCGCCGACCGCCACCGATCCCACCGCGGCGTTCGTGCCGAGTCGCAGGGACAGCGTAAAAGCGGCCGCCGCGAAGGTGCCGTCGCCCTTGCCGAGCAGAATCGAGCCATTCGACAGCACCAGGTCTTTCTTGCCGTCGCCGTTGAAATCGCCGGTGGCCAGAGAGGCTGCGCCCGTGACCGAACTCGCGACGGCCGTCTGGAACGTTCCGTCGCCTTTGCCGAGCAGCGTCTCCACGCCGGAGTAATTGCCTGTGGCGATGAGGTCGAGCTGGCCGTCGCCGTTCACGTCGTCCGCGGTGAAGCCCACGATGGCGTTGGTGGTGGCCGCGTAGGCGACTGGCGTCTGAAAGGTGCCGTCGCCGTTGCTCAGAAACACGTAGAGTTGGCCGGCGCCGCTGTTCGTATTGGCGGCAACGATCAGGTCGTTCCTGCCATCGCCGTTCAGGTCGGCCGTGGCCACCGCCGCGGCATTCGTGATCGAACTGACGGTGTTCTGCACGATCGTGCCGTTTGTCAGGTCGATGGTGCCCGTGAGCAGATCATCGTTGAACGGATCGATGCCCGCTGCGATGTACTTGCTGCCGTCCGTCGTGAGTCCCAGCACCACGCCGGCACTGGAAGCGATGCCGAGCGTGGAATCCTTGCAGCCGCTGGGGAAACTGCCGGCCTTCGGCGGAAGCTGGGCGAGCGCCCGCAAAGTGGCCTGATAGTTCGGATACGTGGCCTGCGTGCTGAAGGTATTGGCCGTCTGATCGTAGTTGGTGAGGAAGTATTCCGTCAGGCTGCAGTCGGACTGGCGAAGCAGGCCTGCCGCGTAGATCTGCTGGCTGGTGGTGTCCACATCGGGCAGCAGCAAGGTCACATTCCCCATGAAGGGCAGATACGGCGTGCTGGTAAACGCGTTGGCCGAGGTCGCTGCCGGCAGTGGGCGTACGAGGCCGTGCACGACGTTCGTCTTGCCTTTTCGGGCGAGTTCTGCGCTCTTGAAAGCAGCGTATCCCTCCATGATGTGGGACATGCATCCGGAACACGAGTCGCAGCCCACTCCGAACAGGATCAGCAGGGTACCCATCACGGCGCTGCTGTAGACTCGTCGAGCCCGCTTCCTGAACACAGGACTGGCGATCTTCCGCTGGGCGATCCATGCCCCCAGGGTGACCAGGATGAAAGTGAGCAGCAGCCAGTTGGCCGCGACGGTGCGCACCGTGAACGCAAGGCGATCCCACATGGAACACTCCTCGAAAGCTGGCCGATCCTGGGGATGGATCGCGACGGAAAGCGTCATCGCCGTCCGTTACCGGACAGGACAATCTGGGGTGCTTCTACTCGGAGTGACGGAACAAGACGATCTGTTCCAGGAAACGTCATGGCATCGCCCGAGACAACATCTCAGAGAGCGCCCCGGTGAGGACTACCGGCTGACGAGCAGCATCCAGGACTGGATCACCCGGGCACCGGATTGCGTGGTGAGGGTTACGCTGTACGCTCCAGGCTGCAGGGCTGAGGAGTCCAGATCGATGCGAGCAAACGAAAGACTCGCGATGTGGAGGGGCTTGATGCCGCTCTGCACAATTCTGCGTCCTCTCGAGTCGGCAATTGTCACCACCCAGGGTCCCGGCGATTCGGGCGGCGTAGCAACTTCCAGCGCGACGACCGAGCTCGCCCCCAGATGCAGGCGCAGCGGCCCTTCCGGTGCGCTTCCGCGCGTCGCATTCAGAGGAAAGAACAGCGTTGCGATCTGGCCCCCCTGACTCGGTGCCGGGCTCACCGGCGCAGCGACAGCCAGATGAAGCGCTTTTTCCGCGCGGAGTCCGGCAATCTTCCTGTTGAGATCCTGGTTAGCGCGCCAGAGAATCCCAATGACGCCCAGCATGACACAGGTAAGAGCAAGGAACGGAATGGCGAGCCGCGCGAGTGGTACCAGCGCGGGACGAACAGCTTTTCGCTCCGCCACGCTTTTCTGCAGGGCCGCGAAAAAGGCCCGACGCGCACCAATGCGAGCGGGCATCTCCGGCCGAGCCCCGCCGAACTCCCGAAACCGCTCGGCATCCTCCGGTGTCA